>JACPRC010000022.1 GCA_016190175.1 Planctomycetota bacterium
CAACAAGCTCACGCCGACCGCCGCGTGGTGGGTGGCGGCGAAGGAGACTTTGAAGAAGTACGGGTTGGTCCGTTATTCGAGGCCGTCAGAAGTGTCAAGGGATTCCCGGGCGTAGCCATCCAATTTGCGCCGCCAGGTACATCCTTGCCTACAACGCCGCCCGCTCGCTCTGCTCCTTGGCTCTTGCGGCAGAGGGGTTCCAAGTACCCAAGGGCTCGAACCAACACCAAAGGCAGGTGGAATCGGTCGAGTACACACTGGGCTCATCGACACGTGAACTGGCAAGCTACCTTTCGCTCACCCGCCGCAGGAGGCATGAGGTCGAGTACGAGGTGACGGGGACGATCGGCAAGGAGGATGTGGAGGAACTCGTGGGGAAGGTCGAGCTTCTGGAGAAGGAGGTTCTGACTTGGCTCCGCAAGAAACACCCCCATCTCGTTCCGCCCGGCGACGCCTGAGCAGCACGGTGTGGACCGGTGTCGACAGGGATCGTCACCCTCGTGATCGACCGCAACATCCTGGGCGACTCGTAGCACACGTTCATCGGGGCGTCGAACTTCGAGATCGGGAAGGCCGCGGGCGCGTACGTCGCGGAGCAGCTCAAGGGGCGCGGCACGGTCGTCGAGATCCAGGGGACGGAGGGGGCGACGGCGACGCTGGAGCGGCACGACGGTTTCGTGGAGGCGCTGAAGTCGTACCCCGAGATCCGGATCGTGGCGTCGCAGCACGCCCTCTACAAGCGCGACCTCGCGATGACGAAGATGGCGGACCTCCTGCAGGCGACGCCGAGGATCGACTGCGTGTACGCGCACAACGACGAGATGGCGATCGGGGCGTACCGGGCGGCGGAGGCGGCGAAGCGCGAGAAGGAGATGATCTTCGTGGGGATCGACGGCCAGCAATCGTGCATCGACATGATCCAGGAAGGGAAGATCCACGCGACGTTCGACTATCCGCGCCCCGGGCCGGCGGCGATCGAGGCGGCGGTGAAGCTCCTGCGCGGGGAGAGCGTGCCGAAGCGGATCATCCTGCCGACGGTGAGGATCACGAGGGAGAACGCGGGGAGCGTGAAGGGGTTCTGACCAACCCCGCCCGCCGCCCGCGCGTATCATCTCCGCATGCGTGGTGCGCTCGCGGTCCTGCTGCTCTCGGCCCTCGCGCGTGCCGACGACGACCCCATCGATCCCACGAAGTACAAGTTCCCCGCGGAGGCGAAGAGCGTCGAGGCTCCGCGCGAAACCTCACCGCGGGAGCGCGCCCACCTCGGCGTCTCCCCGGCAGAGGCGGACGAACGGGAGCGGGGCGTCCTTCTCGCCGACGTGCCGGAGGACGGGCCGGCGGGGCAGGCGGGCCTCCGGCCGGGCGACCGGATCCTCCGCTTCGACGGCAAGGAGGTCGGGGACTACGATGCGCTCGCGCGGCGGATCGCGGCGCGGAGGCCGGGCGATTCGGTCGAGGTCGTGGCGGACCGGGACGGGGAGGAACTGGTCTTCCAGGTCGCCCTCGGCGCGAAGTCGTCCGGGATGCTCGTGCCGTGGCGGAAGTCCGCGTTCCGCCTCGGGCTCGTCCTCTTCGAGTTTTCGGACTGCGCCCGCAACCCCGCCTTCACCCGGACCGATTTCGAGAGATTGCTCTTCTCGCGCGGCGAGTACACGGGGACGGGTCCGTCCGGGGAGCGCGTTTACGGGAGCCTCGCGGACTTCACCGCCGAGAACTCGGGCGGGAAGCTCGCGGTGACGGGGCGGGTGTTCGACTGGGTCACGCTCGACGAGCCGCGCGCGTACTTCGAGGAGAAGCCGATGGGTCACCGGGAGGCGGCGCGCAAGCTCCTGCCGCGCGCGCTCGATCTCGTGCGGCGGCGCGACGGGGAAGAGTGCCTCGACGGCCTCGACGGGATCGTCTTCCTCTACGCGGGGCGGCAGACGTACCTGCGACCGCGGCTCCTGTGGCCGCACCGGGCGAACATCCGCGCCGGAGGGCGGACGCTGCCCTACTACCTCACCGCGGAGGGCGGGCGCCACTTCAACGCGATCAACGTGCACGTCCACGAGTTCGGCCACATGCTCGGGCTCCCCGACCAGTACGGGAAGAACCATGCGACGGGGATCGGCAAGTGGTGCACGATGGCGGTCGGGCACATGGGGGGCGGAGAGAGCGGCGTCCACCGGCCGTTCCATCTCTGCCTCTGGTGCAAGGAGCGGCTCGGGTGGGCGAAGGTGACCACGGTTCGCGCGGGCGAGGCGCAGTGGCTCAAGCTCGCCGCGATCGAGAAGGACCCGACGATGGCGGTGAGGATTCTCGTCGATCCGGACGGCGGCGACTCGATCTATCTCGAGAACCGGCAGAGGATCGGGTTCGACTCGGACCTCGAAGGGACCGGGCTCCTCATCTGGCGCGTGCGCCGCGGCGGCGCGATCGACCTCGTCGAGTCCCACGGGAGGAAGGTGACGAACGCATCGCTCGTCGAGCCGGAGGAGATCCCGTGGCCCAGTTTCTATAACCGCGATTTCACGCCGGCGACGGCACCCGCGAGTCCTGCGGGAGTCTACCTCACCGACATCGTGGAACAGGGCGGCGTCGTCTACTTCAAGATCGGCGTGGAGAAGGCGGGGGAGACGCGGGGGCTGAGGAAGCGCGCCGACTATTGACAACGCGCCGGCTGGTGGTTCGACTCACCTGCGGCTCGCTCACCACTAGTACCGGTCCGGGTTGCGCTCGTCGAGGTTGAAGATGTAGCGGTCGATCTCCTTGTGCAGCTCGACGAGGTCCTTGTAGGCACCGAGGAGATGCCACTGGAGATGCTTCCAGACGCGGTCGAAGAGACCTTCGCCTCCGCGGGCGCAGCCGGTGAAGAAGGAGACGGTGAGCGCGAGGGCGACGACCCGCGCGAGTTTCTTGGCCATGACAACCCCTCCAGTTCGACCGCTATCCTAGACGGGAGTATCGTAAGGAAACCCTTCAACCCGTCAAGAGAATTCACGAGCCCGCCGCAAAGAGCGGCATGCCGGAAATTGGTTGTTGCGCCGGCCGGGGCGAGGGGTATAATTCGAGGGCGACGACCTCTGCCGTGCCCGTTAAGGGTAATACCGGAACCTGACTACAGCGTATCGGGCGCGTGACTTCCGCGGAGCGACGGCGTGCCTCCTTCGCCACGGGCGATTGCCGGGAGGAGGGGGAGTCCGGGACCTGCGGGGCCGCGTCCCTTCTGGACTGGCAAGGTTCGGAAGGTCTACCCTGACGGCAAGGGTGGAGGTCGTCGTTTTTTTTTCGGGGATGAGGAGATGAGGAAGATGAGGCGGTCTCCCGTTCTCCGACAGCTCCCCGTCTCCGTCATCTCCCGGTCCCCATGAAGAGCGTCTGCATCATCGGTACGGGGCAGGCCGCGCGGGCGATGGGGCGGCTCCTGGCGCGGGCGGGGTACGCGATCGCCGCCGTCGTGAGCCGCTCGACGGACCGCGCGCGGGACGCGGCGCGCTTCATCGGGGTCGGCACGCCCTCGACGAGGACGGCGGCGGCGGACCTGGTGCTCCTGGCCGTTCCCGACGACCGGATCGAGGAGGTGGCCGAAGGGCTTGGAGACGTCCGCGGATCCGTCGTCGCGCACCTTTCCGGGGCGCGCTCTTCCGAGATCCTCGCCGCGCCGCGCGCGCGCGGGGCGCGCACGGGAGCGATCCATCCGCTGCGGAGCTTCGCCGACCCGGCGGGGGCGGCGGAGTCCTTTCCGGGGACCTTCTGCGCGGTCGAGGGGGAGGCCGCGGCGGAGCTCGAGACGGTGGTGCGCGCGATCGGCGGCGTGCCGCTCCGGGTGAGGACGGAGGGGAAGGCGCTCTATCACGCGGGGGCGGTTTTCGCCTCGAACTACCTCGTCGCGATCCTCGAGGCGGCGCTGCGGCTCTTCGAGGCGGCGGGCGTACCGCGGACCGAGGCGCTCCCGGCGCTCGCGGTCCTGGCCCGCGGGACCGTGGAGAACGTCTCGCGGATCGGAATCCCGGCGGCGCTCTCGGGGCCGATCGAGCGGGGCGACGCGGCGACGGTGGCGCGCCACGCGGCGGCGATCCGGGAGCGGTTGCCCGCGCTCGCCGGGCTCTATTCGGACCTCGGTCGCCTCTCGTGCGAGGTCGCGCTGGCGAAGGGCTCCATCGGGAAGAAGGAGGCGGGGGCGCTCAACGGGGCGTTCGGGAGCCCGGAGTCGCCGGGCGTCGTCCTCCTGCGGCCGGAGCGGACCCGCTCCCGGCGGAGGACGAAGTGAACCCCGCGAGACTCCATGGGGGCTCACCGATGTCCGTTGGAAGGAGCGGTGCGAGGAATGGCCGGGCGCGATGCGGCCCGGAGAGGAGTCTGACGGGGTGAACGTCGTCCTCGTCGGGTTCCGATGCGCGGGGAAGTCGAGCGTCGGGCGGACGCTGGCCGAGCGGTTGAAGTGCGACTTCGTGGACTGCGACGAGTACATCGAGCGCAAGACGGCCCTCTCGATCCGGGAGATCTTCGACATCGCGGGGGAGAGCTACTTCCGCATGCTGGAGAGCGACGCGATCGCGGACCTCTCCCGGCGGGACGGGATCGTGATCGCGACGGGCGGCGGGGCGGTGCTGCGCTACAAGAACATCCGCAACCTGAAGAGGAACAGCCGGGTTTTTTTCCTCGAAGTCGGGGCGGAGAGCGCCTACGAGCGGTTCCAGTCCGATCCGGCGACGCAGAACCGGCGTCCCTCGCTCACGGGAAAGGACATCTTCACGGAGATCCGCGCGCAGGTGGAGTTCCGCCGCCCCTACTATCAGAGCGCCGCGGACGTCGTGGTGCAGACGGACGGACGGCCCCTGGAAGAGGTGGTGAAGGAGATCCTGGAGCACCTTCAGGGGCACGGGTTGGAGGAGCATCCGGACGAGGGGGACGCGCAGCCGGCCTAGCTGTCAGCGCTCAGCCGTCAGCCCTCAGCCGTCGGTCTTCTACGGCGGGCTGAATGCTGAAGGCTGAATGCTGAAGGCTGAATGCTGAAGGCTGAATGCTGAAGGCTGAATGCTGAAGGCTGAATGCTGAAGGCTGAATGCTGAAGGCTGAGAGTTGATGCGCGAGCGCGATCTTCAATTCGCGTGGGAGCGGCGTCTCTTCCGGCAGGAGGGGCTCCTGACGGAGGACGCGCGCCCCCTCGTCGTCGTTTTCCCGGGGGTTCGGAGCGTCGAGGGCGGGCCGGATTTCCGCGGGGCGGTCCTCCGGATCGACGGCCGGTCGGTGGCGGGCGACGTCGAGCTCCATCTCACCACGGACGGCTGGAGGGCGCACGGTCACGGCCGCGACGGCGCGTACGATTCGGTCGTCTTGCACGTAGCGCTGGAGCGGGGAAAGGCGTCGCCCGGGGGGATCGCGGAGATGATCCTCGCTCCCTATCTGGATCCCGCGATCGTCGCCGAAGAGGAAAGCCGCATCGACCGGGACGAACTGGGACGGCTCGGAGACACGAGGTTCGACCGTCGGGTCGCGCGGCTGCGGCGGCTCCTGGCGGCGGCGCACGCGGCGGAGGTGTTCTACCGCGAGGTCATGATCGCGCTGGGGTACAAGCACAACCGGGCGCCGTTCGAGGAGCTGGCGCGGCTCGTTCCGCTCCCGTCGCTCCGGGGACTCCCGGCGGAGGGGATCGAGGCGCGGCTCCGCGGCGCCGCGCGGGGGCTCGCGTGGCGGCGGCGCGGCGTGAGGCCCGCGAACCGGCCGGAGCGGCGGATCGCCGGCGCCGCGCGCTGGCTGGCCTGCGTCGGCACGGAAGCGCCTCACGTACCGCACCTCGCCCGGCCGGCGAGGCCGTTCGCCCCGGGCTTCATCGGCTCCCAGCGCCAGGCGGAACTCGTGGCCAACGTCGTCCTGCCGATGGCGGTGGCCGCGGGATCGCCGGAGGAGGCGGCCGCGGCGCGCGACGCCTTCGCGACGCTTCCGTCCGCGCCGCCGAACCGGCGCACGAAGGACGGCCGCGCGTTCTCCGGCGCCGGACGGCCGGGGACGTTGCGCGAGGAGTGGGGCCTGATGGAATGGAGGGATCGATTTCCCCATTCCCATCTTGCTCCGCGCGCGGGCGTGTGCTAGACTTCGCTCACGGGTTCCCGTGGCCGGCAGGGCGGGGGACGGCCGCCGCGGGGGAGGACGTATGGCGGTTCGCCTGGTGCGCTGCCCGTACTGCGGGAAGCGGTTCGACGTCTCCGGCGTCCCGTCGGGCACGCGCCTCCGATGCGCCTCGTGCACCGCGATCCTGGCGGTCCCGCGGGAGGTCCGTCCGGCGGCCGCGGCGCGGCCGGGGCAGCTCCGCCGTGCCGGGATGCAGGTCGGCGCCGCCCTCGTGGTCTCCGCCGCCCTCGCTTCGGGCCTCTATTTCCTCCTCCGCTCCGGATCCCGCTCCGAACCCGGGCCGATCGCCGCGCTCCCTCCCGCGCAGCCGAAACCGGAGTCGAAGAAGAACGCGCCCGCCAACCATCCCGTCTTCATCGACTGGAACGACCGGCTCACCCAGAGCAAGCTTCGCCTGCGCGAGGAGTTCGGCTTCGACCGGATCCGATTCAAGGACGACGGCCGTCCCTTCCTCGTCGCGGTGGAGCGCGGGGAACGCTACTCGGCCGACGTCGTGATCAAGGAGTACGCTTCGCGGCTGACGGAGCTGCACGACTTCTTCCGGCGCGAGTTCGCCTCGGCGGTGGAGCTCCCGGAGATCGACGAGGTGCTGGCGGTGGTGGTCCTCTCCTCGCGGGAGAGCTACGACGCGTACACGCGCCGGGTGAACGACGGGGAGGAGCACTCGCCGCAGATCCGCGGCGTCTACGAGTTCACGCGGGGCCGGATCGTCACCTATCACGACCCGATGGCGCCGTTCGAGGTGATCCTTCACGAGGGCGTCCACCAGCTCGTCCACTGCTACACGAAGCGCCTGGGCCGGGAGGGGAGCGCCTCGACGACGCAGTGGTTCCAGGAGGGGCTCGGGACGTACTTCGAGGGGTTCCGCAGGACGGGGGACGGGCAGATCTTCCTCGATCCCGAGGTGAACCGGCTGCGTCTCCCGGCCGTCAAGCAGGCGATCCTCGACCAGAAGCGGACCTTCACGCCGCTGGCGGTGCTCACGGGGATGACGATCGACGGCTTCTGGTCGTGGTACCGCGAGCAGCGCCGGGCGGACGACCTGATGGCGACGCGGCTGGCGCAGGTCTTCTACGCGGAATCGTGGGCCCTCGTCTATTTCCTCCGCGCCCGGGGCGGGAACTACCGGCGGGCCTTCGACGAGTATTTCCGGCTCGAGCTCGAGGGTCGCGGGGGCAAGGAAGGGTTCGAGCGCGCGATCCGCACGCATCTCGGCAAGGACCTGCAGGAGCTCGAGAAGGAGTTCGTGGACTACATCCAACAGCTCGAGTGATGCGGACCCTCCTCCTCGCGCTCCTGCTCCCGCAGGACGAAGCCGAGATCCGCAGGGCGATCGAGCGGCTCCCCTCCCCCGACCCGGCCGTGCGCTCGGCGGCCGAAGAGACGCTGCGCGGCGCCGGGGCGGCCGCCGTGCCCCACCTCCTTCAGGCCCTGGAAGGCGAGCCGCCGGGGCTGCGCGACCGCGTGGCCGAACTTGTCCGGGCGCTCTCGGAGCGGGAATGGAAGAAGCGCGACGAGGCGATGCGCGCCCTCGCGAAGCTCGACCGTCATGCGATCAAGCACCTCCAGGAGCACGAGAACGCGTCCGACGCGGAGGTCGCCTGGCGCGTGCGTTCCGCGATCGCCCGGATCCAGGACCGCGAGCCGCAGGACCGGCGCGACGAGACCGCGCGGCACGCGGCGGTCCTGCGCATCCTCGGGGAGGTGGGCGACGCGCGCGCCGTGCCGGCGCTCCTGAAGGGGCTCGGCGCCGGGGAGCGCGAGGTGCGGCTGGCGGCGGCGGAGTCGGCGGCGGCGCTCCGGGGACATCTGACCGCGGCGCAGGTCGACGAGGCGGCCGAGGCGGTCCTGGCCCTCTACGGCGAGGACCTGCGGGTCCTCGAGAAGAGCCTCCTCCTGCGGGTGCTGGCCGCGTTCCGGTCGCCGGTGGCGGTCAAGCCGCTGTCGCAGCTCCTGCGGGACCGGAGCGAGCGCAACACGAACCTGAAGCGCAACGCGATCGCGACGCTCGCCGCGATCGGGACCCCCGAGGCGCTGCGCGCCGTGGTCGCCGCGCTGGAGGACGACGATCCGTACGTCCGCCACGCGGCGGTCCGCCACCTCGAGCCGGCGGCGGGGGAGTCCTTCGGGTACGACCCGCGCGCCTCCGCGGACGCGAACCGCGCCGCCGTGATGCGCTTCCGAGAGTGGTGGGAGCGGAAATCCGGCAGGAAGTGGGGCGAGTGATCTGCGTCTCCCTCGGTTCCCGCAACTCCGCGCAGGCCCTCGCCGGCATGGAGGAGGCGCGCCGCGCGGGCGCCGATCTCGTCGAGATCCGCGGCGACTTCCTCGACGATCCGGGCGAGCTCCCGGAGATCGCGGCGCGCAAGAGCCTGCCGGTGGTGGTCACGGTGCGGCCCGCGTGGGAGGGCGGGCGGTGGGCGGGCACCGAGGAGGGGCGCGTGCGGCTCCTCGAGTCCGCGTGCGCGGCCGGGGCGGACTGGGTCGACGTGGAGTTCGAGGCGTACAAGGACTTCGCGCGCGGCGGGACGAGGCTCCTCCTGTCGTACCACGACTTCTCCGGGGTCCCCGCGGACCTGGAGCGGATCGCGGCGAAGATGCGCGCCATGGAGCCGGACCTCGTCAAGATCGCCGTCACGGCCCGCGGCGCGGCGGATCTCGCGCGGTGCGTCCGCCTCCAGAAGTCGATGGGCGTTCCGTCGGCCGTGGTCGCGATGGGGGAGGCGGGAGAGGCGCTGCGGATCCTCTACCGCCGGTTCGGAGGATCGCTCACGTACGCCTCGCTCTGCGCCGGCGCGGAAACGGCGCCGGGGCAGGTGCCGGTTTCGGATCTCGGGGGCGTGGACGGGAGCACGGAGGCGTACGCGGTCGTCGGCCGCCCGGTGGCCCATTCGCGGAGCCCGGCGCTTTTCAACGCGGCCTTCCGGGCGCTCGGCATGAACGCGCGGTACGTGAAGATCCCCCTCGAGGACGCGGCGCTCCTGCCCGAACTCGTCTCCGCGCTCGAGCTGCGGGGCGTGAGCGTGACGATCCCGCACAAGGAGAAGGCGGCGGAACTGCTGGGGTTCGGGGAGCCGGGAGCCGTGAACACCGTGGTCGTGCGGGACGGCGTCCTGGAAGGGCACAACACGGACGCGCCCGCGGCGGCGGAGGCGGTCGGCCCCGTCGCGGGGAAGCGGGTCCTCGTCCTCGGCTCGGGCGGAGCGGCGCGGGCGGTCGCGTGGGGACTCGCGGGCGCGGGCGCGCGCATGGCCGTGTCGAGCCGGCGGGGAGAGTCGCTCGGCCGCGAGGCGGTGGCGTGGGAGCGGCGGGGGGACGCGGGCGCCGAGGTCGTCGTCAACGCGACGAGCGTCGGGATGAACTCGGACGAGTCGCCGTTCCCCCCGGAGGCGTGGCGGCCGGGGATGAGAGCCTTCGATGTCGTCTACACGCCGCGCGACACGCGATTCCTGCGGGAGGCGCGGGCGGCGGGGGCGGAGACGGTGGACGGCGTGGAGCTGTTCGTCCGCCAGGCGGCGATGCAGTTCCGGCTCTTCACGGGGCGCGAGATGCCGCGCGAGGTCGTCGAGGGGTTCCGGCGCGGACTCTGAGCCTCGTCGCTCAGAACGGCCAGAACCAGCCTCCCCACTGAATTCGCCTGTCGATCTCCTCCAAGGACAAGCGGGCCCTGTTGGCGGAAGGGAGATTCAGCGTCGAGAGAAGGATTCGCCTGTCGATCTCCTCCAGGGACGCGCGGGCCCTCCTGGCGGAAGAGGGATTCAGCGTCCAGAGGAGGGAAGCATAGCTCCGGATCGTGTCGACCAGTCGGCTTTCGCGGGCCGTACCGGAGATGCTGATCTCCACGGTGCCCCTCTTGGCGCTCCGACTCCACGATACGCGGGACGGCCCCGCGTTCTCGCCGGGAGCGGGGTTGACTTTCAACGAAGTCTCCTCGGCTCCGTTCGGGGCGATGGTTTCGGAGTAGGAGAATCGAACCATCGGTTCGACGTTGCCCGACCGAGAGGGAGAACTCGCGGAGCAGCCGATCATTCCGGCGGTGCAGAAGGCGAGTGCAAGTCGTTTCATGATCCCCTCCTCTATTCCACAATCGTGGCCGCCGTTCCCGGCGCCGCGGTCCACGCGATCATCATCACTTCCTTGTTGTCCATCCGGATGCAGCCGTTGGAGGCGCGCGTGCCGATGGAGGCGGGGTCGTTCGTCCCGTGGATGCCGAGCCCCTGGTGCTCCTTGTGGTCGAGGGCGATCCAGTACTCGCCGAGCGGGTTCTTCGCGTGGCCGTAGGGGATGGGGATCGGGACGCCGTCCTTCTTGAGATCCGCGATCATCTCCTGCGGCGGGTACCAGGCCGGCTTCGGGTTCTTGTTGCCGACGGTGAAGGTCCCCGCGGGGGTCTTCTCATCCCGGCCGATGGCGACGCGGTAGGAGCGGATCGGCGCGCCCTCGTAGCAGATCCAGAGCGTGAAGAGGGACTTGTCGACGACGAGGGACCACGCGCCTTTCGGGACGCGGAGCTTCCGGCCGAGGCGGAGGGTCGCGTTGGGGTCCTTGATGTCGTTGAGGACCATGATCGCGCCGTAGCACCCCTTGAGGTGCTTGAATCGCTGGGCGATCTTCGTGAGGTTGTCGCCGGAGACGATCTCGTAGAGCTCGAGGTCGGGGGCGCCCGGCGGCGCGAAGAGCCGGTCGTGGACGCGGCCGGCGAGGGTCGCGAGTTCCGCGCGCGACTCGTCGGGCAGGTCGCCGGCGAAGAGGCGCGCGATCGCGGCGCGCGCGTCGGTCCACTTCTCGGAGGCGCAGAGGTCGCGGACGGAGGCGACGGCGGCGTCCTGCGGGGCGACGAAGGGGGACGGGCGCCTCTCCGGCGGAGCGTCGTTCTTCGGGGGCGCGCCGTCGTTCAGGGCGGCGACGGCCGGGAAGGCCGACTGGAGGGCGGGGGCGTCGGAACTCCCGCGGACGAAGACGAACCAGACGATCGCGGTGACGGCGACGGCGGCGGCGGCGATGGCGAAGACGGGCGGCCTCTTGGCGGCGGCGGACATGCGTTCCCCCTCTCTCGTTCCCCCTGGCGAAACCTCTCTCCCCTTCGATCATAGATTATATTTCATAACTTACATTTGTCAAGGGGCGCTCGCCGCGGCGCGCCGGTCCCGCGCCGTGATTTGGCTTGCCGGGTTTCGACGGCGCCGCTATGTTGGATTCGGATGAACCTGATCGAGAAGATCCTCGCCGCCCACGCGGGCCTCAAGGAGGTCCGCCCCGGGCAGATCGTCACGGCGAGCGTGGACGTCGCCCTCGCCAACGAGCTTTCCGGCATCGCGGCCATCGAGGAGTTCCGCCGCGTCGGCGCCACGAAGGTCTGGAACCCCGAAGGGATCGTCGTCGTCCCGGACCACTTCACGCCCGCGAAGGACATCCGCACCGCGGAGATCTGCAAGAAGCTCCGCGAGTGGGTGTGGGAGCAGGAGATCCCGCACTACTTCGAGGTCGGCCGCGGCGGGATCGAGCACACGGTCCTGCCCGACGAGGGGCTGACGCTTCCGGGGCAGCTCATCATCGGGGGCGACTCGCACACGGTGACGTACGGCGCCGTCGGCGCCTTCGCGTGCGGCGTCGGCTCCACGGATCTCGCGGCCGCGTGGATCACGGGCGAGATCTGGCTCAAAGTCCCCGACTCGATCCGCCTCGTCTTCGAGGGCCGGCCGGGGCGCCACTGCTTCGCGAAGGACCTGATCCTCTTCGCGGTCAAGAACCTCTCCGTCGAGGGCGCGCGGTACAAGTGCGTGAAGTACGAAGGGAGCGCGGTGAAGGCGCTGCACATGACGGGCCGGTTCACGATGTGCAACATGACGGCGGAGATGGGCGGGAAGTGCGGCTACATCGAGCCGGACGAGACGACGATGGAGTACCTGCGCTCGACCCCGGCGCGGGACCGGAAGTTCGCGCCGCTCCGCGACGACCCGGGGACGCCGTTCGGGGAGACGCGCGAGTTCGACGTGGAGGGACTCGAGCCGCAGGTCTCCTGCCCGCCGTCGCCGGACCAGGTGGTTCCGGTGAGCGCGGTCCCGAAGGTGCGGCTCGACCAGGTCTTCATCGGCTCGTGCACGAACGGCCGGATCGAGGACCTGCGGCTGGCGGCGGAGATCCTGCGCGGGCGGAAGGTCCACCCGAGGACGCGCCTCATCGTCGTCCCGGGGAGCCAGCGCGTCTATCTCCAGGCGCTGAAGGAGGGGATCATCGAGACCTTCGTCGTCGCGGGCGGGGCGGTCTCGACCCCGACGTGCGGCGCCTGCGTGGGCGGCCACATGGGCGTGATCGCCGACGGCGAGTCCTGCCTCTCGACGACGAACCGCAACTTCGTCGGACGGATGGGCCACGTGAACGCGAAGACCTTCCTCGCGAACCCGGCGGTCGCGGCCGCCAGCGCCGTCGCCGGCACGATCGTGCATCCCGATTCGGTCCTCACGCCGTCCCGGGTCGCGGTGCCATGACTCTCCGCGGCCGCGTCCCGAAGCACGGCCCCCAACACCAAAACCTCCCTGTCAACTTTTGGTGTGCTATGAGCCTCCGCGGACAAGTCTGGAAGTACGGGAACAACGTCGACACCGACGTGATCATGCCGGGACGCTACTGCCACATCACGGACGCGAAGGAGCTGGCGAAGCACGTGCTGGAGGATCTCGATGCCGCCTTCGCCGGGGAGGTGAGATCGGGCGACGTGGTCGTCGGCGGGAACAACTTCGGCTGCGGTTCGTCGCGCGAGGTGGCGCCGATGGGGCTCAAGACCGCGGGGGTCTCCTGCGTCGTGGCGAACTCGTTCGCGCGGATCTTCTTCCGCAACTGCATCAACATCGGCCTGCCCATCGTCGAGTCGCCGGAGTTCGCGTCGAAATGCGCGAAGGGCGACGAGGTCGAGATCGACTTGGAGAAGGGGGAGCTTCGCAACCTCACGAACGGCGCGAAGGCGGCGATCCCGCCCTACCCGCCCGAGATCCGCGCCATCATCGACGCGGGCGGACTCATGAACTACATCAAGAGGAAGATCGCCAAGGTATGACGACCCACCGCATCGGCGTGCTCGGCGGCGACGGCATCGGACCGGAAGTCACGGCGGAGGGGGTGAAGATCCTGCGCCGCGCGGCGGAGCTCTTCGGATTCGGGCTCGATCTCGTCGACTACCCCTTCGGCGCGGACCACTGCGTGAAGACGAAGGAACTGATCCCCGACTCCGCGTTCTCGGAGATCCGGCAGCTCGACGCGGTGCTCCTTGGAGCCATCGGCGACCCGCGCTTCGAGACGGGCTTCCTCGAGTTCGGGATCGTGGGGCGGCTCCGCTTCGACCTCGACCTCTACGTGAACCTGCGGCCGATCAAGCTCTACGCGGAGCACCTTTGTCCGCTCAAGGGCAAGAAACCCGAGCACCTCGACATCGTCGTCGTCCGGGAGAACACCGAAGACGCCTACCGCTCGAAGCCGCGCTTCGAGAACAAAGGGACTCCGGACGAGGTTGCCGCGCAGGAGATGATCTACACGCGCAAGGGCACGGAGCGGATCATCCGCTACGCGTACGAGCTCGCCGCGGCGCGTCCGCGGAAGAAGCTCACGCTCGTGGACAAGGCGAACGCGGTGCGGGCGCACGACCTCTACCGGCGCGTCTTCGACGAGGTCGGGAGGGAGTACCCGCAGGTGCAGAAGGACAACGCCTTCGTGGACGCCTGCTGCATGTGGATGGTGCGGAACCCGGAGGGGTTCGACACGATCGTGACGACGAACATGTTCGGCGACATCATCACCGACCTCGGCGCCGTGCTTCAGGGCGGTCTCGGAATCGCCGCGGGCGGAAATATCCACCCCGGGCAAGTATCGGTCTTCGAGCCGATCCACGGCTCGGCGCCGAAGTACAAGGGGCAGAACAAGGCGAACCCGATCGCGGCGATCCTCGCCGGGGCCATGATGCTCGACCACCTCGGCGAGCGCGATGCGGCCGCGCGGATCGAGCAGGTCGTCTCGGACCTCCTCGCGAGCGGCCGGATCCCCTCGCTCCAGGCCGGCGCCATGCGGACGAGCGAGATCGGGGACCTCGTCGCCCGGGAGGCCGCCGCCGCGCGGTCGGTCGGCGCGAACCCGTAGCTGCGCTCGACAACGCGTCAGAACTTGATGTTGAGGTCGAGCCGAGCCCGCCACTGATCCAGGTCGCTGTCCGTCGTCGCCCCGGGGGACGTCTCGTCGCGCGCGGAGACCAGTCCCCACGCCTGAAGGCCGATCTTGTCCGTGAGCTGGTGGTTCACGCCGAAGAGGTGGCTGCGGTGGTTTGTCTGCAGGAGGAAGTCGCTCTGGACGAACGGGGAGAAGACTGCATCCTGCTCGACGACCTGCCAGTGGTAGTAGAGCCGCCAGTCGCCTTGCTTCTCGGCCTTTCCAAGGGCCGCGCCAACGGCCCAACCCTGGTCCCTTCCGCCTCGGGCGCGGGTGTTGAGGATGTACTCTCCGGCGAGCGTCAGGGGCAGCTTCCACCCGTCGTACGTGAGCCCGACGATCGGGTTCAGGACGCCGAAGCGCGATCGGAACTCGTCCGGCTTGCCGTCGCCGTTCGTATCCACCGTCGCGTTTCCGGCGTTGTCGTTCAGGATGGTCTTCGAGCCGGCGGGGGTCACGTTCGAGTAGAGGTAGTAGCCCACGGCGGGGCTCACCTTCAGTTGATCGGCCAACCGCAGGCGGCCCGCGATCTGAAAGGCGCCGAGGAAGGTGTCCTCCGTCGCCGCCTGCTCGAGGACCGTGTACCC
>JACPRC010000120.1 GCA_016190175.1 Planctomycetota bacterium
GCGTCCCAGATGCGGTCGATCTGGTTGCGGAGTTCGCCGGTGAGCATGGCGTGGGTCTCCGATCAGGCCGGCGGAGATCATACGGCATCGAAGGTAGGCTGTCCACCGATCGCCCCGGCTTGAAGACGCTTATCGGCCCGCGGCTACGCTGCCTACTGGGATAGGTCCTTAGCGGAGGCGCTGGCCCGGCACGTCGCGGGGCGCCCGGCGGAGGCACCGATCTTCCCCGACTTCGACGCGAACGATGAGGCCAACCGCTTCGCGCGCGACCTAACCTCATTCATGCGGGCTACGCCGCCCGCTTGAAACGGCCCCCTTCTCCTACGAACGGCCTGCCCTCAGGGACCCGCGACGGCTATAATGGACCCATGACCAGGAAGCAGAAGGAAGCGGTTTTCGATGGCGCGCTCAAGCTCCTACCGGAGGAGCGCGCGGCCCTGGCCGGCGCCTTGATCGAGAGCCTGGACGAATCGGTCGATGCGGACGCCGAGGCTGCGTGGGGACGCGAGATCGCAAAGCGCGCGAAGGACCTCGACTCAGGCAAGGCTCTGGGCGTTCCCTGGAGCGAGGCGCGTCGCCGAATCCTGAAGACGAATGGCCGCGATTCGTCTTGAGTTCCATCCCGACGCGGTCGAGGAAGCCAGGGCCGCCCGGCTCCGGTACGCAGCACGAAGCGCCAGGGCGGCCGATGCCTTCGTGCAGGAGATCGACACCGCCGTCCACAAGATCCAGGAGGCGCCGCAACGGTGGCCCGAGTATCTGCATGGCACTCGCCACTATCTCCTCCGACGCTTTCCCTTCAGCATCGTCTATCGGGTGAGCGGCGAGATGATCCAGGTTCTCGCCGTGGCGCACGGCAAGCGAAGACCAGGCTACTGGCGGGCACGGTAGTGGCGAAGCGATCTCATGGAAGGTACTGCCGTGTCTGCGACCGACGCCGACCCAACGAGGCGTTCAGCGGTCGAGGACATGCGCGCTGCGTGTGTCGCGAATGTGAACTGGAAGCGCGGAGGCTCCGGCGGGCCCGACTCCAGACCCGCAATATGCCCGACAGGAATCGAACCTGTAACCTTTGGCTCCGGAGGCCAACGCTCTATCCAGTTGAGCTACGGGCACGCGTCCGATGAGGGACCCCGCCGCCGCTCCGAGGGCACGGGCGGGCCATGGCGGAGTGTAGCAGAGTCCGGCGGCCGGGACAATACCCGCATCGAGCGGTGAGTGGTTCGCGATTCGTGAAGGCCCGTCTCCACGAATCACGAACCACGAGTCACGAACCACCGCTTTCGTCGTATAATCCCACGGATGAAACGCGCCGCCTGCCTCCTCTGGCTCCTCGCCCTCGCCTGCGCCGCGTCCGCGACCGCCGCGGAACGGCCCGGCGGGGCTGCCCGCCCGCCGGAGGCGGGCGTGGCATGGCAGGACACCACCCTCGATCAGTGGTGCAAGAAGCACGATATCCAACTCGTCGTCGACCCGAAGGGCCTCTACCCCCTCAAGACGTCCCACGGCCCGATCACCGGCTCCCCCGCGCCGGAGAAGATCGTCCGCGCCTACTCGGCGCTGCTGGTCCGAGAAGTCTCCACGTATCCGGATGCCTTCGTCCGCAAGCTCCGCCTCGCGAAGATCGTCCTCGCCGACGACCTGAAGTTCGACGGCCAGAAGCGCGCCGCCATCCCCGACTTCGAGCACGACATCCTCCATCTCGACCCGCGCGAAGGGAACCACTCGAAGACCTACCAGCAGACCGTCGCCCATCACGAGCTCTTCCACATCGTGGACTGGAAGGACGACGGGGAGCTGTACGAGGACCGCGAGTGGAAGAAGCTCAACCCCGCCGGCTTCAAGTACGGCGAGGGCGGGAGGTTCGCCCGCGGCGCCGACCAGTGGCAGCTCGACGACTCGATCGAGGGCTTCCTCAACAAGTACTCCACCAGCGGCGTCGAGGAGGACAAGGCCGAGATCTTCGCGAACCTCCTCGTCCGTCCCTCCGTCGTGGCCGCGCGCGCCGCGAAGGACAAGGTGATCTCCCGCAAGGTCGAGCGGATGAAGAAACTCCTGCACGCGTACTGCGCGGCCTTCGACGAGACGTTCTGGAAATCGCTGGAACGATAGCAGCCTGGAGAGCCCCATGAGATCCCTCGCGATCGCCCTGCTGTTCGCCGCCGCCGCCGTCCCCCCCGCGCCCGCCCTTGACGCGGCGCCCGGTCCGGCGGACCGGACCGCAGAAGGCGGTGCGCCGCCTGGCGGCGCAGCGCCGTGTCATGGGCCCGCCCTCGCACCCGTCCAGGAGAGCCAGGACGCGTGCCCGGGATGCGGCACCCGCACCGTCCCGCGCGCGAAATTCTGCCACGAATGCGGAAAGGACCTCCGCCCGAAGGCGCGCGACACCTCGTCGTTCCACCAGCCGGACCTCGGGATCCGCCTCTCCGTGCCGCCCGAGACGTACGGGATCCGCACGGCCGACTTCAAGCACAAATGGGCCGGCACGCAGTGCGAAATCGACGGCAAGGACGGCCAGGTCGGCGGCGTCGTCACCTACTACGTCTGGGGCGCCACGGCCGGGGCCTTCGCCGACTGGCGGGAGGAGAGCTGGAAGACGACCCAGGGGGTGAAGTCGGTCCGCCGCGTGAAGGAGGACCGGAAGATCCGCCGTCCCTACGGCGACTGGATCCGCCGCGAGTACATCGTCGAATACGAGGACAACGAGTGGCACTACCTCGAAGTCTTCGTCGGGCGCGGCAGCCGCAACATCGAGCTGGCGCTCTGGGCGCCCGAGGCGGTGTTCGAGGAGGTCCGCGACGACCTCTACAAGATCTCCGACACGCTCGACTACGCCCGCGTCCGCCGGTGCCCGCTCTGCAAGGCGGACGTCAAGGCCGACGCGAAATCCTGCGCCGGCTGCGAGGCGTCGCTCGAGGCGCCGGACGCGGACCTCGAGCGGCTCCTCCGCAAGCACGACATCCAGCTCGTGACGGACGCGTCGAAGTACTACCCCGTCAAGACGGCGTCGGGCCACACGCTGGAGGCCAGGGCGGTCCCGCGGAAGACCGTCGAGCGCTTCTGCAAGATCCTCGCGCGCGAGCTGGCGCGCTATCCCGCGGAGTTCTGGCGCAAGCTCCGGCTCGAGCGCATCGTCCTCTGCCGGCAGCTCAAGCGCAGCGGCACCGGCTACGGGGGCCTCTCCGAGTACGATTCGGACACGATCCACTTCGAGATCACGGAAGGATGGGATGTCGGCCGCTTCATGACCTCGAAGGTCCACCACGAGCTCTTCCACTTCGTCGACTACCGGGACGACCTCACGATCGAGAAGGACGACGCGTGGGAGAAGCTGAACCCGACGGGGTTCAAGTACGACGCGGCGAAGGGCGGATTCGGCGGCTTCGACCAGACGCAGAAGGGCTTCATCAACACGTACGCCCAGAGCGGCCTCTGCGAGGACAAGGCGGAGATCTACGCGTGGCTCGTCGCCTACCCGAAGGGCATGGAGGCGCGGGGCGAGAACGACGAAGTCATCCGCACGAAGGCCGCGCGGATGAAGGAGCTCGTGCGCGCCTACTGCGGCGAGCTGGACGACGACTTCTGGGCGTCCCTCGGCGAGTGACGCCGGCGCCGCACGGCGAGAAGCCCGAGGAGCAGCGCCGCTTCGAGCCCCAGCAGGCCGCAGCCGTCGTTCGTCGCCTCCATGCCGCTGGGTCCCGGCAGCGTCGCCGTGGGCGCCAGGACGAACCCGAACGGGAAGGACCCGCCGGAAAAGCCCGCCGTCGCGATCGTCGCCGCGTCCGTCGTCGTGTTGATCTCGTAGATCGTCGCGATCCCCACGCCCCCCCCGACGTAGACCTTGGAGCCGTCCACCGCCCGGCCGATCCCTCCCACCGTCGTCGTGATGCTGCCGCTCGGGCCGGGGAGGACCGCGCCCGTCGTGAGGCTCACGATCTTGACCGGCGCCGCCGGGTCCGTCGTCGTCACGTAGATCTTCGTCCCCGCGATCTCGACGTCCGTGCAGACCTTGCCCGAGGCGAGTCCGAGATCCACGTTCGCGACGATCGCGACCGACGTCGCGCCGGAGGGGTAGTTCGCGTCGAGGATCGTCACGACGTCCGATCCCGTGTCCGCCACCACCACGCGGTCCGTCCCGTTCGTCGCGAGGCGCTGCGGGTTGATAAGATACTGCTTCGGACTGTTCACGTTGTCCCAGATCACGTCGGCGTAGTCTTCCAGCCCGGAGAACTGGATCGTGCGATTAAGCCAGGCCGGGTACGTCGGGCCTGCGAACCCGCCGAGGTGCAGGACGACGATTCCGTCATACCCGTCGTCGGCGACCCAGAGGCGGCCGTTGGCGGTCGAGACGACGTCCACGTAGCGCGCCGTCGAAGTCGGGTCGATGAAGCCGTCGATCACCGCGCCGGTCGCCGGATGGAGGAACCGGACCGTGCTCTTCTGGGCACCGACGACCTTCTCGTCCACGACGGCGATGAAACCGTTGTGGGTCCGGGTGATGCCCGATGGATTGAGGAAGGTCCCGTAGGTCGAATCCCCCGTGACGATCCCGACGACGACCTTCGATGCCGCGTCCACGAGGGCGACGTCGCCGGAGCCGCTGTTCGCGACGAAGAGGGTCGTCGGCGCGACGCCGTCGGGCTGGTCGGAGGCGATGTCGACGGGAGCCGTCCCGACGGTGATGGGGCTCCCGGGCAGCTCCGTGTTCGTCGCCGGATCGAAGACGCTGATCGTGGTCCCTCCCCGGTTCGCGACCCAGCCCTGGTCGGCGACGCCGGCGGAGGCCAGCGCAAAGAGGACGCCCAAGACCGCGATTCGTCGCATGAGATCCTCCCGGAGCAGTCCGCCGTCAGCTTTCAGCCGTCAGCCGGACACGGCTGAACGCTGATGGCCGATGGCTGAAGGCTATCATCATAGACGGTGCCGGACGGCGGGACCCTTGCCTTTCATCTCCAAGATCCGGTCCCGCAGTTCCGCCGCCCGCTCGAACTCGAGCTTCTCCGCCGCCTCGTGCATCTCCCGCTCCATCTCCGCGACCGCCTCCGCGCGTTCGAGGGAGGACTCGTCCATCCGCACCGCCTCGGCGGCGATCTTGTGCGCGCGGATGATCTCCTCGACGCCCCGGCGGATCTCCTTGCGGATCGTCTGCGGCGTGATCCCGTTCTTCTCGTTGTACTCGAGCTGGATCTTCCGGCGCCGCAGGGTCTCCGCGATCGCGCGCGCCATGCTCTCCGTCGTCTTGTCGGCGTAGAGGACGACCTCGCCGTTCACGTTCCGGGCGGTCCGCCCGACCGTCTGTATTATAGACGTCTCCGAGCGCAGGAATCCTTCCTTGTCCGCGTCCAGGATCGCGACGAGCGACACCTCGGGCAGGTCCAGGCCCTCGCGCAGGAGGTTCACCCCCACCAGGACGTCGAACTTCCCCTCCCGCAGCTCGCGCAGGATCTCCA
>JACPRC010000123.1 GCA_016190175.1 Planctomycetota bacterium
CGGCGCTCTTTTGCCCAAGCGGAGCGCGCCGCGGGTGACCTATTCACGATTTCGGCCCTCCGGGCCGAAACCCCGTGAACAGGTCAGCCTAGAATTCGTGCGTATAGCTCAACGCCACCGAAACGGCGTCGCCTCCGACATCCATCCCGGCATCGATCGAGCGCAGCTTGCCCGACTCCGTCGTCCAGGCGACGCCGCCTCCGAACGTGAAGAGGTTGAACGCCTCCGCCTTGGTGTCGAGAACGAGTCGGTACACGCCCGTCATCGGCAGGTTGTCCTTGTCGCCCCACGGCGCGTCGAACCGGCGGTAGCCGACCCGCGGATACAGAAAGACCTTGTCGGAGACCTTGATCCGGTACTCGGCGCCGACGGAGAAGTTGAAGGCGTCCTCGAATTCCTCGAATCCGGGGAAGAGGGCCCCCTCCGCGGTGTCCTTCCAGTTGATCCACTGGAAGTCGAACGTCAGACGCAACGGCGTCTCCTTCAGGAGATAGAAGGTGACCCCCACGTTCAATTGCTGCGGCATGTCGAAGGCCGGCAGGATGTCCGGTTCGATGTCGAAGTCGAAGCCGACGGCGCTCTGATACGCGGCTCCGACGTTGATCTTCAGCCAGTCCGCGTTGTCGTAAAGTCCCAGGAGCACGCCCAGGCCGAAGCCGAGGCCGATCGACGTGTCCGAGTTGAGCGTCGTGCTGGGGCCGAGGATCGTCTTCGCGGTGTTCTCGAATTCCCAGTGCTCGTATCCGAGGTCCAGGCCGACCCCCACGGCGACGTGAGGCAGGAAGCCGGCCTCTCCCAGTTTGCGGAAGCGGAAGTCCTTCCCGAACGCGAGCCGGACCCGGCCGAGGGACTCCTGGAGGCTCGCGGTCGGATCGAACGTCGTCTGCGTCGGGCTCGATACCTTGCTCAACGAGTACTGGAGCAGATAGGGACGCGCGTGCGCGATGCCGATCGCCATCGGGCTCTCGGGGCTGCCGAGCTGGAACACGAAGCCGAGATACGCCGGCAGCAGCGCGGGATCGGAGATCGTGGGCTCCGGCTCCACGGCGAACTCGGTGACCTCGCCTGAACCGCCCTTTTCCTTGAGGGGGTAGCCGACGTACGTCTGATAGGAGATCGCCCCCTGGTCCGGTTGGGCCGCGATTCCCGCCGGGTTCAGCCAGATGCTCACCGGATCGTCCTCGAACGCCGTGTAGCTGCCGCCCATCGCCTTGGTGCGGGCCCCCATCTGCTGGTCCTGCGCCGACGCCACGGCCGCGAACACGCCGAACGCGGCCAACACCATCCCCGTACGCTTCATAGATGTCCTCCCCATCGCGCGACGACTATAGCGCAAAGTGCGGCCGGCGGGCAACCAAAAACCTCACGCGTTCTTCAGCATGATCCCCTCGAGGACGTTGCACACGTCCTCGCACCGGTCCGTCGCCGCCTCGAGGTCCTGGTAGACGTCCTTCCACTTGATGATGTCGCGCGGGTCGTGGCTGTTCTCGAACAGCGACGCCAGGGCGTGCTGTTCGATCCGGTCCGCCTCGTTCTCCTGCGTGTGGACCTCGCGCCCCCGCTGGAGCACCGTCTGCAGGTTCTTCGACTTGCGCAGCAGCGGCACCGTCTCCTCGATGATCGCCGTGGCGTGCACCAGGCATCGGGCCAGGAGCCGCGCGTCCTCCGTCGGCTTCTCGATCTTGTACAGGGCCATCCGGCTCGCCGCCACGTCGATCAGGTCGATGACGTCGTCGATGCGGCTCGCGAGCTCGTGGATGTCCTCGCGGTCGAACGGGGTGATGAACGTCTTGTTCAGCCGTTCGAGGATCTCGTGCGTCAGGTCGTCCCCGGCATGCTCGATGTCCTTGATCTTCTTGACCTTCTCGTGGACGTCCTCGTAGTTATCGAGCAGCTCCAGGAGCGCCTTCGCCCCCTTGTGCGCGTTGGAAGCCCCCTTCTCGAAGAGGTCATAGAAGACCATTTCCCTGGGAATGATGGAGAACATGCGCACCTCCTCCGACCGAAACCGCCGACAGGATACACGCCTGCCGCGAAAGGGGAAGAGAAATTCCCCCGTCATCCCCGGCTTTCCGCGTTCATCTGCGGCTCGAACTCCAGCGGCGTCCCTCGGTACTCCCCCGCCGCCAGCGACTCGAAGAAGAACTGGGAGCGGATCGGCTCCTTCCCGAAGACGGGCGGCAGGGGCCCCACGCCGGCCGCGCTCCGCCTTCTCCACGCGCCCTGCGGCGTCAGCTCGCGCGCCTTCACCGTGTCCCCCAGGTACGCGGGCAGCACGATCTCCTCGACGAAGCGGACCAGGTGCGGGTCCAGCACGGGGAACGCCAGCTCCAGCCGCGAGAAGAAGTTCCGGGGCATCCAGTCCGCGCTCGAGAAGTACATCGCCCTCGACGCGGCGAAGGAGTAGATCCGGCTGTGCTCGAGGTACCGGTCCACGACGCTCACCACGCGCACGTTCTCGCTCAGCCCCTTCACCCCCGGGATGAGCGAGCACGCCCCGCGCACCACGAGATCGACCGCAACCCCCGCCTGCGACGCGACGTAGAGGTGGCCGATGAGCGACGGATCGACCAGCGCGTTCACCTTCGCCGCGATCCGCGCCGGCCGTCCGTGCCGGGCCGCCTCCGTCTCCGTCCGGATCAGCGCGAGCAGCCGGCGGTGGAGCGCCCCGGGCGCCTGCACGAGCGCGCGGAACCCCTCGGGCACGCGCCCGTCCCACACCGCGTCGAAGAAGCGCCGCCCGTCCGCGCCGATCCCCGGATGCGCCGTGAGGATCGCCAGATCCTCATACTGCCGCGCCGTCACCGTGTTGTAGTTGCCCGTCGAGAGATGGGTGTAGAGCCGCACGCCGTCCGCCTCGCGCCGCGTCACGAGGGCGATCTTCGCGTGGAGCTTGAGCCGGCCGAAGCCGAACCCCACCTCCACGCCCGCCGCCGCCAGTTCCTCCGCGAGCCGGAGGTTGTTCAGCTCGTCGAAGCGCGCCCGCGGTTCGATGATCACCCGGACCGTCTTCCGCCGGGCCGCCCCCTTGAGGGCCTCCAGCTCCGGCGACGCCCGGTCGACCCGGTAGATCGTCTGCTCGATCCGTTCGACCCCGGGATCCTCGCACGCACAGAGGACGAACTTCACGAACGTGTCGAAGGAGTCGTACGGATGATGGAGCAGGATGTCCCGCTTCCGGATCCGCTCGAAGATGCCGGACGAACCGGGGACGAAGGACCGGCGGGCGGGATAGGTCAGCGACGCCGTGCGCTGGACCACGTCGCCGAGCTCGTGCGCGAGGGTCGAGAGTCCGTGCAGGAACAGCGTGCGCGGGGCCGGCAGGACCTGCGCGGGGGAAAGCCGCAGCCTCGAGATGCAGCGGCCCAGGAGCTTGGACGGGAAGTCCCCCGCGCTCTGGATCCGCACGGGGCGCCCCAGCTCGCGCGAGCCCACGCCCGATCGGATCAGGTCCGGGATCGTCTCCGGGTCCTCCTCGGTCAGATCGAGGTTGAAATCCCCGTCGCGCGTCATGCGGGCGAAGGCCGGCGCTCCCTCCGCCCGCACGGCCCCTCCGAGGAACGTCCGGATCAGGTCGTCCAGGAAGAAGAGGAATACCCCGGTCCCGTCGCGGGCGTGGAGCACGGGCGGAAGCGTGCGCGGCAGCTCGAACCAGATCCCGCCCGGAAAGAGGACCGCGGTCCACAGGTTCGGAAGCGCCCGGAGATTCGGGAAGGCGAAGCCCGCGCGCGGCGTGAGCCTGGGCCGCACCTGCTCCTCGAAGACGCGCCGCGCCGGCTCCCATGCCGGCCCGCCCTCCCGAACCTCGCCCGCGATCCGGAGCCCGGCCCCCGCCAGCTCGGTCGCGAGCATCCCCAGCGTCTCCGCCTGCCGCGCCACGAAGCGGGACGCCGTCTCCAGAATCCGGTTCCGCACCCGCTGGAGCCGCTCCCGCTCCGGCGCGTTCGTGCGAACGGCGGACGCGACCCGCCGCGCCAGCGAGGCGAAGCGGATCATGAAGAACTCGTCGAGGTTCGACGCCGTGATCCCCAGGAACTTGAGCCGCTCCAGCGGCGGGTTGGACGAGGCCCGCGCTTCCGCCAGCACGCGGTCGTTGAACTGGAGCCAGCTCAAGTCGCGGTGGATCAGGTTCGATCCGGTTCCGTCGAGGAGGGACGGCAGGGTCGGAGCCGAGGGATTGCGTTCCGAGGTCGTTTCGCCCATGGAGGTCCCGGTGTCATACCCGATCCGGCCCGCCGAGTAAATGATCCCGCGGGCGAAGGATCTTGCCTTCGGACGGTGTCTTATTATAGTGGAAGCGTTTTGGAGGCGATGCCCCATGAGAACCCTCGGACGACTGGTTTCCTGTCTCGCGGCCGGAATGCTCCTCGCCGGATTCGCCCGGCAGGACCGGGGCGGCGGCATGAAGCCCAAGGACACCTCCTGCGACCTCTCCGGCGCCGCGAAGGGCGCCTGGTGCGACGAGTGCAATGCGGCCGCCGAAAAGGCCGACGTCGACAAGGAGGGGAACCACAAGTGCGGGAAGAAGCCCCGCGAGGCGGTCCTCTGCGTCAAGAAGTACTACTCGCCGAAGTGCCATCCCGAACACGTGCTCAAGGCGGGCGAGAAGTGCTGCGGGAACAAGGGCGAGGAGCGCCTCTCCAAGGCGCGCGTGGTCGTGAAGTGCACGGACTGCCAGGAGATCGGAGACAAGGAAGCGGCGCACAAGGAGGGATGCAAGAGCAAGAAGGTCGTCAAGACCTGCACCCTGTCGGGCAACCCGCCCCATTGCCGGACCCAGTGACGCCTTGGAAGAGATCGTCCTCGCGGGAGCCGTCCGCACGGCCATCGGGAAGTTCCAGGGCGCGCTGTCGAAGTTCGCCGCCCCTCAACTCGGCGCGATCGTCGTCCGGGAGGCGGTCCGGCGCGCGGGTCTCCGGCCCTCCGACGTTCAGGAGGTCATCCTCGGCCAGGTCCTTCAGGCCGGCGCGGGCCAGAACCCGGCCCGGCAGGCGGCCCGCGGCGCCGGCATCCCCGACGCCGTCGGCTCCACGACGATCAACAAGGTCTGCGGCTCCGGCCTCAAGGCCGTCGTCCTCGCGGCCCAGGCGATCAAGGCCGGCGACATCGACGTCGCCGTCGCGGGCGGACAGGAGAGCATGACGAACGCCCCCTACCTCCTGCCCGACGCGCGCGCCGGGCTCCGCCTGGGACACGGAAAGATCGTCGACGCGATGGTCCACGACGGTCTCTGGGACGTGTACAACAACTTCCACATGGGCAACACGGCGGAACTCGCCGCGCGCAAGCACGACGTCACGCGTCAGGCGCAGGACGAGTATGCCGCGCGGAGTCACGCGCGCGCGGTCGCCGCGATCAAGGCAGGCAGGTTCAAGGCCGAGATCGTGAAGGTGGAGGTCCCGCAGCCGAAGGGCGCGGCCGTCGCGTTCGAGACCGACGAGGGGCCGCGCGAGGACAGCACTGTCGAGAAGCTCGCGAAGCTCCGCCCCGCCTTCCAGGAGGACGGGACCGTGACGGCGGCGAACGCGTCGTCGATCAACGACGGAGCCTCTGCAGTCGTCGTCCTCTCCGCGACGAAGGCGAAGGCGCTCGGCGTGCGTCCGATGGCGCGGATCACCGGCTATGCGACCGGCGGGCTCGCGCCCGAGTGGGTCATGATGGCGCCGGTTGAGGCCGTGAGAAACCTGGCCGCGCGGACGGGACTCCAGCCGCAGGACTTCGACCTGATCGAGATCAACGAGGCCTTCTCCGCCGCGAGCGTCGCGGTGGGCCGCGAGCTGAAGCTCGATCCGGAACGGGTGAACGTGAACGGCGGCGCCGTGGCGCTGGGCCACCCGATCGGTGCGAGCGGGGCGCGCATCCTGACGACGCTTCTCTACGCGCTCCAGGACCGGGGGCAGAAGAAGGGCCTCGCCGCGCTCTGTCTCGGCGGGGGAAACGCGGTGGCGATGAGCGTCGAGCTGGTTTGATGCGCGTCCGACCCAGGGAAGCGCGCGACATCTCCTCGCTTCTGGACATCGCGCGCGGGCTGCCGGAGTGGTTCAACGCCGACGGTCTGCGGCGGATGGAGACGGATCTCGCGCACCAGTCCGGTCTCGTCGCCGACGATTCCGGCCCCTTGGGCTTCCTCGCCTGGGCGACGGAGGATCGCGCCGCCGAGATCACCTGGCTTGCGGTGCGGCGGGATCGTCATCGACGGGGCGTCGGTTCCGCGCTCTGCGACGCTCTCGAGGCGGATTTGACCGCGTGCTGCTCCGGAAGACGCCCGCTCAGGCCTGAGGCGCCGGCGTCCGGCTGCGTCCCAAAGACACGATCACCGCCGCCGCCGCGATCCCGATCTCGACCACGACGAACGCGACGACGGCCCGGACGCTCCCCGCGCCGAATCCGTACGCGTGCAGCCCGCGGCCGAAGACGTAGTTGACGCCGTAGAACGTCAGGAACACCAGCACGATCCCGAGGAGCGACGACACCGCCGTCCCCAGCCCCCGGATCGCCCCCGCGAAGCGCGCGTGCAGCGCCGCCAGGTACGCGAGAAGCGAGATCAGTGCCCAGGTTTCCTTCATGTCCCAGCCCCAGAAGCGCCCCCACGCCTCCTTCGCCCACACCCCTCCCAGCACGGTCCCCGCGAGGAGGAAGAGCACCGTCACCTGGAGGATGCGGTACATCGTCGTGTCGAGCGTCGCGAGCGTCTCTTCCTTCTTCGGCGCGAAGAGGAACGTGAGGATGTAGACGTGCCCGAGCACCGCCATGAGCGCGCCGCAGACGTACCCCATCAGGATGGTCGGGACGTGGATCGTCATCCAGACCGACTGGAGCGCCGGCGGCAGCGCGCGGATGTGGGGCGAGAAGTCGGACACCGCGTCCGCGAGCAGGATCATCGACGCGCCCACCAGGCCCGCCCCCATCCCGACGAGCTTCGACCGCAGCACGCACTCGAAGACGAACGCCATGAGCGCGCCGAGGAACGCGAGCGCCAGCATGGCCTCGTACTGGTTCGAGAGCGGGAAGCGTTGCGCGATCTCCCAGCGCCAGGCGTACGCGTGCAGGTGCACGCCCAGCGCCGCGACCTGCGCGACGAGCCCCGCGCTCCAGAGGATGCGGCTCCCGAAGATCGCGGCGAACAGAAAGAGGACGAACGTCAGGCCGTAGAGCGCCGCCGCGCGCGTGAACGGCTTCGCCCGGTTGTACCGGACCTCGCTGTCCAGGAGCTTCGCGCTGGGGAGTTTCGCGGGATCGACTTCGCGGAGCGCGTTCGCGAGTCTGGCCGATGCGGTCCCGCCCTTCTTCAGGTCGTCGTAGGCGTCCAGCACTTCCCGGAGTTTCTCCCGCGGGATTCGCGACAGCGCCTCCGCCGCGGCGGCCCACTCCTCCGTCTCCGCCCCGCCTTCGCCCTGCCGCAGTCCGATCATCTCCGCGGGATGCAGGGTGCGCCGCAGCAGCTCGGGATAGACCCAGGCGCGACGCGGGCCGTACTCCACCGGCACGATGCGAAGCAGGTTCCCGCTCCGCAGCATCCCGATCTCCTCGTACGCCGAAGCGAGCGCCAGGACCGCGCGGTCGAGGGGCCCCTGGTCCCGCGACGTCCGGCCCGCGGACTGCCGGTGCATCATCGCGAGATCGGCAAGCCGCGCGTCGATCTCGTCGAGCGAAAAGAACTGCCGCGCCTCCGGCAGACCGAGCCGCAGCTTCAGCTCCGGGTGCTGGATGCGGACGAACTTCCGCGCGGACGCGTCCGGCCGCCACAGGATGTCGAGGATCGCCGAGACGGGGTCCCCGCCCGCGAACACCTCGACGGTCTCGCCCGTCTCGGGATCGCGGAACGACGAGAACGTCTCGCTCCCGCTCCAGGCGTGGAGGAGCTCGCGCGCGAACGTGTCGAGCGGCTTGATCCGGTCGCCGTGCTGGACCGCGATCCGCTCCAGTTCCGCGGAGTCGGATTGGAGGATCAGGACGAAGAGCAGGGCGTTCATCTCGCCGGCACGAGCGGATCGACGACGAGGTTCTTCCCCTCGCGCCGGATCGTGCCCATCGCCGTCTCCGGGTCATGCTCGAAGAAGTTGATCCACGACTCGCGCACGGCGGTCTCGAGCATCATCGCCTTCATCGCCGCGACCTCGAACGGGTAGAGGTCGTATCCCATCACCCACGCGGGCCGCACGTGGTTCGTCGTGGGCATGAGGTCCGCCCAGTAGAGCGCGGTGCGACCCTCGCTCTCGACGAAGACGATCTGGTGGTGCTTCACGTGCCCGCCCGTCTTCACCGCGCGCACGCCCGGGACGATCTCCGCCTCGCCGTCGATGAACTTCACGCGGCCCGCTTTCTCGAGAGGAAGGAAGTCGTCGGGGAAGTACGAGCCCTTCGTGCGCGGGTTCGGATCCTGCGCCTCGTCCCACATCCCGCGCTGGATCACGTACGTCGCGCGGGGAAAGGTCGGGACGACCCCGCCGTCCGAGCGCGTCGTCGCGCCGCCCGCGTGGTCGAAGTGGAGGTGCGAGAGGATCACGATGTCGATGTCGGAGACGGAGAGCCCGAGCCGGCCGAGGCTCCCGGGGACCGTCGTGAAATGATCGACCCCGTACGTCTCGCAGAAGCGCGCGTCGTTCTTCGTCCCGATCCCCGTGTCCACGAGGACGTTCGCGCTTCCCGTGCGGATGAGCAGCGTGCTGAGCGAGAGGAAAATGCGGTTCCGATCGTCCACGCGCGTGACCTTCTCCCAGGCGACCTTGGGGACGATGCCGAACATCGCCCCGCCGTCGAGGCGGAAGAAGCCGTCGCTGACGGCGTCGAGCTCGAAGCGGCCCAGTTTCATATCACCCAGATTCCAAGATACGTCGCCAGCGCCGCCGTCGCAACGATCCACGTCACCGCGACGGCGAGGCCGAGGCGATAGACGAAACGCGGACTCCGCGCCGCGGAGGCGGCGATCGCCGCGGCCGGCACCGCCAGCGCGAGCAGCCAGTGCCCCGGCCCGGGTCCCTCGAGCGGCGCGCCGGTCTTCGTCAGGGCGTCGCGCGCCTTCACGATCCTCGGCCGCAGGTAGAACATGAACAGCGTCCCGCACGTCGCGATGAGCGCGCCGAGGTAGATGATCTTCGTCCCGGGGTCGTAGAGCACCTGGAAGACGCTCTTCGGCCCCGAGGGGTCGAAGTGGCTCATGTAGAACGTCCACCCTCGGACCGTCACCGGCTCGTTCACGCGGACCGTCGCGCGGTGCGTCCGCCCCGTGCGCCGGTCGCGGATCTCCACGTCGCTCTCGTACTGCGCGGCGTTCGGACTCCCCGGGTGGTTCCGCTGCCGCGCGTCGAGCAGCCGTACCTCCATTTCGAGATCGCGGTACCGCTTCGGTCCGAACGTGACGCGAGCGTGGCGCTTCCCCAGCACGAAGACGCGCGACCGGTCCGCCTCCGGATCCTCCGTGAAGAGAACCCAGCCGGTGCTCGAAACGCCGCCGCTCTCGATCTGCACCTCGACGGCCGGGAAGAGCGGCACGTTCTGCTCCGGCTTCACCGCCTCGACCTCGACGTACCGCCGGAGCTCCACGGAGATGGACATCGGCACCGTGACGAACGGGACCCTCCGGCCCGGCGTCAGTTCGCCGGTCCGCACGTCGCCGCGCTTCGTCGAGAGGTAGTAGCCGAACCCGGACGGCGTCTTCAGGACGATGAACTGGCTCTCCCGGGGCGGTTCCTCCGCGCGGACCTTCGCCAGGAACTTCTCGTGCTGCGCGTCCGTCATCTCGTGCAGCATCATCGCGAGTCCGCCCGGCCCGGCCACCGGCTCGTTCATGCGGAGAAGGACGGGAAGCTCCCGGTCCAGCCCGTGGACGACCATCTGCGCCCGCGGGCCCTCGCGCGAGACGTTCGGCCAGAACTGCCGGATCCGCAGCGTCGCCCCCGGGACCGCAAACGCGTCGTTCGGGAGCTCCCTCTCGTAGGGGTTGTACGCCACCGGAATCGCGTCGCGCTTCTCCTCGCCCAGCCAATCGACCGCCAGTTCCCGCTCGTCCTCGAGCTGCACGTAGTCGAGCGACCCTCCCTTCGTCACGGGCATGGAACCGTACACCTTCCAGAGACCGCTGACGGACGCGCCGGCGATGATCATGAGGATCCCCCAGTGCGTCGTGAGGAAGCCCCACTGCCAGAAGGCCCACGGCTTGCGCTTGATCGTGCAAGCGACGAGGTTGGCCGCGAGCAGCGCGAGCAGCCCCTGGAACCACCAGGCCCGGGTCCAGTCCTTGCGGACGGCGCCGACGGAGAGGTCCATCCCGATCCCCGTGGTCGCGAGGATCAGGACGGCCGCGATCGCCAGGAGGATCGGGATCGTCAGCCAGAGGGAGGCGAAGACCCGGAGGACGCTCTGCATCGGTCGCAGCCGGGATGCTATCCGGGCCCGCGATCGAGGGCAAGGGAAACCGCCCGTTGATACTTTGTACTATCCGGATTGCGCCGGGCACGCTTCCGGGGTGTAGAGGAGGTTCATGAACTCGCCGACGATCTCCCGCCGGACCTCCGGCGGAAGCGCCTCGAGAAGCTCCCACACCGGGGCCCGGCGCTCGGGCAGTTCCGTGCCCTCGATCCCCGCGAGCGAGAAGAGGCGCGACACGAGTTTCCCGTGCGGTTCGTCCGGATCGACCGACGCCAGCAGGTCCGTGAGCGCGCCCTCGAGCCGCCCTTTCGGGAGGCCCCGCGCCGCCTCGACCGCAGGGCGCAGATCGGACACCATCTGCGGGATGAGCCGGGCGTTCACAGGCGTCACGAGGAAATGGAGGCTCGCCGGCAGGTCGTGGCAGCGGAGCTGCACCGGCACGTCCCATCCCCGCTTCTGGAGCTCGTCGGCGACGTGGAAGACGTCGACGGAGTCCGACTTCGCCGCCACGAGCGCGAAGTCCGGACGGCCCAGGACCTCCAGTGCGGGGATCGCCCGGATGCCCTCGATCAGCCGGCGCATGCCCTCGAGCTCCTGCCGCGCCATCTCGAGATATCCTTCGTCGCCGAGGAAATGGAGCGCCGCCCAGGCCGCGGCGAGCGGCCCCACGGAACGGCTGCTCTGGACGGTCGGGTTGAAGATGGTGTAGCCGGGCCAGTCCGCGCACACGTACGTCTGGCCCCGTCGGAAGTCCGCGTCCCGATGGAGCAGGACGGACACGCCCTTGGGGACGAAGGCGAACTTGTGCAGATCGACGGAGACGGATGTCACGCCCGGGACGCCGAATCCGAACTCGGGGAAGGTCGCTCCGAGACGGCGGAAGTACGGCAGCAGGAACCCCCCGACGCAGGCGTCGACATGGAGCGGGATGTCCTTCTCCAGCGCCAGCCGGCCCAGCTCGGGGATCGGATCGACCACGCCGTAGGGCCAGCAGGGCGCGGAGCCGACGAGGAGGGCGGTCCGCTCCGTGACGGCTTTCCGCATCGCCCCGGCGTCGGCGAGGAAGGTCGCGGGATCCACTTCCGTCTCCACGACGTCCAGGTCGAAATACGAGGCGGCCTTGCGGAAGGCGGCATGCGCGGTGCGCGGCATGAGGATCTCGGGCCTTCCCGCGCGCGGCTTCAGGCGGCGATGACGCTCGCGCGCGGCCTTGACGGCGAGCAGGATGCTCTCCGTTCCGCCGCTCGTGCAGTTCCCGGTGACGCCCGGTCCGCCTCCGAGCTTCTCCGTCACGATCCCGACCACTTCCATATCGAGCCTCCGCGCGCTCGGGATGGCCGTCGGGTCCAGGGCATTGTCGTAGGCGAAGCGCGCGAGGGCCTCGCGGCACACCGACTCGACCTCGCGGCCGCCGTCGAAGGCGATGCCGAAGGACCGGCCGTTCCTCCAGGGAAGGTCCCGGCCGCGGTACGTCTCCAGTTTTTCCAGCACGGCATCCCGGTCCAGGCCTCGGGCGGGCAGTTTCATAAGGGTCCTTTCCATGTTTTCCTGCGGAGGGCCGGTTCGATCAGATCCAATCCCGCGAGACCGAGACGCGCGAGGTCGGGGCGGCCCCCGCGGGCGCACCACTCGCGGACGGCCGCGCGGACGACGCCCACGACCGCCGCCCCGGCCATGCGCGCGCGGAGCGGCGGCCCCCCCCGGCGGCGGCCGGCCAGCGCGAGGGCGATCTCCTCCTCCCACCTCGCGTCGAGCCGCGTCTCCTTCGCGGCGAGAGCCGGCGAGGCCCCGACGATCCGCTCCTGCTCCAGGATGCGGTCCCGGTCCCGCATGTAGTCCGCGGCGAGGGCGACGAGCCCCCGGCGGACCCTCCCCCACGGCGTCTCCCCGGGCTCGCTCCGGTCCAGAAGCCGGCGGAAGAGAGCCAGCCGCTGCGCCTCGTGCGGGAAGGCGACGGCCTCCTTCGTGGGGAAGTAGCGGAAGAAGCTCCGCCGGGAGACCCCGGCCGCGTCGGCGATCTCGTCGACGGTCGTCGCCTCGAACCCCTTCCGCCGGAAGAGGTCGAGCGCCGCCGAGACCAGGCCGTCGCGGACCGCCCGACGCCTTCGTTCCCGGAGCCCCGCGGGGTTCATGCGCGGAGCGTCTCATAATTGGCACTCGGTGTCAAGAGACACTTGGTGCCATTATGAAGGAGCGGGAGCGCGCCGGACCGCGGACCTACTTGACCTGCAGGTCCGGGAGGAACTTCTGTTCGCCGGCCTTCTCGAAGACGAGGACGTGCTCGCTCCGTCGCTCGCGGTCCGTGTCCTCGAAGAGGATCACCACGAACTTCACCGTCGTCCGATCCTGCCCGGAGTGGAAGTGCGCGCCGACCCGGTACGTCCCCGACGCCTTCGCGAGCGTGAAGGTCTCCGGACCGAAGCCCGCCGTGTTGTCCGTCCAGTAGCGGCCGCCCGCCTTGGACGCGGGGTGGGAATGCTCCACGTGCTCGCCCGAGGGGTCGATCACGTCCATGTCGATGTCCGTCCTCGTGTCCCACGTCATCACGACCTTGAGGTCGAACGCGGCCTCGGGCACGCCGTACGCCGCGAGCTGCCGGCGGATCTCCCGCGCGCGCGCCGTGTCGTTCCTCTTGCGCGCCTCCTCCAGCTCGCGGACCAGCCGCTCCGCCATCCGGCGCCGGATCGCCTCCACGACGTTCCCGAACCGCGCGTCCCAGTTGCTCTTCGCGATCTCGTCGTAGAGCTTCTCGGCCGCGGCGGGGTCGCGCATCGCGACCGTCTCCGCGACGTCGATCCACCGGTCGGGCTCCTCCGGCCGGAGCGACTTCGACTTCTCGAAGGCGCGGACCGCCTCGTCGACGCGGCCCATCGCGCGCAACGCCCGGCCGAGCGCCCGGTACGCGTCCGCGTCGTCGGGCCGCACGTCCACCATCGACGTGTACGCCAGGTACGCTCTCTTCTCGTCGCCCGCCGCCAGCCAGAGGCCGCCCATGAGGTCGTAGACCGTCCAGTCCTGCGGCAGCGCCTTCGCCCACGCGCGGCAGACCTCGATCGCCTGGGCGACCCGTCCCAGCCCGCGCAGCTTCTCCACGACCTGCCGCGCGAGCCCGACGTTCCAGGGCTCGACGAGCCGGACGTACTTCGCCATGGCGAGGGCCGCATCGGCCGTCGCTCCCTCGGCCTCCGACAGCACCGCCGCGAGACAGAGCAGCCGCGGGTCGGCCTCCGCGCGCCGCCGGAGGCGCGCCATCATCTCCCGCTTGTTCGGCCCCTGTCCGTAGAGCCCGTAGAGATGCCCGATCCTCGGAGGATCGACATCCAAGAGCAGCGCGAAGGCCTCGCCGTGCCGCCCGACGCGCTCCAGCGCGAGCGCCCGCTTGACGCGGATTCCGCCGCGCATCGCGGCCATCGAGGCGGGGACGAGCGCATCCGCCGTCGCGTACTCGCGCGCCGCGTCGTCGAAGAGCTTCGCGCGCGCGTACGAGTCGCCGATCCCCTCGTGGACCTGCCAGAGTCCCGCGCCGCGCCGCCGCGCATCGCCCCACGCGCGCGTCGCGCCCGCGAGGTCGCCCTGGATCGCCAGGAGATCGCCCTCGCGGATCTTGTTGAGGATGAGGCTGAGCTCGACGTCGCCGACTTGCCTCGGGTCGCGGCGTGCGGGCGAGCCCTCCGCCGCCGGCGCATGCGACCAGCGTTTCCACGTCGCCAGCCCCAGCGCCCCCGCGGCGGACGAGGTCACGAGCAACGCGACGGCCCAGCCCATTCGATTCATGGCTACTTCCCCAGCGACCGTTCCATCTCGACCAGCCGGCCGACCCGTTCGATCGTCCTCTGCGACGCCAGGTCGTTCCTCACGTTCTCCGGGAGCGACGCGAAGAACGCGGCCGGATGGTCGATGAGCGCCGCCTCGTCGCCCGCGCGGACCGGTCCGAGCGAGAGCCCCTGCCAGATCGCGGCCGTCGCCGTGGCGGGCTCGACCTCGCGGACGACGACCGCCGCGACGAACTTGCCGTCGCGGAGGATCGCGAAGAGCATCCCGGGCTGGACGCCCTTCTGCGAACCCGCGTCGATCGTCACCCGGATGGGCTCGCCGGAGACGGCCGTAACGCGCGCGGCGAGACTCCGATGGAGGGCTTCCGTGTTCCTGGCCACGAACCCGAGGTACACCCGGTCCCGCGAAGTGGCACCGGACGTAGTGGAGAAGTGCGCGTGGGTGTCCCCACCCCACGCATTCACGCCGTCGTCCACGAACAGAAGATCGGGATTCCGCGTGCTGCTCTCGTCGAATCGCACACGCCTGTTCCCGATGTGAAAGAGGTAGCCGGTGACCGGCACGTCGGCCCCGGCCGCCCACGCGCCCGAGTCCGCGAACTCCAGGTTGTCGACCGTCGCGTCGTTCGCCGCGAACCGCCGCTGTTCCTCTCCTCCTTGCCACTTCCCTGCCGGTCCCGGCTCCAGGCCCTTCTCGTTCGCCCCCAGAAGCCGCTCCTCCTCACGCACCTCCCTCCGGATCGCGTACTGCTTGTAGGCCGCCTCGCTCTCCAGCACGAGGAAGCTCGTGTACGGCGTCATGATCTGGTACTTCACCGAGAGCGCGATCGCCTCCGCCCGCTTCGACTCGTCCGCAAGCAGGTCCGCGATCTTCCGCTGCGCCCAAAGGCGCTTCACGTGGTTGTTCTTCTCCTCCTTGACGGGAAAGGCGAGCTTGAACTCGCGGCCGCCGATCGAGAGCGTCGCCGCGGTACCGCGCCACCGGCCCGTGAGAACGAGCCGCTCGCCCGCGAGCAGATTGCGCTTCCCCGCGGGCGCGAGGTCGTAGATCTCCTGCGTCGCCTCGACCGCGACGTCGCGTACGACCTCGCTCACGATGCCGTCGGCGATCTCCCGCACCCGCGAGCGGACATGGTCGCTCGGGCTGATCGCGAAGGAGACGCCGCCGTGCTTCCGCGCCAGCTCCGCAAGGAGCGGAGCGGCTGCGTCGCTCCCGACCGCGACGGTGCGGATCGTGCCGTCGTATTTCAGTTCGAACTTCTCATCCCCCATCGTGGGCACGCCCTCGCCGACAAAGACGATCTCGTCGGGTTTCTCCGCCGCCGCGGCATCGAGCGCCGCCTTCAGGTCGCACCCGCCGCCGGTCTCCAGCGTCCCCATCCAGCCGATTGCCCCGCGCTTGTCGCCGCGGAACTTCCGCACCTCGACGTTGTGGGCAAGGAGGACGAAGTCCGGGCCGATGCGGTCCAGGATCGCCTCGACGACCTGGCGGGACGCCTCCAGTTCCGGCTTGCTCACCGACGCCGAGATGTCCAGGACGATCGCGTACGTCCGGCCCTTCGACCGCCGCGTCTCGCCGGGCGGAGTGTAGGCCGCGAGGAAATACCCGTCTTCCCCGTCCGTCTTGTGCGGGACGAGGACGAACTCTTCGCCGCCCTCGAGTTCGAGGTCCAGCACGAAGTCGTTCGTCGGCCGGAGGTCGCGCGCCTCGAAGCGGCCCCGCGCCTCGTGTTCGTCCTTCTTCGCCAGGTCGATCGAGTGCGAGACGCAGCGGATCGACTTCATCCGCGCGGCGAACTTGACGGCGACGTCGATCGAAACCTGTCCGAGCGCGTGCTCGCGCGCCTTCTCGCTCGCCAGCGGATAGACGTACTTCATGCGGCCGGCCATGCACGGCAGCGCCTGGGTGTAGCCGATGACGATGCGCTTCTCGCCGCCGGCCTCGATCGGGAAGATGCGACATTTGAAGATCCCGCCGGGCATCCACTCCAGGAGCGCGGGGTCCTGCAACCGCCGCACGATCCCCTCGTAGACCTCGCGGGCGCGCTCGCGTTCGAGGACCGTGCCCTCCATCAGCTTCCCCTCGATCTCCATCGCCAGGCGCGAGATGGAGGCGTCCGGCGGGAGCGGGAAGTAGAACGTCCCCTCGAGCCGGCGGCCGGTATGGTTGACGAAGACCTCCTCGATCTCCGTCCTGGCGACGCCGTCGAGGATCTCGACGCGCACGTCGTGGCGCGCGATCGAGAGCTCGCCCACGGGGCGGCCTTCGAGGTCGCGGGCGACGAGCGAGCCGACCCCGCCCTCGGGTTCGAAGGCGGCCAGCACGGGCTCGGATCGCATCTCCGCGGAGGCGGTCGGCGGCACCGTCCGGCGCGGGGGCGGGACGACCTGGAAGAGGATGAGTCCGACGAGGACCGCCGCCGCGACGGCCGTCGCGGCCCTGAAGAAACCGCCGCGCGGCTCCCCGATCCGGCGCCGGACCTGTTCGAGCAGGAGACGCGAGGGGCCGGGAGCCGGCAAGTCCTCCGACGCCTTCCAGCCCGCGCGCGCGGTCTCGAAGTCGCGGCGGCATCCCGCGCACTCCTCCAGATGGGCCTCGACCGCAGGCTCCATCTCCGCCTCTCCCGCCAGGATATCCGCCAGCCTGCCTTCCGTTTCTTCGCACGTCATACGGGCTCCTTTGCGAGGACCATCTCGCCGACCTTGCGCTGCGCCCGGAAGAGCGCCACCTTCGCCGCGGCGGGCGTCATCCCCACGGTCAGCGCCGCCTCGGCGATCTTCATCCCGTGGAAGCGGACGAGCGTGAAGAGCTGCCGGATGCCGTCCGGCAGCGCCGCAACCGCGCGCTTCACGCGCGCGAGCCGCTCGTCGCGGTCCAGCTCGTCGGGGTCCACGGGTCCGGTCATCGCCATCGTCTCCGCCAGCTCCACGGGTGTGCCGCGCCGCCCCTTCGTCCGCAGTTCGTCGGTCACGACGTTCGAGGCGATCGTGAAGATCCACGTTTTGAAGCGCGACTCCATGCGGAAGCGCGGCAGGGCGCGGAACGCCTTGAGGAACACGTTTTGGAAGAGATCGTCGGCACGCGCGCGGTCCGCGAACTGGCGCGAGAGGAAGGCGTAGACGCGGTCGCGGTACCGTTCGAAGAGCACCTCGAACGCGATCCGCGGCTCCTCTCGCGACCTCAGGGCCAGCTCCTCGTCGGAGAGGCCCTCCCAGCCGGGGGGCACGCGCATGTCACTCCTTCAGACGCCGGCGGGACGGCGCGGTTACGCCAACATTAAAAGTGGACTGTCCACTTTTGGTGCGCGGTCTGTGAGAGCAGCTCGGCCGCCGCGCGGTAGGCCTCGTCCACCGTGATCGACTCCATGGCGCCGCCGTGGTCGCCGGGCTTGTAGACGATCCGATGGAACGGGTTGTAGGGCCCGTAGATCGTCGGGTCCTTGGGACCGAAGAGGCCCACGCTAGGCGTCCCGACGGCGCTGGCGAGATGGAGCGGTCCGGAGTCGCATCCGACGAAGAGGCGCGCGCGGCGGATGAGTTCCGCGAGGTCGAGGATCGAGCGCGTCGGCATCGAGAGGACGGCGTGGCCCCGCCCGCCCGCGGCGACCTCGGCGGCCAGTTCGCGTTCGCCCGGCCCCCAGGTGACGACAGCGCGCAGGCCGAGCCCGGCGCCGATCCGCTCCGCCAGCGCGGAGAAGCGCTCGGGGAGCCATCGCTTCTCGCGCCCGACCTCGCTGGTGCCGGGATGCAGCACAACATACCCGCGGAGCCCCTCGCGGGCGAGGAACTCGTCCGCGCGCACGCGGCTCTCCGGCGCCTCGGGCAGCCGGTAGGCGGCACCGTTCACGTCGGCCCCGAGGAACGCGGCGACGGCAAGGAACTTGTCCACGCGGTTGATGCGCTCGTCCGGCGGCGTCACGTGGACGTTCGTGAAGAGATGGTTCCACTCGCGGCAGTGTTCGCGGCTGAAGCCCACGCGGCGCCGGATGCCGCTGGCCAGGCCGTGGACCGCCCCCTTGAGATTGCCCTGGAGATCGACCGCGACGTCGTACCGTTCGCGCCGGATCTCGCGGATCAGCGCGGCCGCCTCCGCCGGCGCCCGCCACGGCGCGTGCACCCACCGGCGGCGCGGGAAGAGATGCACGCGGTCGATCGCGGGGTGGCCGCGGATCAGATCGTACGCCCGGTCCTCGACGATCCACCCGACGAAAGCCCGCGGATACGAGTGCCGGATCGCGCAAAGCGCCGGCAGCGTGTTGATCACGTCCCCGACGGCGCTCAAGCGGATCACCAGGATACGGGAATCGGGCCGGAACCACGCGGGCGCGGGCATGGGCGGATCGTATGCCGCGGGCGCGCGGCGCGTCAAGGGAGAATCCCCCGTTTGACCGGACCCGTTCGATGTGCTACCCTCCGCCGCGTGAAACCGCGCATTTCCGCGACGGTCATCTGCAAGAACGAGGAGCACAACATCGAACCGTGCCTCCGCAGCGTCGCGTGGTGCGACGAGATCGTCGTCGTGGACTCCGGCAGCACGGACCGCACCCTCGAGATCGCCAAGAGGTTCGCTTCCCGCGTGATCTCCAACCCATGGCCGGGGTACATCGCCCAGAAGAACTTCGCTCTCGATCAGGCGACGGGGGACTGGATCCTCTCCCTCGACGCGGACGAGCGCTGCACGCCGGAGCTGCGGGAAGCCGTCGAACGCGTCTGCGCGGACCCCGGCGACGCCGCGGGGTTCGAGGTCCGCCGGCTCGTCTGGTATCTCGGCCGCTGGATCCGGCACGGAGGGTGGCATCCGGACTGGCGGGTCCGGATCGTACGGCGCGGGCGCGGCCGGTGGGCCGGCACCGATCCGCACGACAAGCTCGTCGCGGAGGGCCCCGTGCGGAGGCTGCCCGCGGATCTCCACCACTTCACGTACCGGGACTTCGGCCATCAGATCCGGATCCTCAACCACTTCTCCGACGTGGTCGTCGAGGGGTGGGCGAGGGAGTCGAGGCCGTTCCGCCTCCTGATGGCGGCGCTCCATCCGCCCGTGAAGTTCCTCGAGTGCTACGTATGGAAGCTCGGGATCCTCGACGGGTTCGCGGGCTTCGCGATCGCCGCGGCCTCGGCGTTCTACGTCTTCGCCAAGTACGTGAAGCTCTGGGAACGGACGAGGCCCCCCGCATGAGAATCGCCAAGCTCCTGTGGAGCGAGACGTCGCGCACGGTCTGGCTCCTCCTGGGCGCCGCCGCGCTCGTCCTGGCCTTCCTCGGCACGGGGGAACTCTGGACGCACGAGGGGCGGTGGGCCGCCATCTGCCTGAAGATGATGCAGACCGGGAACTACGTTCATCCTTACCACTTCAGCGAACCCTACTACGACAAACCGCTGCTCACCTACTGGATCATGATCGGCTTCGGCCGCGTTCTCGGCTTCAACGAATGGGCGATGCGCCTCCCGACCGCGCTGTCGGCGGTGCTCGCGGTCTGGTGCACCTACCGGCTCGGCGCGCGTCTCTTCGACCGCGCGACCGGGTTGCTCGCCGGATGGATCCTCGCGAGCTGCGGGATGTTCGTCTTCCAGGGCCGGGTCGCGGCGTCGGACATGATGAACCTCTGCGGCATCATCGCGGCCGTGGCATGGTACTTCGAGCGCCGCGAGCGGCCGGGATGGACGAGCCACCTCGTCTTCTGGCTCATCCTGGCGGTGGGGTGCCAGACCAAGGGACTCGTCTGCGCCGCCGTCGCGATCCTCGTGCTCCTGCCGGATCTCCTCTCGGGCCGCCGGTGGCGGACCCACCTGAAGCCGAGTCTCTTCCTCACGGCCCTTCCGGCCCTCGCGATCTACCTGGTCCCGTTCCTGCTCTCGAAAATGCACCCGGACCCCTCGTACCAGGAAAGCGGTCTCGCTCAGGTCTTCCGGGAGAACATCAAGCGATTCTTCGACGCGTACGATCATCGGGATCCGCCCTACCTTTATCTCATCTGGATCCCGGTGTACCTGCTGCCATGGACGGCGCTTCTCCCGTTCGCGATCTGGCGCGCCGCGCGGAGGTGGAAGACGTTGGGACCCTCGTCGCGCTGGGTCGTGTGGGCGGTGGCGCTCATCTTCCTCTTCTTCACCGCGAGCACGAGCCGCCGGCCCTACTACATCCTCCCCATCCTCCCCTTCGCGGCGCTCATGATCGCGGACTGGATCCGGCCGACGGAGGAGTCCCGGCTGAAGCTGCGCGCGGCGGCGACGGTGGCGGGCCTCGCGTGCTTCGGGATCCTCGCGTGGTATTGCGTCTGCATCCCCTACAGCCTCCGCTTCGGCGGCTTCCGCCGGTTCGCCGCGGACGTCCGCGTCGCGGCGGAGGCGCGCGCCCCGTGGCAGGAATGGACCGTGATCCTCGTGGACGTCTCGCCGCACAGCGCCTTCTATCTCCGGACGGGGAAGGAACCCGTCAACTTCGATCTCGCCAAGCCGGACGAGGTGACGAAGGCGCTCCAGCGCCACCCCCGCGCGATCCTCGTGACCCGCCGCAAGATTCTGCCCCAGGTCAAGGCGATCCTCGGACGCGAGGTGCCGACCGTCTACCTGAGCCCGCGGCTGCCCCCCTTCCTTCGCACGGTGCAGTCCGACGAGGACGCGGCGGTGGCGCTGATTCCGTGAGTCTGGTAGAGTCGTCCGCCGACCCATGATCCTCTTCCGCTACATCCTCCGCGAGATCGCCGTGGCGTTCGTCCTGATGTTCGTGCCGGTGACGTTCGTCTCGCTCGTGGCGATGATCTTCCAGGTCATGAAGCTCGCCCCCTCCACGGGGCTGGGGCTGGTGGTCGAGGCCGTCCCCATCGTCCTCGCCTACATGGGGCCGTGGGTCCTTGCGCTGGCGACCTGCGCCGGGACGACCCTCGCGTACGGCCGCATGTCGGCGGAGAACGAGCTCGACGCGATCATCACGAGCGGCGTCCATCCGCGCGCGCTCTTCACCCCCGCGATCGCGTTCGGACTCCTCCTCTGCGGAGCGGCCTACCTCCTCTCGGCCTACGGATCGCCCACCGCGCGGTATCACCGGCGGGTCCTGCTGCGCAAGGTGTGGCTCCACGTCTTGCAGGCGCCGCCGCAGGGGAACCAGACGTTCAAGCTCTGGGGCAAGTACACCCTGTCCTACGTCAACTCGGAGAACGGCGTCCTCGAGCGGCCGCTGGTCGTCGAGAACCTCTCGGAGGGAGGGTACCGCGAGTCGTTCGCGAAGTCCGGCCGCTTCGTCCTGCGCGGGAACGAGCCCCCGATGATCATCCTCGTCAACGGCGAGATGTGGGAGACGACGCCCACGTCGCGGCGGCGGATCAGCGGCGAGGGGGACATCCGCGTGAGCTTCGACATCGACAACCTGTACGAACGGGCGAACGTGGCTTCGGAGCTTTCGTCCCGGGAGCTGCTCGCCCGCGCGGCGCGGGACCCCGGGAACCGGGCGGAGATGATGTCCGAGTATCATGCGCGGTTCGCGCGCGGGGCGACCCCGCTGTTCCTCATCTCGATCGGCGCGGCGATCGGGATCTTCGTGCGCCGGGGAAGCCGGCTCGCGGGACTCGGGGCCTCCGTCCCGCCGTTCCTCCTGTACGTGCTGCTGGAGCTGGTGTTCGTCAGCCTGGGGAACCACGGCCGGATCCCGCCGCCGGCCGCGGCATGGGCGCCGAACGCGATCGTCGGCGCCGCGGCCGCGCCGCTCCTGTGGAAGATCCTGCGTCGCTAGCCGTTGGCCGTTAGCTGTTGGCCCTTGGCCCTGGCGCAGCGGAAGGCCGGGGCTGAGTGCTAATGGCTAACGGCTAATAGCTAACAGCTTATGAACAAGGACCACGCATGAGGCTTCTCGACCGCTACCTGGCGAAGACCTTTGCCGCCGCGGCGGCGGTCTTCCTCGTCACCTTCGTCGCGCTCTCCCTCGTCATCGATTTCGCGACGAAGGCCGAGCGTTTCCTGGCGGTGAAGTCGACGAGCGTGCCGGTCTTTATCGCGCGGTACTACTCGTTGCGCGCGCCCGTCTATCTCCACCTGATCCTGCCGATGGTCCCCGTCTTCGCGGCCTCCTTCACGCTCGTGCGCATGGCGAAGAACAACGAGATCCTCCCGATCCTGACGTCGGGCACGAGCCTCCGGCGGACGGTCCTCCCGGCGGTCGCGGCGGCGGCGCTCCTGGGCGCGGCGGACGCGGCGATCGAGGAGAAGCTCCTGCCCGCGCTCAGCGACGACCTGGGGAAGACGGACGAGCTGCTCCTCAGCGGGCGGATCGACATCAAGGTGGCGGGGTACGGACCCGACGGGACGCATGCGGTGATGGAGAGCTACGACCGCGCGCTCCGGCGGATGAGCCACGTGCGGTTGACGAAGATCGGGGCCGAGGGGCGGCGGGAGTTCGTCATCGTGGCGGAGCGCGGAGACTGGATCGAGGAGAAGCAATCGTGGATCCTCTTCGAGGGATATGCGGAGCCGTACGACGAGCGCGGCGCCCCCCTCCTGGTGCCCTCGGCGGACGGCCGCTTCGTCGCCCGGCGGGACCCGATCGGGCCGGAGGGCCTCCTCCTGCGGAGCGACTTCACGCCGAAGTGCGTGTACGACGGGTTCCGCTTCCTCAACGACTTCGCGCGGCTGGAGGACCTCCGCGAGCAGATGCGGCGGTTCCCGGCCTACCGTCCGACGCAGGTCACCTATCACTCGCGCCTGTCGTTCCCGTTCGCGGGCCTGGTCCTGATGCTGCTGGGGCTGCCCGCGGTCTCGGCAACGCGGTCGCGGAGCTTCTTCCTCGGGATCGCGCTGTGTCTGCTCCTGGTCATCGCCTTTTACGGTTTCCACCTGGCGTGCCTGGAGCTCGGCTACAAGGGGCGTCTGACGCCCGCAGTGGCGGCCTGGACGTCGATAGCGGTCTTCGGCCCGGCGGGGGCGGCGGCGTTCTGGAGGATGAAGACGTGATCCCGCTGGCCGCGCGCGCTCCGGCGTCGTATGATGCTCCGACGATCAGGAGAGCACCGATGAGAGTTCTTGCCGCGCTCGCCCTTTGCGCGACCCTCTGCTCCGCCGCCGCGGCCCAGGAGGAATACTTCCCGCTCCAGGAAGGCCATAGCTGGACCTATACGGGCACCTTCAACGGACGGGACCTGAAGATCGTCCAGAAGGTGACGAAGAAGGAGAAGGTCGGCGACGTCGAGTGCTTCGTCCTCATGACGACGCCCTCGAGCAACAAGGAGGGCGAGCACGTCGTCGTCACGAAGACCGGCGTGTGGCGCCACCGCTACCGTGGCGAGGATCTCGTGCCTCCCGTGGAGTTCCTCCGCTTCCCGGTGAAGGCCGGCCATAAGTGGGACACGAAGTACACGTCCAAGCTCGGCGGCGGCGAGACGGAGGTAAAGGGGTCCTTCGAGGTCGTCGCGGAAGAGGATCTCGAGGTGCCCGCGGGCAGGTTCAAGGCGTTCAAGGTGGCGGTCGACATGAAGATCGGCGACCAGAGCTCGAAGTCCGCCATCTGGTTCGCGAAGGACGTCGGGATCGTCCAGCAGTCGTTCACCCTGCCGGCAGGGGAAGTGGTCGTCAAGCTCGCGAAGTTCGAGAAGGGGAAGCCGTAGCGGACGCGTGACGCTCCCGATCGCGCTCAAGAGGGCGCGGGTCAGCGGGAGCTCCGCGCATGACCGGGAAACAGGAGGGAGCGTCGCCTCCTCACGGCTCTCCGCCGGCCTCCTCCTCGTGCTCGACCCGCGCGACCGCCACGAGCTTGTCCCCCTCGTCGAGCCGGATCAGCCGCACGCCCTGCGTGTTGCGTCCCATCGTGCGGATCTCCCGGACGGGGATGCGCACGACGATGCCCCCCTGAGTGATCATGAGCAGGTCGTCCTCGTCCCGGACTTCCTTCATCCCGACGACCTTGCCGTTGCGCTCCGTCGCCTTGATGTTGATGACCCCCCTGCCCGCGCGCGACTGGAGGCGGTAGTCGTCGAGCGGGCTGCGTTTGCCGAAGCCGTTCTCGCACGCGGTGAGGATCGTCGCGTCCGGCACGGGCAGGATCATGTCCACGACGCGGTCGCCTTCGTCGAGCTTGATGCCGGCGACGCCGTACGTATCGCGGCCCATCGGCCGCAGGTCGTTCTCCGGGAAGCGGATGCTCATCCCCTCCGCGGTGCCCAGGATCACCTCGTTCTCGCCGGTCGTGACGGAGACGCCGATGAGCCTGTCTCCCTCCTCGAGCGCGATGGCGATGATGCCGCTCGGGCGGACGTTCGCGTAGGCGGAGAGCTCCGTCTTCTTCACGAGCCCCCGCTCCGTCGCCATGACGAGGAAGCCCTTCTCGAAACTCTTCGCCGAGACGCACGCGCTGATGCGCTCTCCCGGCTTCAGGTCGAGCAGGTTCACGATGGCCTTGCCGCGGGACGTCCGATCGAGCTGCGGCAGGTCGAACACCACCCGGCCGTAGACGCGGCCGGTGTCGGTGAAGAAGAGGACGTGGTCGTGCGTCGAGGCGATGAAGAGCTCCTGGATGTAGTCCGTCTCCTTCGTCTCCGCACCGATGATCCCCTTCCCGCCGCGCTTCTGCTTGCGGTAGCTCGTGAGCGGCACGCGCTTGACGTAGCCGGTGTGGGAAAGGACGACGACCATATCCTCTTCGGCGATGAGGTCGGCCTTCTCGAACGTCGCCGCCTCCTCCGCGCTGATCTCCGTGCGCCGCGGATCGGAGGCCTTCTTCAGCTCGTGCAGGTCCTCTCGGATGATGTCGAGGACGAGCGCCTCGTCCGCGAGGATCGCCCTGTAGTCGGCGATCTTCTTCCGCAGTTCGTCGAGGTCCCTGAGGATCTTCTCCCGTTCGAGGCCGGTCAGACGCGCGAGGGTCAGTTTCAGGATCGCGTCCGCCTGGAGCTCCGTGAAGCCGTGCTCGGCGACGAGCCGCCGCTTCGCCGCGGCCGGCGACTCGCAGGCGCGGATGAGGGCGATGATCTCGTCGAGGAGGTCGATGGCCCGGGCGAGCCCCTCGAGGATGTGCGCCTCCCGCTCGGCTTGATCGAGGAGGAACCGCGTCCGGCGGCGGATGACCTCCTTGCGGTGGTCGAGGTAGGCCCGGAGAAGATCCTTGAGGCTCAGCGTCCGGGGGCGGCCGCCCACGAGCGCGATCATGTTGATCGAATACGTCTCCTGAAGCGAGGTCGAGACGTAGAGCTGGTTGAGGATGACGTCGACGTCCTCGCCCTTCCGGATCTCGATCTCGATGTGCATCCCGTCGCGGCTCGACAGGTCCCGCACGTCGCCGATCCCCTGGATCTGGTCTTCCTTGACGAGGTCCGCGATGCGCTCGATGAGGGCCGACTTGTTCACGTTGTAGGGGATCTCGGTGACGGCGATCGTCTTACGGCCGCCTTTCTGCTCCTCGACCGCGACGCGGCTGCGGACGGTGACGAGCCCGCGGCCCGTCTCGTACGCCTCCCGCAGGCCGCTCCCGCCCATGATGATCCCGCCCGTCGGGAAATCCGGTCCGGGGACGTGCCGCCGGAGATCCGCGACCGAGAGCTCCGGATTCGCGATGAGCGCGAAAAGGGCGTCGCAGACCTCGGCGAGGTTGTGCGGCGGGATCGAGGTCGCCATGCCGACGGCGATGCCCATCGCGCCGTTGCAGAGCAGGTTCGGGAACTTCGACGGGAGGACGGTCGGCTCCTCGAGCAGTTCGTCGAAGTTCGACTGGAAATCGACGGTCTCCTTCTCGAGGTCCTCGATCATCGAGACCGTGAAGGGGGTCATCTTCGCCTCGGTGTAGCGCATCGCCGCGGGCGGGTCTCCGTCCACGGTCCCGAAGTTCCCCTGCCCCTGCACGAGGAGGTAGCGGGTCGCGAAGTCCTGCGCCAGCCGGACCAGGGTCGGATAGATCGCCTGGTCGCCGTGCGGATGGTACTTGCCCATCGTCTCGCCGACGATCGTGGCGCACTTGCGCGACTTGCCCCGGGGCACGAGCCCGAGCTCGTGCATCACGAACAGGATGCGGCGCTGGGAGGGCTTGAGCCCGTCGCGGACGTCGGGGAGCGCGCGCGAGACGATGACGCTCATCGCGTAGTTGAGGTAGGAGTCCTTCATCTCCTCCTCGACCAGCGTCGGGATAGGCGGCGTGCCCGGGGGCGACGGCGTCGGTTCGGGGTCCGGCATGGGAAGCGGGGATCATACCACAAAGGCTCGAAGACACAAAGGAGCGCGAAGAGGATGGGGAGACCGGGAGACAAGGAGACGGGGCGCGGTCCGCGAGGCGGTCAAGTTTCGCCCGCGATCCGGACGAAAAGCCCTGTGGAATGAAGGTCCGGATCGCCACCCTCGCCGCGCTCGCCGCGTTCGCCGCGCTCCTGGCGGACGAACAGCGGAAAGTGGATTCCCGCCTGCGTTCCTCGGAGGAGACTCTCGCGCGCGCGGGGCGCGAGCTGGCCGAAGTGCGCGAGGCCGGCGCCCGCGAGCGGCTCCGCGCCGGCCGGAACTCGGGGGCCGCGGCGGTCGTCGAGGAGCGTCTCGCCGCCCTGGAGCGGGACGCCGCCCGGGGCGAACGGCTCCACCGCATCACGGCCGACGAGATCGAGCGCGTCCGCCGCGCCCTCTCGCGCGACACGGACCGCCTCTCGCGCGACGTGCTCCTCCCCTCGATCCAGGTCAACGGGAAGGGAAGCGTCGGCGGAGGCACGGTCATCCAGTCCCGTCCGGACGGGAAGGGCGGATTCGCGACCTACGCGGTCACGGCGTTCCACGTCCTCCAGAAGGCGGTGGCCCGCAAGGACGGTTCCGAGACGCGGGACCCGGTCGAGGTGCGGGTGTACGCCGCATCGGGAGAGGTGCAGGAGTCGCTGGACGCGGAACTCGTCGCGTACGACGAGAGGAAGGACCTCGCGCTGCTCCGGTTCCGCTCCTCGCGGAAGTTCGAACACGTCGCGCGGCTCGCCCCGCGCGAGACGCTGCGCTCCGTGACCGTGTTCACGCCCGTCTACGCCGTCGGCTGCCCTCTCGGCCACGATCCGCTCCCGTCGCCGGGGGAGATCTCCACCCTCCACAAGGAGGTCGGCGGCGAGCGCTTCTGGATGATGAACGCGCCGACGATCTTCGGGAACTCGGGCGGGGGCATCTTCCACCGCGACACCCGCGAGCTCCTCGGGATCGCCGCGATGATCTGCACCTACGACGGGTTCGTCTCGACGCCGGTGCCCCACCTCGGCATCATGGTCTCGCTCCTGACGGTCTACGACTGGCTGGACGCCCAGTACCTGAGGTTCGCGTACGACCCCGGCGTCACGCCGGAGATGTGCGAGCGGATGAGGCTCGACGCCTCGCGACCCCATCCGCCGACGACGCGGGCCCGATTCGAGTACTGACCGAATCGGCCGCACTGCCCCGCGGCAAGCGTTCAGCCCTCAGCAATCAGCCCTCAGCAATCAGCCCTCAGCAATCAGCCCTCAGCAATCAGCCGTCAGCAATCAGCCGTCAGCAGGAAGATCGTCTCTTCGGTCCCGCTGAGAGCGGACCGCCGAAGGCTGATCGCGATCCGTGAACGGATACTCCCCCGCGTTGTGATACAATCCCCCTGATGGCCCCCAAGGACGGCTCGTTCCGGGTCGTTGCCTCGCGCGAGGTGTTCCGCGGCCGCGTCTTCCGCGTCGTGAACAAGGACCTGAGCCTCTCCAACGGCCGCCGCGCGACCTGGAACGTCATCGAGCACCCCGGCGCCTGCTCGATCGTCGCCCGATTCGAGGACGGCGACGTCCTCCTGCTCCGACAGCTCCGGCCCGCGACGGGCGAGACCCTGTGGGAGATTCCCGCCGGGACGCTCGAGAAGGGCGAGTCGCCGCTGGACACCGCCAAACGGGAGATCGTCGAAGAGACGGGCTACCGGGCCCGTCGCTGGAAGAAGCTCCGAGAGTTCTACACCGTCCCCGGTTTCTGCAACGAGTACATGCACGTGTTCCTCGCGACGGATCTTTCCCCCGCAACCGCCGAGCGGGACGCGGACGAGGTCATCCGCGCCGTGCGCGTCCCCTTCGCCCGGGCGCTCCGCATGATCGACCGGGGCGAGATCCGGGACGCGAAGACCATCGTGGGACTGCTGGCGCTCCGCGAATGAGCCCCGTTAGACTCCTCCTGATTCTCCGCGCACGTCCTCCGGCGCGGGATGGGCGACGGGTCCCGCACCCACGACGGCCCGGAAGGAGTCCAACGGGGTGAGCCAGGAGAAGCCGTCCAGGGCCGACCAGCTCTTCGGGCAGATCGCCTTGAAGATCGGCGCAGTCACCCGTCAGCGGCTCACCGAGGCGCTTGAGCTCCAGCGCTGCGCGAAGGAGCATAAGCCGCTCGGCGCCCTCCTCATCGAGCTCAAGTGGATCACGGACCTGGAGCTGAACAGGATCCTCGCCGAGCAGCGCAAGATGCTCGACGCCGCCGCGGCGCGCGGCAAGGCCATCCGGGAAGACAACCTTTTTGGGAAGGTCGCGCTGCGCCTCGGCTTCTGCACGGAGCCCCGGCTCGCGGAGTGCCTGGCACTTCAGGAGCAGCTCCCCCACGACCGGTTCATGCGGCTGGGCGATATCATGGTCATCAAGGGAGTCCTGAGCGTGGAGCAGGTCCGCAAGATCCTCGACACCCAGCAGGGCCTGATCCTCTACTGCCCCACCTGCGACACCCAGTACAACCTCGTCCTCTTCAAGCCCGGCGTGTCGCTCCAGTGTTACCGTTGCGGCTCCCCGCTGCGCGTGCCCGCCCGGAACACGACCGACGCCCTGGACCAGGTCCTCTACTTCGACGGAGAGGAATGAGTCGCCCGCATCAGGTCACTTCCTTTCGGGCGACTCACCCGCCGGAGCCGGCATCGAGCGAATGGCGAAGGCGGGTGACCCCCGATCGCGTCGAAGATAGCGGGACCCGATGAGCGCCAAGACCGTCCTGACCTGCGCCGCGTGCGGGCAGAAGTACTCGACGGCGGCACCCGAACCCGGCAAGACGTACAACTGCCGCAAGTGCGGAGGCGTCCTCTCGGCGCCCGGCGCCCCCGCCGCCTCCCCGTCCGTGGACGACCCGGAGGAGGTGCGCGCGGCGGCGGCGAACGCGAAGAGCCGTATCGGCAAGTACGTCGCCGTCAAGGAACTCGGCCGCGGCGGCATGGGAATCGTCTACAAGGCCTGGGACACGGGGCTCAAGCGCTGGGTCGCCCTCAAGCTCCTCACCGCGCC
>JACPRC010000129.1 GCA_016190175.1 Planctomycetota bacterium
GGCCAGAGGGGGGCCGCCGTGCTCTTCGTGTGGCGCCGGGCGTTCTCCGGCGGAAACCCGAACGCGTACCGGGGGTTCTCCGTGGTCTCCGTGTTTCCGCTCAGGGCTTCCGCAGGAACGCGCTGACGAGATCCTCGGCCTTGCGCAGCTCCGGAAGCGTCCGGCGGCGGTCGGTCAGCATGGCCTCGATGCGCGCGACGATGTCGCGGCCGGCGGCGTTCGAGGGCAGGAAGAGCTCGACGACCGGTACCCCCAGGGCCTCCGCGATGCGGTGCACGGTCGCGAGGCTGGCGGCCTTGCGGCCGAGTTCCACCGTTCCCATGAACGTCCGGGACAGCCCCGAGACATGGGCGAGCTCCTCCTGGCTCCAGCCGCGGCGGCGGCGTACGTCGCGGATGCGGGCGCCGAGGTCTCTGAGGAAGGACCGGTACGACGGCATGGCGGGGATTCTATGTGCCCCTTCAGGCACGTCCACAATCCGGTTGAAAGCATTCGGTTGATCCATGATGCCTGAATGTGTACAATGCCGCAAGTGGGCGGAATCCTCGTGGTAGAGGCGGATCCTTCCGTGTGCGCCCTGCTCGTGGCTCTTCTGGACGGGCGTCCCGGCGGGGTCACCGGGCGCGCCGATTCGACGGCCGCACTCGCGTTGCTTCGCGAAGGCGCGCGGTTCGATCTCGTGCTCTCGGACGATCCGGAGGTGCTTCGCGCCGTGCGCGAATCGTCGCCCGGCGCGGCGACCGTCCTGACCGCCGCCGCAGGTCTTCCCGAAGAGGAGGCGGACGCGGTCCTTCCGAGGCCGTTCGGCATCGAGGGCTTCCGGCAGACCGTCGAGAAGGCCGAGTCCCTCAGTCGAGCTCGTCGAGCAGCCCTCGATCCGCGAAGCTGAACGTCTTCCCGTCACCGACGATGACGTGGTCGAGCAGTTTCACTCCCACCGCGCCTGCCGCGCGGCTCAGCTCCCGCGTCAGGGTGCGGTCCTCCTCGCTGGGCTCCGCGCGGCCGGTCGGGTGGTTGTGCGCGACGATCATGCCGGAGGCGCGGCGCCGGAGGGCGCCCGAGATCACCGACCGAACCGAGACGTGCACCGATCCCGGTTCTCCCTGCGCGATGAGGGCGTCGTCGATGAGCCGGTTGAGGCGGTCCAGGTAGAGGACGCGGAAGTGCTCCTCGCCGAGGTCCCGCAGGCGGGCGGACAGGTATCGCGCGGCGCGCCGCGTGCTGCCGAGTGAGACGCGCCGGCGCCGGTCCGGGAGGGCGACGCGCCGGGCGACTTCCATGGCGGCGGCGAGCTGGGCCGCCTTGGCGCCCTTCACGCCCCGGACGCCCGAGAGCGCCTCCAGCGGCGCCCGCGCGAGGGACCGAAGCGTGCCGAATCGCTCGAGGAGATCCCGCCCGAGATCGACGGCGCTCTTTCCCGGCGTCCCGACGCGCAGGAGGATCGCCAGGAGTTCCGCGTCGGACAGGTTCTGCGGTCCGAGGCTCATCAGGCGCTCGCGCGGCCGCTCGGTCTCGGGCCACGTCCGGATCGGCCGCCTCATCGCAGCGTCTCGAAGAAGTCGTTCCCCTTGTCGTCCACGATGATGACCGCCGGGAAGTCGACGACGTCGATCGCCCAGATCGCCTCCATGCCCAGCTCGGGATACTCCAGGACCTCGACCTTCCGGATGTGGTTCTTCGCGAGGATCGCCGCGGGGCCGCCGATCGAGCCGAGGTAGAATCCGCCGTGCTTCCGGCACGCGTCCGTCACCAGCTTCGAGCGGTTGCCCTTGGCGATCATGACGAGCGACGCGCCGTGCGACTGGAAGAGGTCCACGTACGAGTCCATGCGGCCCGCGGTCGTCGGGCCGAACGAGCCCGACGCCATCCCCGACGGCGTCTTCGCGGGGCCCGCGTAGTAGACCGGGTGGCTCTTGAAGTAGTCGGGCAGCCCCTTCCCCTGATCGAGGCGCTCCTTGAGCTTCGCATGCGCGATGTCGCGCGCCACGACGAGGCGGCCGGTGAGCCGAAGGAACGTCTTCACCGGGTGCTTCGTGAGATCGCGGAGGATTTCCTTCATCGGCCGGTTCAGGTCGATCGCGACGCCGCCCGCGGACGACGCCGCCGGAAGGTCCGCGAAAAGGCGTCCCGGATTCCGGTCGAGCTCCTCGAGAAAGATCCCGTCGCGGGTGATCTTTGCCTTCGCGCTGCGGTCCGCAGAGCAGGAGACGGCCATGCCGATCGGGCAGGACGCGCCGTGCCGCGGCAGGCGGACGACCCGGACGTCGTGGCAGAAGTACTTGCCGCCGAACTGGGCGCCGAAGCCGAGCCTGCGCGAGGCCGCGAGGAGCCGCTCCTCGAGGTCGGGATCGCGGAACGCGCGGCCGCCCGGACTGCCCGACGTCGGAAGAGGATCGAGGTAGCCGGTCGAAGCCAGCTTCACCGTCTTCATCGTCGCCTCGGCGGAGGTGCCGCCGACGACGACCGCGAGGTGATAGGGCGGGCACGCCGCGGTGCCGAGCGTCTTCATCTTCGAGACGAGGAACGACTCGAGGCCCTCGGGGTTGAGGACGGCCTTGGTTTCCTGGAAGAGCATGCTCTTGTTGGCGGAGCCGCCGCCCTTGGCGACGAAAAGGAAGCGGTACTCCATCCCGTGGTCGGCGGCGAGGTCGATCTGCGCGGGGAGGTTGTTGCCCGAGTTCCGCTCGTCGTACATCGTGAGCGGCACGGCCTGCGAGTAGCGGAGGTTCTCGCCGACGTACGTCAGGAAGACACCGCGCGAGAGGGCCTCGGCGTCGCGGCCGTCCGTGAGGACCCGATGGCCCTTCTTCCCGACGACGGTCGCCGTGCCGGTGTCCTGGCAGGAGGGAAGCTTGAACTCGGCCGCCACGACGGCGTTCTGGAGGAGGGCACGCGCGACGATCCGGTCGTTCTCGGACGCCTGGGGGTCCCGCAGGATCGCGGCGACCTTCTCGTTGTGGGCGGGCCGCATCAGGAACGCGATGTCGCGGAAGGCCTCGCGCGCGAGGAGGGTGAGCGCGTCGGGCGCGACGCGGAGGACTTCCTCGCCGTCGAGGATCGCGGTACGGACGTGGTCGCGGGTGATCAGGCGGAAGCGCGTATCGTCGGGGCCGAGAGGGAAGGGCTCTTCGTAGGCGAAGTCCACGGGGGCCTCCTTTCGCGAGCGGGATCATACCCGCGGGGAGGCCGCGGGTCCAATCTCATGCGCCGGCCGCCCCCCCTCCCGGCGGATGGTCGTGCAGTGCACTGCACAGGTATTGACAGTTTCATGCAGTAGGATATACTACGGGCATGCCCGGCGACGACGATCTGCGGCAGGTCCTCCTGGACCAGCGCGAGGAACTGAAGGCGCCGCCCCCGGCGGGGAAGTGGGTCCCCCGGAGCCGGGAGCGCGAGCTGCGCGACGCGCTCCGGCGGCCCCTCATCAAGGTGATCACGGGCGTCCGGCGGTCGGGGAAGTCCGTCCTGGCGCGCCTGGCGCTGGCCGGCCGGGACTTCGCGTACGTGAACTTCGACGACGAACGGCTCGCGGGGTTGCGGACCGAGGACCTCCAGCGCGTCGAGAAGGCCGTGGCGGCGCTCCGGCCGTCCACCCGGCTCTGGCTCCTCGACGAGGTCCAGAACGTGGAGGGGTGGGAGCTCTTCGTCAACCGCCTCCACCGGCTCGGCTGGAATCTCGTCGTCACCGGGAGCAACTCGAAGCTCCTGAGCCGCGAGCTGGCGACCCACCTCACCGGCCGGTACGTCCCCATCGAGGTCTTCCCCTTCTCCTTCCGCGAGTTCCTGGCCGCGCGGGACGCGCCCGTGCCGTCCGCCGCGCCGACCACGAGGGAGCGGGCGGGGATCGAGGAGCGGCTGAGAGAGTACGCCCTGGTCGGAGGCTTTCCGGAAATGGTCGTGTCCGGCCCGTCGGGCGGGTACCTGCGCGAACTCCACGACAAGATCGTCTCGCGGGACATCGCCGCACGATACCGGGTGAAGCACCCCCGGACGCTCAAGGAGCTGTCGCTGTACTGCTTCTCGAATCCCGGGGCGCCCATGACCTACAACCGGGTGCAGAGGGCGTTCGATTTCCGCAGCGTCCACACCGCGGAGAGCTACGTCGGCTTCCTGGAGGAGGCGTACCTGATCCTCCCGGCGCGGCCGTTCGCGTTCAAGTTCCGCGAACAGATCCGGCAGGCTCGGAAGGTCTACACGATCGACAACGCGATGACGCTCGCGCTGTCGACGAAGGCGACTCAGGACCGCGGGGCGCTGCTGGAGAACCTGGTGTTCCAGGAGCTGCGACGGAGGGATCTCGACGTCTTCACATGGACGCAACCCGACCACGCGGTGGATTTCCTGATCCGCGAGGACCGCCGGGTCGCGCAGCTCGTGCAGGTGTGCGCCGCGTTCGACAGCCCGGAGACGGTCGCGCGCGAGTACCGGGCGCTCCACAAGGCCGCGAAGATCGCGCGCTGCAAGGACCTGCTCCTCCTGACGCCGGACGGCGCCGCTCCGCCGGCGAGGTTCGTCCCCAGGGGGCCGAAGGTCAGGGTCGAACCTCTGTGGCGGTGGCTGCTCGGTCTGCGATGAACGTCCCGGCCGCTACCCCGGAGTCGACGTTCGGCCCGGGTAGGCGGCATCGGCGAAGCGGCGGCCCAGCTCCTGGAAGAACGCCCGGATCTCTCCGAGGGAAGGGGGACGCAACACCCGGCGCGGGATCTCGCGGATGGGCGGATCGTCCAGGATCATGGCGAGGACGGCGGGATTCACCCCCGCGTCTTTCCGGTTGGCCAGCGGCACCATCGCAAGAGGGTCGATCCCCGCTTTCGCCAGGAAGTACACGTCGATGTAGTCCTTTGCCTCCTGCCGCCCGAGCAGCGTGCAGATCTTGTTCGCGGCGATGTCCTCGATCGAGTCCACGACGATCCCGTCCCGCGTCGGTTTCTCGCGGACGATCTGTGCATCGATGTCGCGCACGAAATCTGCGACGACCGCGTCCGCCCCGCGCGAGAGGACGCAACGGCGAAATTGCGGCGCCGTCCGCGTCCACTCGATCTCGGCGCCAAGATCGCGCGCGGCGCCTTCGGCCGCGGCGGCGACGGAGGCCCACGCGGCATCGTCGATCGTGAAGAAGTCCAGATCGTCCGAGCGCCGGTGGCCGAGATAGAAGGCGGCCAGCGCCGTACCCCCGGTCAGGAAGAAGGCGGGGTTCCGTGCGGAAACGGCGCGCAGGACCTCTTCCTGGAAGGGCGTCAGGATGTCGCTAGGAGACGAGGCCACGCTCCCTCCATGCCCGAATGAGGAACGTCCAGAGCGGGCGTGACCGTCCCAGTCTCGGGACGATGGCCGCAAGCCGATCGGCGACGAACTGCGGCGTCACGAAGCGCCACACGTCCTCGTACTTCGCTTCGCGAAGGAGGCGGGCCAGGTACGCGTCGGCGCGTTCGCGGTCCGGTCCGTTCAGCGCCTGCTCGAACTGGGCGACGGTGAGGTCGTCGTCCCAGAGGAAGTAGGGCCGGACGTCACGCCGGGTGAGGTCGGTGGTGAGCGGGGCGGACATACGCGGGCATGATAACAGAGGTTTTCAAACGGGGATAGGGTGCCGTCGCAGGCCGACGAGACGCTCGGGGCGGCGACACGGAAGGCGATGCGGAACGCGGAGGCCGCAAAGAGCACTGAGAGTGCCTCGCGCCGCCCGGCGCGCTACAAGTCGGCAAGACGGTGCAGGCTCCAGCGACGCTGGTCTTGGATCGCGACGACGCCGTTGGGAAGGCAGAAGGTGTCCACGTAGCCGCTTGACAATGCAATCCGGTGTACGAGAGCGAGATCGTCGCCGCGGAGAAGGATGAGGCCCGTCGTGTCGTTGGTCGTTGAGTGCAGGGGAACGACGAAAAGGCCTCTCCACACGGCGCCATGGTAGTCGGAGATCGTCTCCGGAGGGAACTCGTATTGAGCGTGACATTCGAGACGCTCGAGATCCCAGGCACGCACCCGGTCGCTGCTTACAGTGGCAAACCTGTCGCGCGAGACAAAGCCGGCCAAACCCTGCGGGTCGTGCCTGCAATCCAGCACGTTCCGGGCACGGACGGCCTCGACGTCCTCGGAAAACCAATGGAACCATGTCCCGTCCTGGCCGCAGGACACGTCTACGCCGAAGGCATCGAGGGGTGGGGCCCACAGCATCTCATGATGGGAGTCCTGCCCGCCCTCCAAGGGCACGGTGTCTCGCAGGTGCGATGCGTCGAAGGTCGACAGGAGGTTGCCCGTCATCGATTCGCTCGTCAGGTAGAGGCGACCCGTGCGCGGGCTGACGCTGATGGACTTGGGCTCCCCAATATCCGGAGGTAGCGGTGCGGAACTGACTCGGGAGGACTTCGAGGCGAACCCGATCCCGTCTTTGTCTGCAAACGCGATCCCCGTCCCGTCCGCGGATGGAGCAATGCAGCGCACGTTATCTGGAAGAGGGATGTCCAGAACCAGAGGGAGGTCCCGGCACAGGTCGATCACGGCTGCATGGCTGTCGGAGGCCCGAAAGGCGACGAACCGCCCGTCTGCGCTCATGGAGAAAGCGCCGTCCACGGGCGCCGGCACGCTGCCGCACGGCTCTAGTCGAGGCACTACTTCCCCACTACCGCCACGCATCTCCCGCACAGACTCGGATGCCTGGCGTCCTTCCCCACGTCCGCCTTGTGGCTCCAGCAGCGATCGCACTTCGCGTGCGGCGACTTCTCCGCGCGCACGCTGAAGCCCTTCAGCTCCCCGTTCGAGCCGACCGGGGCATCCGCGACCGATGCCTCCGAGACGATGAAGATCTCGCACAGGTCGGCCGCCTTCAGTGCCGACTGCATTGCCGCCTCTTCGGAGTGGACCGTCACCCGCGACTGGAGCGACTTGCCGATCGCGCCATCCGCGCGCAGCTTCTCGAGCGACCGGTTCACCTCGTTACGCGCCGCGAGGAGCTTCTCGAAGCGCGCGGCGAGCGCGTCGTCGCGCCACTCCGCGGGCGGCCGCGGCCACGACGCGAGATGGATGCTCTCCGCCTCCTTCGCGCCCGGCATCAAGTCCCACACCTCCTCGCACGTGTGGACGAGGACCGGCGCGAGGATGCGCACGAGCGCCTGGAGCAGCTCGTGCAGCGCCGTCTGCGCCGAACGCCGAGCGACCGAGTCGCGCCCCTCCGTGTAGAGCCGGTCCTTCACGATGTCGAAGTAAAGCGCGCTCAGCGTCACGACGCAGAACTCGTAGACGCGCTGGTAGACGAGGTGGAAGCGATACTCCGCGTAGTGTTCTTCGCAGTCCGCGACGAGCCTCGACAGCTCGTGCAGGATCCAGCGGTCGATCTCGCGCATCTGCGGGTGCGGCACGCGGCTCTTCGCGGGGTCGAAGTCGCACAGGTTCCCGAGGAGATATCGGAACGTGTTGCGGATCTTCCGGTACGGGTCCTCGCGCTGCTTCAGGATCTCCCACGACATCGGCAGGTCGGAGGTGAAGTCGATGGACATGATCCAGAGCCGCAGGAGCTCCGCGCCGATCTTCTCGACGACCTCCCCGACGGGGATGAGGAAGCCGGACTTCGAGAGCTTGTCTCCCGTGCGCGCGTCTACGAGGAATCCGTGCGTGACGACTTCCTTGAACGGCGCCTTCCCGTTCGAGAGGAGGCTCGCGAGCAGCGACACCTGGAACCAGCCGCGGTGCTGGTCCGTCCCCTCGAGGTAGAGTTCCGGCGGGAAGCGGAGGTCCGGGTGCTTCATCGAGACCGCGCGGTGGCTCGCGGCGGACTCGAACCAGACGTCGAAGATGTCCTCCTCTTTGGTGAAGGTCCCGTTTCCGCACGGGCAACGCGTGCCCGCGGGCAGGATGTCCTTCGCGTCCGTGGTGAACCACGCGTCGGCGCCGCCCTTCGCGAAGAGCTTCTTGACGGCGTCGAACGTCGTCTGGTCGAGGAGGACCTGGCGGCACTTCGAGCAGTAGAACGCGGGGATCGGGACGCCCCACGTCCGCTGGCGGGAAACGCACCAGTCGGGCCGCTCCTGCAGCATCGACGAGATCCGCGTCTCGCCCCACTTCGGGACCCACTTCGTCGCGGCCACGGCCTCGAGCGCGCGCTTGCGGCCGTCCGCGTGGTCCACGAGGATGAACCACTGCTCGGTGGCGCGGAAGATCACCGGATTCTTGCAGCGCCAGCAGCATGGGTACTCGTGCTCCAGGCTCTCGTCCTTGAGGAGGACGCCGCTCCGGCGCAGATCCTCGACGATGATGGGGTTCGACTCGAAGACCTGGAGCCCTTTGTACCTGCCCGCCTCCCCGGTGAAGACGCCGGCCTCGTCGACGGGCGAGAGGATCGGCAGCTTGTACTGGAGGCCCGTCTCGTAGTCCTCGGCGCCATGGCCCGGCGCCGTGTGGACGAGGCCCGTTCCGTCGGTGATCGTCACGTAGTCCGCGAGGACGACCGGGCAGGGGTGGCCGAAGAGCGGATGCTTGTACTTCCATCCCTCCATGGAGCGGCCCTTCACGGTGCGGACGGTCTCGCCGATCTCGAAGCGCTTCCGGCACTCCTCGATCCGCTGCGGCGCGACGACCGCCTCGCGGCCCTTCATCTTCACGACGGCATACTCGAGGTCCGGGTGCACGGCGACCGCGACGTCCGCGGGGAGCGTCCACGGCGTCGTCGTCCATACGAGGAGGTCCGGTCCGCCGATCCCTTCGAAGCGGAGATAGATCGACGGACTCGGAAGGCTCTTGTACTCCAGCTCCGCCTCCGCCAGCGCCGTGCGGTCGTTCATGCACCAGTGGATGGACTTCTTGCGCCGCGCGACGTGGCCGTTCTTCCAGAGCAGCTCGAAGGTCTCGATGACGGCGGTCTCGTAGACGGCGTCGATCGTGAGGTAGGGACGGTCCCAGTCGCCGAAGACTCCGAGCGACTTGAACTGGCGGCGCTGGATGTCGATGTACTTGCGCGCGAAGTCGAGACAGAGCCCGCGGATCTCCGACTTCGGCATCGTCTTCGCCCGGGGGCCCAGCTCCTTCATCACCTTGTGCTCGATGGGGAGCCCGTGGCAGTCCCATCCCGGCACGAAGGGCGAGCGGTGTCCCTGCATCGTGCGGAACTTGACGACGATGTCCTTGAGGACCTTGTTCTGGCCCGTGCCGACGTGGACGTCGCCGTTGGCGTAGGGCGGCCCGTCGTGGAGGATCCACGCGGGCGCGGCCTTGCGGGCGTCCTGGATTTTCTCGTAGAGGCGCATGGAGTCCCAGCGCTCGCGCATGCGCGGCTCCATCTTCGTCAGGCCGGCCGCCATCGGGAAGTCGGTCTTCGGCAGATTGAGGGTGTCTTTGTAGTTCACGGGCATCTTTCGAAAAAGGGGGAGGGAGGGGGCCTAGCCCTTGACTCGGCGTAGCGCCCGCCGAAGGCGGACGCGCCGCGTCCGGCGGCCCGGCCCAGAGGGCCGGACGCCATGTCAAGGGCTAGCCGATTCGCACGACACGCGGAAGCGCCATGGCGTTCGGGTGTAGCAGAACGGCGCGCCGAAGTCAACGGCGGGATGGCGCGCTCAGTTCCACACTTGCGATTTCCCCTGCATCGCTTCTCCGTACCAGGAGCCGCTCAGAGCTGCCAGGTAGGATAGCGCCGCCATCAGGATCAATGCTACAACGACGCTTGACCCTTGACCCGCCTCAACGCGCACGAATTGCAACGCGGCGAGAAGGAGCGCGACCGTGCCCAGGAGCGTTCCGATGGCGGCTTCCCGAACGGTCCTCCCGGGCGAGACCATCCCGACGAGCAACCCCGTCATGAGGCCGATGAAGAGCCAGACGCCGAGAGCCCCCACGTCGCCCTTGCTCGACAGTTCTCCGCCGCGGTAGAAGTAGTAGGCGAAACTGCACACGCAGGCGAGCACGACGTACAGGACCGCGGACACGACCACCCACAACCATTGCATTCCCGGATCCGCCGACCGGATCGCGTCCGGATTGCTCTGAAGGAGGTCGCGCCTGCCGTCGCTGATCCGTTCGAGTTCCGCCGGCGTCGGCGCCGTCAGTTGGTTCCAGTCTAGCCCCGGGATCGCGGGCAGCGGCTGGGCCCACTGCTCGGAGAGATACCGGATGATCCTCAGTTCCTCCGGGGCCCAGCGGCGGTCGGCCTGGGCGAGCCGCAGGAGATCCGAGAAGAGCGCCGATCTCACGCTGGGGCGGGTGACGGAGCGGACGATCGAGTCCAGGTCGTAGGTTCGGATGTCGCGCGAGGTCAGGCGGAAGTTCAGGCGGCGCGCGGCTTCGCGGATGATCTTGGCCTCCTCGGGAGCGACTCCCCGATCCGAGGCGGCGAGGGTGATGAGCGCCATGAGATAGGCCCGCTTCTCCTGCGCCGTGAGGTTGCGCGAGGGGTCGGTCGCGGCACGATCTTCCGGCATCCGTTCCCTCCCTGTCGGCCCATCTCGGTCGGCGATCGTCGCAGCATATCATCCGGTCCGCTGGCGGCAAGAATTGTTCGCTTTCGACGGGCGACTCATCGTTGCGTCCGCGCCGAAGATGAAGTAATCTTCATCTTGTGGGCTTCTTCACCATCCTCACGACCAACGTCCGCGCGAAGCGCGCCGGCGTCGTTCTGTACGCGCTGATCCTCTTCAGCCTTTCCGTCGTGGGGAACACCTTCTTTCCGCCGGGGATCCGCGACCGTCTTTTCTGGGCGACGCTGACGATCGGGTTTCTGGCGCTGTACGTCGTGGCGCAGGTGTCGCGCGGACGGCTCGACGGACGGCTCACGCAAGTTTCGGTCTGGCTCGCCGCTGCGAACGTCGCGATCCTCGCCTTCTACGCCGCCGTCTACTGGCGGCAGCTCCACGGCGCGATGGGGTAGGGCGCGCCAGGCCTGCAACGCGGGCTCTATCACCGCAGAGCGCGCAACGCGCGCCGAGACAAGATGCTGCGTGGGTTGCGAAACCGGCGTGCGTTGCTTTTCCCCTTGTCAGGGCGCCACGAGACATCGAACGCCCTTTTCCTCGGTCATCGGGCCGGTTTCTTCTCGGCGGTGAAGTCCGGCGCCGCAGGACTACTCGAACCGGATCTCCCGCGGACTCACCGACAGGATCCCCGTGATGCGGCGCGGAGCGGCCGCGTCGTCGTAGAGCGCCTCGACGATCACGTCCACGCGCGTGCTCCCGGCCGCGATCCGCTCGAACCGGATCGTGAGGAGGTGATACTCGCCGGGTCCCCGGGCGCGCACCGCCGTGGAGAAGACCTTCGCGATCCCCCTCGAGAACGTCTCGGGATCGAACTCCGGGGTCCCCGGGAACGACCGGATCGGGCAGGACGCGACGGATCGGATGCGCGCCACGTCCGGGTCCCAGCGGATCACGAGCTGGTACGCGCCGAACGTGCCGGCCGGGATCTCGACGTGGACGTGCACGTCCTGCTGGGGAGTGACCGTCTGGCCCGTCAGCCCCATGGTCCCGCGATTCGGCGACCGCACGTCCTCTCTGGCGGCGGGACGAGAGCTCGCGGCGCAGGCGGACAGGAGCGCGAGGAGCGCGGCGGCCGCGAGCCTCATCGCCCCCTCGCGATCTCCCGCGTCAGGATCTGGACGTCCCCCACGTCGATCGCGCCGTCTCCGTTCAGGTCCGCGACGGCCGGATCGGGCGCCGGGGTGCGGCCCGCGAGGTAGCGCGCAAGCACGAGCCGGTCCGCGACGTCGATCAGGCCGTCGCCGTTGACGTCGCCCGGACGTGCGGGGCGCCACGGAAGATCGGGCGTCGCATCTTCGGCGGGACGGCGGGCGTCGGTGACGACGGCCGCCTCCGATGCCGGCGACCGGCGCTCGGTGCGGATCTCGGTCTCGGCGCGCGGGAGCGGCGGGGCGGCCGCAATGGCGGACAGCGCGGGAGGAGGAGGCGGCATGGGGCGGTCCGGTGCGGCGAGGTAGACAAGGGCCGCGACGGCCAGCGCCGCGGCGATCGCGGCCGGAACCGCGAGCCGTCGGCGTCGCGGGCGCGCCAGGATCTCCGCCATCCCGCCGTCGAGCCGCGAGAGGAGCGCGTCCGGCGTCCCGGTGCAGCGGCGGACGGCCGAGGCGATCGCGCGGATCTCCCCGAACCGCGCGCGGCACGCGTCGCAGTCGAGGAGGTGCGTCTCCACGCGGTCGGACAGCTCGCCCGCGAGCCGCCGCTCGCTCAGGTCCAGCAGGACGTCGTTCGTGACGCAGGTCATTCCGCGAGCTTCCTTCTCCGCATCGCGCGGCGCAGGAACTCGAGGCCGGCGTGGAGCCGCGACTTCACGGTGCCCAGCGGCGCCTCCACGACCTCGGCGATCTCGGCGTATTCCATGCCCCGCAGGACGCGCAAGAGCACGACCTCGCGGTAGGACGGCGGGACCTCCTCCATGGCATCGCGGACGCCCGCTTCGATCTCGTCCGACTCGAGGCGCGGCTCGCGGAGGTCCGGGGGCTCCGCGAGGTCGAGCGCCGGGTCGAGGGGTTGGAGGTTCCACCGGCGCCGCCGTCGGAGGATGTCGATCGACATGTTGCGGGCGATGCGGTAGAGGTACGTCGTGAACTTCGCGGTCGGGCGGTAGGTCGAGGCATGGATGTAGAGGTAGCGGAAGGCCTCCTGGAAGACGTCGCCGGCGTCCTCGGCGTTGCGGAGCATCTGGAGGCAGAACTGGAGGAGCGGCGCCTTGTGGCGCTCGTAGAGCCGCGCGAAGGCCTCGCGGTCCCCCGCGCCGGCGCGGAGCATCAGTCCCTCGTCGGAGGCGTCCATTCCCCTGAATGGTACCGATCCGACGACGGAAGCGTGAGCGGGAATCGGCATCATCCCTGTTTCCAGCGTCCGGAAGGGGCCGGAGGTTTGCGCATTCGGAGCGCTGACAGGGCGGAGACGGGGAGCCCGGTTCGCGGCACCGGGCCCGGGAATCGAGGGTGACGGAGCGCCGACGCGCCCGTCGCCGGACCTATCAATCGAACGTGGCCAGGTTGTTGACCCGGACCGTGCCGGCGGCACTCACCGATTCCGAGAAGCCCATGATCATCGTCGGTCCGCCCCAGGCGATCCCCAGGATCCCCATTCCGTCGGCGGCGAGGCCGGGGGCCGCCGCCGGGAACTGCAGCGTGGCCGCACCGCTCATGTCTCTTGCGTACTCCTTGAGAAAGAAGTCGGCCGCGCCCGAAGTCACGCCCGTATCGACGTTCATCTCGTCCTCCTCTCATCTTGCCCCCGGGATTCGTGTCCTTCCCCGAAGGTCCCCGGCGGCAAAGTCGGCGAATCCTAGTCTCCGGCAGGGTCGAATTCAAGGCCGGGGTTTGCGGGCCCCGGATCGCTGCGGGCCGGCGCGAACGGCGTACTCTGTGCCGGGGTCCCTCCGACGTCCGCGCTCCGTCTTTAGGTTGACTCCCTTCTCCCGCATCCGCTACGATCCTCCACGATGCCCGAGAAAGCCGTGGAACGGACCTCCATCCGCGAATACGTGCGCGACGTGCTCGGCCTGCTGGGGGAGGACGTCGCCCGCGAGGGGCTCCAGGGCACGCCGGAGCGCGTGGAGAAGGCGCTCCGCTACATGACCCGCGGCTACCTGCAGGATCCCGAACAGGTCCTCAACGGCGCCGTGTTCGATTCCGACTACGACGAGATGGTCATCGTCAAGGACATCGACTTCTTCTCGCTGTGCGAGCACCACCTGCTGCCGTTCTTCGGGAAGTGCCACGTCGCGTACCTTCCCGAGAAGAAGATCGTGGGGCTCTCGAAGATCCCGAGGCTGGTGGACGTCTACGCGCGCCGGCTGCAGGTGCAGGAGCGTCTCACGACGCAGATCGCGCGGGCGATCCAGCAGAAGGTCCGGCCGAAGGGCGTCGGCGTCGTGATGGAGGCGTTCCACCTCTGCGTCATGATGCGCGGCGTGGAGAAGCAGAACGCGCACATGGTCACGAGCTCGATGGTCGGCCGTTTCCGGAGCGATCCGAAGACGCGCAAGGAGTTCCTCGACCTCATCCGGCGGCCGAAGCCGGTGTAGTCCCGAGTTCCATGTTCCATGTTCTACGTTCCGGGGGCGCCCCACCGTCAACGTGGAACGTAGAACGTAGAACGTAGAACGTAGAACTTGCCATGGACGATCCCCTCATCGGCAAGACGATCGGCCCGTGCCGCCTCGCGCGGAGGATCGCCAAGGGCGGCATGGGGATCATCTACGAGGGATGCCACCTCGCGCTGGACAAGCGGGTCGCCGTCAAGGTGCTCGACCCGCTGTTCGCCTCGGACGCCGCCTTCGTCGAGCGGTTCATCCGGGAGGCGCGGGCCGCCGCGAAACTCGACCACCCGAACATCGTCCAGGTGCTGGACGTGGGCGGGGAGCAGGGCACCTTCTACATCGTGATGCAGCTCATCGACGGCGTGGCCCTCGACGCGATCGCCGACCGCGCGGGGAGGATGGGGCTCGAGCCCGCCACGAAACTGATCCGCGAGATCGCCCGGGGGCTCGACGCGGCGCACAAGCAGGGCGTCATCCACCGGGACGTGAAGCCCGCGAACGTCCTGGTGCAGAAGGACGGCGCGGTGAAGATCACGGACTTCGGCCTGGCGCGGATCGGCGGCCCGCCGACGGCGGGCAGCACGCGGCTGACGGCCGAGGGTTCCTTCATGGGCACGCCCGAGTACGTGTCGCCGGAGCAGGCGAAGGGCGGGTTCATCGACAAGCGCGCCGATCTGTACTCGCTCGGCATCACGTTCTAC
>JACPRC010000121.1 GCA_016190175.1 Planctomycetota bacterium
GCCCCATCCTCCTCCGCCCTTCGGGCTACGGAGGGCAGGCCGCCCCTCCTGTCCTCCGTAGCCCGAAGGGCGGAGGAGGATGGGGCGGGGAGCCTCACTTGATCCGCGCGCGGAACTTCTCGTAGAGCCGCGTGTGCCGCGACTCGAGCGGCACGCGCTTCCCGTCGATCATCACGAGCAGCACGTCCGTCGCGATCTCCAGCGGATCCCCGTTCGTGACGATGAGGTCCGCCGGGCGGCCCTCCTCCAGCGTGCCGCGCTCGAGACCGAAGATCCGGGCGGGGTGGAGCGTGATCGCCTTGAGCGCCTCGTCGCGTGGAAGCCCGTAGGCGGCGGCCATCGCCGCCTGGTACGGGAGATTGCGCACGTCCGAGGACGAGTCGGTCCGGATCGCGAACGGGACGCCCGCCTTGTGGAGCCGCGCGGGGGCGAAGTACGCCGAGTCGTACGGGTCGTGGCGCCGCGCCGGCAGGCGCAGCGTCGAGAGGATCACGGGGACCTTCTTCTCCGCCAGCAGAGGCGCGACCTTCCACGCCTCGGCGCCGCCGGAGACGACGGGACGCAGGCCGAATTCCGCGGCGAACCTCAGCGCGGTCCGGATCTGCAGCGGCGTGCCCGCCTCGATCACGACGGGACGCTCGCCCCGGACGTACGGCTGCAACGCCTCGAGGCGCAGGTCGCGCGGCGTCTTGGCGTAGCGCCGGGCCGCCTGGAACAGTTCGCGCAGCTCCTTGAGCTGTTTGTCCTCCTCCTTGGGTTCTTCCTCCTCCGGGATCGACGGCATCCTGAGGTGCAGGGCGACCGTCTCGCGGATCCCCATCTCGCGCGGCGTCCAGCCCTCGAGCCGGACATACGAGCTCTGGCCCGAGACGAGCCCGCCCGACGGGACGACCAGCGCCGTGGTGATCCCGTTCGCACGCGCGACGGCGATGTGCTCGCTCTGCGCGTTCGTCGCGCCAAGGGCGACGAGGTCCGGTTGGACGTTGCCGATTTCGCGGTCGTCCGTCGTGCCGGCGACGGCTTCGATCTCGACGAGCCCGAGCGACGTCTCGCAGTCGATAAGGCCGGGGTAGAGGTGGAGCCCTGACGCGTCGTAGACCGTCGCGTCCGGGGGAGGCGCGAGCTTCGGTCCCATCTTCTCGATCCGGCCGTTCCGGACGACGACGCTTCCGACGAAGTCCGGGGCCGAGACGGGATGGACCGTCGCGTTCACGAAGACGAATGCGCCTTCGCGACCGCGGGAGCGCTCGCGCAGCGTCGCGGTCGAACGCGCGAACGGCGGCGCCTCGCCGGAATCCTCGCGACGCTCGAAGAAGACCTCGCCGTCGATGAGGGTCGTGACGCATCGGCTCGACATGGAGAGCGGATGGCCGCGGAAGATCGCGAGGTCCGCGTCCTTCCCGACCTCGATGCTCCCGACGCGCGAGTCGATCCGGAGCTGTCTCGCGGGGTTGATCGTGACGAGACGCATCGCCTCGTCCTCGGTGAGGCCGCCGTACTTCATCGCCTTCGCGGCCTCGAGGTTGAGGCGGCGGATGTGGTTCGCGCTGTCGGAGTTGATGGAGACGACCGCGCCGGCGCGGGTGCACAGGGCGGCGTTGTGGGGGACGGCGTCGTACGCCTCGACCTTGTACGCCCACCAGTCCGCGAAGGTCGAGACGCCGACGCCCGCCTCGGCGATCTCGGGGGCGACCTTGTATGCCTCGAGCGCGTGCTGGAGCGTCGCGAGCCGGAAGCCGAACTCCTTCGCGAGCCGGAGGATCATCAGGATCTCGTCCGCGCGGTAGCAGTGGCAGTGGACGAGGATGTCGCCGCGCAGGATGTCCGCGAGCGCCTCGAGCCGGAGGTCGCGGCGCGCCCCGGCTCCCCGCTTCATGTACTCCTGCGCCTCGGCGAAGGCGCGCCGGAGCGTCGCCTCGACGCCGAGCCGCGTGTTCGGAAAGCGCTTCCCGCGGTTCGACGGGAAGTTCGCCTGCGTGACGTTCTCGCCCAGCGCGAACTTGACGCCGCGCGGGGCGCCGGCGAAGAGGAGCCCCTTCGCGTCCTTCCCCCAACGGTGCTTGATGACGGCGTTCTGCCCGCCGATCGTGTTCGCGCTCCCGTGGAGGACGTTCCCCGTCGTGCAGCCGCCCGCGACCGCGCGGTAGATCCCGACGTCGCGCGGGTCGAGGATGTCCGCGATCCGGACCTCGGGCGTGACGGACTGCGAGCTTTCGTTGAGTCCGCCGTCGGTCGCGAGATGCGAGTGGCAGTCGATGATCCCCGGCATGACGTGGAGACCCGTTGCGTCGATGACGGCGACCCCCTCGGGCGCCTTGAGCTCCGTCCCGATCGCCGCGATCCTTCCGTCCTTCACGAGGATGTCGCCGCGGATCGTGCCGCGCGCGGAGACGGTGTGGATCGTCCCGTTGCGCACGAGGACGTTTCCGCGCGTGCGCGTCTTCGGGACGCGGTCGGCGTCGAGCTCGACGTCCGCATCCTGGAGCAGGAGCGCCGCCAGGATCAACCATCTAGTCATGGCATCCCTCCGCCCACGCCAAGAGTGGACTGTCCACTTTTGGTGCGGCTATTCATGGCGTCCCTCCGGCTTGACGGCGGTGAAGTCGCTCTCGCCCATCGGGGTCCGCACCTTGCCCGAGAGCTTGCCGTCCTTCCAGTCGCCCTCGGCGACGAAGTCGACGCCCTCGTAGGAGCCCTTGAGCGTGAACGACTTTCCGGACACGGTCCCCGTGACGCCGATCGTCCCCTCTTCCGTGGCGATCGTGCCCGTGACCTCGGCCCCGCGCTGTTCCAGGTGCAGGACGGCCTCCATCTGTGGAGAGACCACCGAGACCCTCCACTTGCCCGTGAGATCGATCTCCGGCTTCGCGACGTCGAACTCGAAGAGCCGGCCGTCCGCGATGACGTAGCGGACTTTCGCCTTCTTGTCGCCCAGCGGGGCGGTGAGGACGGTGAGGTGCGCGAACTTCCCCGGCTCGATCGTCCCGAGCCGGTCGAGGCCGAGGATGCGCGCGGGCGCGGAGGTCAACGCCTCGATCGCGTCCTCGCGCGAGAGGCCGCATTCCACGAGTTTCGCGACGTTCTCGAGGAGATCGGCCGGGGATGCGCGGTGCGTGGCGAAGGCGAAGGGAATCTCCGAGGCCGCGAGCCGGATCGCGCAGCGGACGCGCTCCTCCCGGAGCCGCTTCTCCTCTTCGATGAGCTTCTTCGGCCGGTCGTCGTCCTTGCGGGCTTTCGGCTCCTTCGGCAGTCCGACGTCAAGGAGGATGGGGAGGTACGCCACGCGGCCGACGACCTTGTAGGCCTCGCCGGCGCCGGAAAGGACGAGCCTCAGGCGGAACTCGGCCGAGAAATCGAGGGCGCGGACGATCTCGTTCTCCGTGTCCGCCTCGAAGACGAGCGGCAGCTCCCGGTCGAGGACGGGGAAGAGCGCTTCGAGGGCCGGATCGTACGGCGGCCGCGACTTCCCCTGCGGCGAGGACCGGTAGTCCGCCCATTTCTTGCGATAGTCTCCGGCGTCGAGGAGGAGCTGCCGGAGGTGCGCGAGCGCGCCCATGACCGTGCGCGGGTACCCGTCGCCGTACGCGCGGAACGAGGCGTGCATCCCCCAGCGGGGCGTCAGGATGGACTCGCGCCGCGGAGCGCCGCTCAGGGACAGGATCGCCGAGGTGCCGCTGACGTATTCCTCGTCGGCCGCGGTGACGGCGACGGCGAATCCCGCGGCGTGCCACTTGCGGATCTCGCCCTCCGACGGGACCGCGAGCTCGCAGGCGGCGAGGTCGGGACGGATCCCGCGGCGGTTCGCGTCCTGCATGCGGAAGAGCGGTTCGCGCGCGAAGTCGGGCCGCTCCCCTTCGCGCGCGGCAATCTCGTCCGCGGTGAGCCGGGTGGAGAGAAGGCCGAAGCGGGCGTGGGCGTCGATGAAGCCCGCGTAGACGAAGAGGCCCTTTCCGTCGATCACCTTCGCGTCGCCCGGGACGGCCGCGTCGGCGCCGACCGCCTCGATGAGGCCGCCGCGCAGGACGACGGTCGCGTTCTCCAGCGTGCGGCCGGGTTCCATGACCACGGTGGCCCCGCGGATCGCGACAGGGGGCGGATCGGACTGCAGGCAGAGCGCGAGGACGACGGAGATCATGAGGGACCACGATACGCAGGCGACAGGCATTAGGCAATAGGGAGATGGGGGGCGGTCACCCGTTCCCCGATTGCCTATTGCCTAATGTCGCCCCGGATGGTAGCACATGGGGGCTTATGTGCGTGCTCGCCCTGTTCTCCGATCCCGTGCCGGGCGTCTCGCTCGCCGTCGCGGCGAACCGCGACGAGTACCTGCACCGGCTGTCCGTGCCGCCGACGGAGCTCCGGCCCGGCGTGATCGGGGGCAAGGACCTCGAGGCGGGCGGCACATGGCTCGGCCTCAACCGCCACGGCCTGCTGGTGGCCGTCACGAACCGGCGGATCCCGCCGAAGATCCGGTCGGGTCCTTCGCGCGGCGTGCTGTGCCTCGACGCGCTCGCGTTCGAGACGCCCGACCAGGTGGAGCGCTTCGTCGGGGAGAGGACGGCGTCGCTGCGATATGCCGGGTTCAACCTGGTGGCCATGCGCGGCGGGCGCGGCGTCTGCCTCCAGTTCGACGGCCGCGTACGGCCCGTGCGGATCGACGGCGGCATCCACGTCGTTTCTTCGCACCGGGACATGGACGACCCCCGCATGCCGGAGCGGAAGACCATGCTCGCCCGCGTGCCGGGGTGGGACGGCATGGACATGATGCTCGACCGCCTGCGGAGCGTGCTCGCGGATCACGAGGAGACCGACGGCTGGGCCGTGTGCAAGCACGGAAGCGGCTATGGGACGGTCTCGTCGTCGCTGCTCGTCATTCCCTCGACCGGGCTGCAGGGGGTTCGGTACTGGTACTCGGCGGGGCCGTCGTGCCGGAACCGGTACGAGGATCTCGCCGGGTGGGCGGGGAAGATCCTGGCTCCCCAGCCTGCGCCGACGCCGATGTAGACCCGCCTACCACCTCCGCAGGTACGTCTCGTAGTTCCCGTTCGTGTCGTCCTCCCAGACGAGGTAGACGACGCCGCCCGAACTCACGCGGATCGTCGGGAGCAGCGACGATCCCGAGTTGTTGCTGACGCCCGGCGGGACGTCGGAGCTGCCCATCGAGACCCACGAGTCGGCCTCGTCGGGCACGGCGACATTGTACTGCTTTACGAAGATATCCCAGTTCCCCGGCGCGGAGTCGTGCCATGCGACGTAGACGTTGTTCCCGCCGTCGATCGTGATCGACGGGAAGAGCGATGCGCCCGACGAGTTGCTGATCCCGCCGCCGGAGTTCGAGGTGATCGTCGTGTCGTTGATCGGCAACCAGCCGACGCCGACGTTGCGCTTCACGATGTAGATCTCGTGGTTGTTACTGCTCGCCGTATTGTCGTCCCAGACGACGTAGGGCACGCCGAGCGAATCGACGGCTGCCTTGGGGTGCTGCGAGTCGCCCGCGTTGTTGGAGATGCCGCCGCCGGTCGCGCTGCCGGCCTCCGTTTCATCCCACGAGCCGCCGGAGGACCTCCGCGAGTGGATCTCCCAGTCCGCGCCGTCCCATTCCTGCCAGAAGACGAACACGATCCCGCCGCTCGAGACGATCGACGGATAGAGGGAGGAATTGGCGGTTATGCTGACCTGGAACCCCGGCCCAAATGCGCCGTCGACGTTCGTTACGGCGAACCCGACGGGCGCGACCTGCGCGGCGAAGATCTCCCAGTTGCCGCCCGTGAACTCCTGCCAGGCGACGTAGAGCTGCGCCGTCGTCAGGAACGCCTGCGGGCGGATCGAGGCGACCGCGCCGCCCGTGGAGACGACGATGGTCGCGGGCAAGGTCGTGACGTTGTCGTCGATATTGCCGTTGGCGTACGTGGCGTTGTCCGCCGGGAGATCCGCGTGCGCCACGTCGTCCCACTCCGCCTTGTAAAACCCCAGGACCGCCTGATACGTGAGGTTGTCCATCTTCCGCGCGACGATCTCCCACTCGCCGTTCCGGTACTCCTGCCAGACGATGAAGAACGCGTCGAGGGACGCGTTGTACGTGATGACGGGCTCCTGCGCGTCTCCGGAGGCGAGGCTGATCCCGTTGCCCGTGTTGCTCATCTGCTGCGGTGCGAAGGTGACGCCCGTGATCAAGTTGCTCGTGGTGTCGACCGTAATCGCGCTCTGGATCCCGTTGACGAGGACCCCCCTCCAGGCGGCGACGACCGTGTCCCACACCGCGAGGTAGATCTGGTCCACGCCCATGACCGTTTCCTGCCAGACGACGACGGCGCGGCCGACGCTGTTGATCGCCACGGACGGCCACGACGAATTCGATGTCGTGCTGCTGATCCCGCCCGTCGAGCCGGAGCCGGCCAGCTCGAGCCAGTCGCCGGAGAACGTGGTGGCGAGGGCGGTGTTGGAGTCGGAGGATTCGGCGATGGCGTTGAACGAGCGGACGAGGTACCAGTAGGTCGTGGAAGGGAAGAGGCCCGAGTCGGTGTAGGTCGTCGTGTTCGGGCTCACGGTTGCGCGGAGAATGTAGGTGCCCGAGGCGCCCGTGAAGCTGCGATAGACGCGGAATCCCTGTTCGTTGTTGGAGTTGTCGGTCCAGGTCAGCTTGATGGAGCCGCTGGAGATCGGTGAGGCAGAGAGGGCGGTGGGGGCGATCGGGGCGCTCAGCACGACCACGACGGTTCCGGAATAGGAGGAATACGCCGCACCGACGCGGGCCCGGACCCGGTAGTAGTTCGTGCCCACGATCGCCGCCGTGTCGTTGAAAGTGAGCGTCACGCCGTCCGGCGTGTTCCCGATCTCCGCGAAGACGACGTTGTCCGGGCTGCGCTCGATGCGGAAGTCCGTCGGCGCCGGCGGGGTGTAGCTCCAGGTCAGCGTGACCTGCGTCGCGCCCGTGACGGTCCCGAGGAGGCCGGTCGGCGCGGTGATCGTGGCGGGTGTCGTCACGTTGACATCGGAGGTGAAGGCGGAACCGCCCGCGTCGTTGACGGCCCTCACCCGGTACGTGTACGTCGTGCTCGCCGTGAGTCCCGTGTTCGAATATGCGACGACGTTCGCAACGGTCGTGGCGATGAGCGCGAACGTGACGGCGTCGGGCGCGCGGTAGATCTCGAAGCCCGTCTCGTCGGCGGAATTGTCCGTCCACGAGAGATCGACCGACGTCGAGGAGGAGGCGACGGCGATCAGGCCCGAAGGGGCCGTGGGGGGGGATGTGGGAGTGGACGAGTCCTCGTCCTCCTTGCTGCATTCCGAGGCGGCCAGAAGAGGGGCCAGCATCATGAAGCCGACGAATCTCCGGACCAGGCGCGTCATCTGGTATCCTCCCTGTAGACCCAAGTACTACGGTCTACGCTCCGGGACCCCCGTTGTCAAGATCCGCGATGCGCGACGACTCGATCTACGCGAGGCCCGCCTGGTACGAGATGCTGTTCGGGCGATGGACGGCCGATCTGCCGTTCTACCGCTCGCTCGCTTCGGCCGCCGGGGGCCCCATCCTCGAGTGCGGGGTGGGCACGGGACGCGTGGCGCTCGAACTGGCGCGGGCGGGACATCGCGTCCACGGCGTGGACGCGGAGCCGGGCATGCTCGCCGAACTGGAAGCCCGCCTGCGCCTCGAGCCCGGTGACGTGCGCACGCGCGTGACGTTCGATCGCGCCGACGTCGCGACGATGTCGTTGGGGCGGCGGTTCCCGCTCGTCCTGGCGCCCTTCAACGCGCTCGGCGGCCAGCTCACAGCGGAGAGCCTCGACGGATTCCTGCGCGGCGTCCGGCGCCATCTCGATCCCGGGGGCAGGTTTGCCTTCGATGTCTGGAATCCGGGGCCGGAGCTGCTCGCCGGATTCGTGGGGGAGGGCGGCCGCATCCCGCACCCCGTCACCGGCCTGCCGACGCGTTGCACGGAGCGCTACGCGTTCGACTCCGCCGCGAGGGTGCTCACGATGGAGATCACGCTCACGCCGCCGGACGACGATCTCCCGCCGGAATCGCGCCGGCTCCGATACCGGTGCCTGTCGGCGGAGGAGATCGAGAGGCTCTTGCCGGCGCACGGCCTCCGGATCGTCCATCGGACGCGGCGGTTCGCCCCGTTGGACTCCTCCAAAGGCGGTCGCGCGCGCGGGACCCGGCGGCGTCCAACGGGGTTCGCGCCTGTGGGGGAAAAGGACGGGGAGGTGGCGAGCGACATGGCGGCGTACGTATGCGAGGCGCCGGTGTCGCCCCGACCCGCGCTTGACCGAGGGCCCCGAAGCTGATAGAGTGCCCGCATGGGTTTGATCTCGAAGAGGGTGTGGCTCATCGGCCTCAAAGGGCGCCGCAAGGTGGAGGCGCTCTTCGGCACGGGTTCTTCTCACTCGCTGCTGAACGAGCGCATCGCGCGCGCCGTCGGCACGCCCGAGGGACTCCCGGGACCCAAGGTCTACCAGGCCGCCGTAGGTTCCGTCACGGCGCGGGAGGGCATCTTTGCGGACGTCGTCCTTCGCGGGAAGCGCCTCACCGCGGGGCTGAAGATCGTCCCGGACCTCACCGAAGAGCTCATCCTGGGCGCAGACTTCATGCAGGTGTGGCACATCCGGCTCGAACCGCGCCGCGGGCGCGTCATCCTGGACCCGCGCGCTCTCCGTTTGAAGGCGGTCGGACTGCGCGGCCCGCGGCTGTAGCCGTCCCCCGTTCTCCCCGCCCCCTTGTCCCTACTTCGTCCTCTCCATCGTCTCCGGGTCCGGCAGCGGCACGTTCTTCACCGGCCCGAAGTCGGAAAGCGTGACCTTGTGCTTTCCGTCCCCCTGCACCATCGCCCCGATGTTGCCCACGCAGACGATCACCAGCTTCTCCGGCTTCATGTACTGTTTCGCCACCCGCTGCACGTCCGCCGGCGTCACCGCCGCGATCGTCTCGCGATAGACCTTGTAGTAGTCCTTCGGGTAGCCGTTCAGCTCCGCCGTCGCGAACGTCTGCACCGTCTTGAACTTCGTCGAGAAGAAGAACGCCGGGAACCCGTCGATGAAGAACTTCTTCGCCTCGTCGACGACCTTCGCGTCCGGCGCCGCCTCCTGCATCTTCTTCAGCTCCTCCAGACAGAGCTGCATCGCGAAGGCGCACGACTCGGTCTTGCTCTGGAACTGGATCCGGAACGTGCCGACGTACCGGATGCCGGGCTGGAACGACGAGTCCACGTCGTAGGCGAGCCCCTCGTCCGTCCGCACCCGCTGCGTCAGGCGCGAGCTGAACCCGCCCCCGCCGTAGATGTAGTTCATGATCCGGATCGCGTGGAGGTCCGGGCAGTCGAGCCGGATCCCGACGTGGCCCATCGTGACCCGTCCCTGCGTGATGTTCTTGTCGTCCTTGTTGAAGCAATGGACGCCCGGCGTCGGGTTCGGCTCGGGGATGACGACGTCCGCCGGCGGCCCCACGGCCGACTCCCACGAAAAGACGGCGTCCAGTTTCTTCACGAGATCCGCGCGCGAGAAGTTCCCCGCGGCGGCGACGATCATCCCCTCCGGCGCCATGAACCGCTTGTGGAATTCGATCAGGTCCTCGCGCGTGATCGACTCGAGGGACTTGCGCGTCGCCAGGCGGTTCGACGGATGTTCCGGACCGTAGAGGAGGAGGTTCGCTTCGCGCTTCTCGATCGAGCCGGTCGAGTCGTTGCGCGCCTTGATGCGGTCGAGCATCTGCGCCCGCGCGAGGTCGAGCTTCTCCTGTCGGAACTCGGCGAAGCGCAGCACGTCGTCGAGGATCGCCAGCCCGCGGTCGAGGTCCTTCGCCAGGAGCGAGAGGCTGATCGAGCCCGTCAGTTCCCCCGCGGAGATGCCGAACTCGGCGGCGAGGAAGTCCAGCTCCTCGTCCAGCGCCTGCGGATCGCGGCCCTTCGTGCCGCCCGTGCGCAGCACCGCCGCCCACAGGTCCGCGAGACCCTCCTTGCCCTTCGGGTCGTGGAACGAGCCGCCGCGGAACTGGATCTGGAGGTGGACGAGCGGCAGCGTCGGGTCCTCGGCGGCGTAGACGACGGTGCCCTTCGCCAGCGTGGAGCGCAGAGACCCCGCGTCCGGCACCTCGAACTTCAGCGACGGGTACTTGAGCTTGTCCGGGTGGTCCGGGATCTCCTGCTGGAGCGCGACGAGCAGAAGCAGCGCGTGGATCATCTCTTCTCCTTCCGCTTCACGACGAGGACGTTGCGGCCCTGCGGCGTCATGTGCTTCGCCGCCGCCTCGCGCACCTGGTCGGGCGTGACGGCCATCACCTTGTCCAGGTACCCCTTCACGTCGCGCCAGTTGCCGCTGATCTCCGCGAGGCCGAGGGCGTTGCCGATCCCGGAGTTCGTCTGGAGCTGCCGCGCGGTGGAGGCGACCGATTGGTTCTTCACCTTCTGCAGCTCCCGCTCCGTCACGCCCTCCTTCCGGAGTTTCTCGACGACCTCGATCATCGCCTTCTCGAGGTCCTCCATGGCGACGCCGGGCCGCGGTCGCGCGTCGATGTCCGCCATCCCGCCGTAGCGGAGCACGTAGTACGACGAGCCCGCCATGAGAGCGAGCTTCTTCTCCTCGACGAGCGCGCGGTGCAGCCGGCCCGATTGCCCGTCGAGGACCATCATCGCCAGATCGAGCGCCGGCGTTTCCGCGTGCACCGCGCCGGGGGCGTGCCAGCGGATCGTGAGGAAGGGTTGGGCGGGCGCCTCGGCGTGCATCCGGGCCTCGGCGATCTGCTCGGGCTCCCTCGTCACGATCGCGGGCGGCTCGTCCTTGCCCCGCGGGATGCGGCCGAAGTACCGCTGCGCCAGGTCGCGGATCTGCGTCGCCTGCACGTCGCCGACGAAAACGGCCGTGCACCGGTGCGGCGAATAGTAGACGCGGAAGTACTCCATCGCGTCGGCGAGGGTGTACATCTCGATGTCGCTCATCCACCCGATCACGGGCCAGCCGTACGGATGCGCCTGCCAGAACATCGCGCCGAACGCCTGGCCGATGAGCCCCGTCGGCGTCGCCTCGTAGCGCATCCGCCGCTCCTCCTTGACGACGTCCCGCTCCGGATAGAACTCGCGGAAGACGGGCCGGAGGAACCGGTCGGACTCCAGCCAGAAGAAGAGCTCGACCTTGTTCGCGGGCAGCTCGACGAAGTAACGGGTCCAGTCGTAGTAGGTCGAAGCGTTGAGGCCGGTGCCGCCGTTGCCCATGTACAGCTTCGAGATGTGCTCGCTGACCGTGATCTTCTTCTGCTCCGCGACGAGCGCCTCGTAGCGCGCCGTCAGCTTCTTCATCCTCTCCGAGAGCCGGACCTGCTCCTCGATGTTCGGCTTGGCGCCGCGGCGCTCGTATTCGCGGTAGATGAGCTGGACCTCGCGGACGCGGCCCATCGTCTCGTCGATCTCGGCGTTGATCTCGGCGTCCCGCTTCGCGTCGGTGGTGCCGATCGTGGCCGTCCCCTTGAACATCATGTGTTCGAAGAAGTGGGAGAGGCCGGTGATGCCGGGGCGCTCGTTGACGGAGCCGACTTTCCAGTAGAGCGCGCAATAGACGCGCGGCGTGTCGTGCCGCGGTACGACGAGCACCTTCATCCCGTTCTCGAGGCCGTACTCCTCGACGGGGAGGTTGATGCCCGTGTCTTGCGCGGCGAGCAGGAGAAGCAGAAGTGCGGTCATGCGATCCTCCGATGGATGCGGTGCATTCTAGGTTCACGCGGACGGAGGTCAACGAAATACGGCGGCCGCGCGAATCTCTTGATCGAATACGCGCCAACGACTACGCTCACGGCGTCATGGACGGATCGCAGGTTCAGGGATTGCTACGATCACTGGAGCCGAATCAACCGCTCGGCGGCAAGCTCCTGGGATCGTACTACGTCGATCGCGGCTCGACGTTTCGGGCTCGTTTGAGGCAGGTGTTGCAGTCAAAGGGAGCCAAGGCATTCGTGGCCGGCCCCTCCGGTGTGGGGAAGAGCACGGAGTTGGCGAAGTTCGTCGAGGATCTGGAGGAAGGTGCATACGGCATCCTGATCGACGTAGGCGGCTTGTACGATCTGACCAAGATAGGCCCGATTCACCTGTTGCTGGCAGGTGCGTGGAAGGGTCTCAATTTGGGCGCTGCGAGAGGATGGAAGCCGACACCGGAGGTCCAGCGGAAGTCGCGATGGTGGGGTGCAAAGTGGGACAACGCAAAGAACTACTTCACCTTTGAAGCGGAGAAGGCTGTGAACTCCAGTTTTGGCAGTGTTCATCAAAGGTCCGAAGAAACTCTCCTCGAGGTCGAGGCTGGACTGGGGAGGCCCACCGTCCTTGTCTATGACGGCCTTGAGAAACTGCCCACCAATATCGCCCGCGCGATCTTCTGCACGAACGGCGCCGCCATTGCCTCTTGGGCAGTGCGAGCCGTGTTCGTAGTCCCCCCTCTTCTTCTCTTCGGACCCGAGTGGGAAGAAGCCGAACGCCACGTTGCGGACACCCTCTTTCTGTCCGCTCTCCCGGTGGCGGGTCCTTCCGGCGATGAGACGGATCGGGCTCGCGGCTTTTTCCGAGACCTTGCTGATAGGAGGCTGGGGCCTTTGGCAATGAAGCTGGACCCAACTCTCTTGGAGAAGGCGATCGACGAGGGGGCCGGAATCCCCCGCCAATTCCTGCATGTGTTGCGAGAGACGTTCATGGAATCCGTCGTCGAGGGAAGGGATATCCCGGACGCGGGTTGCCTCGAAAGGGCCCTCGCGCGGCTGCGAAGCCCCTTACAGAGGAAACTCCGTCCTGGTCAGGTAGATCGTCTCCGTGAGCTCCACCAGAAACCTCCGGCCACGCTGGATGTGCAGGATCACGACTTGCTTGCAACTGGGTGCCTGATCCCCTACGAATCGGGAGGCAGGTTGTGGTACGACGCGAACCCGATCCTTCTGCCAGTGCTGGTCTAGAGGCGGGCGACCCTGACCGGATCGCAGCCGCTCTTGCCCAAGCGTCTAGAGTCCCGTCGGTATTCGTCTTCCTGTTCGAAACCTACGGGAGCAGAGAGATCCTGCAAGAAGCGCTGAATGCAGAGCTCAAGAGAGTGTGGCGCGTCAGGAACGTTGTCGTCGATCTGGCGAAATGCAGGTCTCGAAGGTCGTTCCTGGCGAGCCGCTCGGCGGAGGTCACGTGGGTCGTCGGGATCGAGAACGTCCTTGATCGGACCGCACCCTGGCTCAACGCTCTTCGCGACGAACTGGCTTCCCGGCACGTCGTCTTCTGGATTCCGACGACCGCGTGGCCTGACTTCGCGAGGCTTGCCCCGGATCTGGCATCGTACGCCATCGTGTGGGAACCCGCTCTAGTGGGCGGCGTCGTCCCGGCGAATCGGCTGCAACCGATGTTGCACGAACTGGAACGCAAGTGGAGAATGACCACTCAGGAGTTCATCGAGAGGCGGCGGAAAGGTGAGCTGAAGGAGATCTCCGACGACGAAGTCCATCTGTGGGGCAGCTTGGCCGATCTGCTGCGGAGGCGATAACGAATGGACCCGGCCCTCTTTCGCTCGACGCTCCGGGGCAACTTGATAGAACTTGGGTCGAACAAGCCCGCCAACTTGGATGACCTTGTGATGGCGTGGGACACGCCTACAAGAGATCATGCAATCGTTCTGACTACGGATCGGAAGAGGCCAGGCGACCCGAGAGAGCTTCTGTTCCCGAACGGTTCGACACTACGATTGCGCGCAGCCTTTTCAAAGGAGAAGAAGGAATGGAAGCTCCGGGAGTACTCGTTCCATTTCGTTCCTTCAGACGGAAAGCCATGGTTCCGATACGACCTCGATCCGGATCGCGCACAACGTATGTGCCACCCGCTCGCGCACCTTCACGTTGGGGAGGACGATCCCAGGTTCCCGACGGGAGAACGCGATCTGCTGGAGCTTCTCCGGTTCCTCGATGAGCAGGGACTGCTGGGGGGAAAGGAGTGACGATGGCATGGCACGATTCCGTCCTCGGTCTCGTCGGCGGCACCCCGATGGTGCGGTTGAACCGCGTCGTCCCGAAGATCTACCGCAAGGATCTCGTGACGGAGACGGTGCCGATCACGGACGAGCAGACCAAAGAGACCACCGTGCGCCTCGCGCGGGAGGAGGGGATCCTCGCGGGCTACTCCGGCGGCGCCAACGTCTTCGCCGCCATCGGTGTCGCGCGCAAGCTCGGCCCGCGCAAGGTCGTCGTGACCGTGATTCCCGATTCCGGGCTCAAGTACCTGAGCACCGAGCCGTTCCGCTGAGCCCGCACCAAAAGTTGACTGTCCACTTTTGGTGCACCAAGAACGACCTGTCCACTTTTGGTGCGGTGAGTGCCGTGAGAGAGATCGTCTCCTTCGACCCCGCCACGCGCGAAGAACTCGGCCGCGTCCTAGCCGCGGACGCGGCCGAGGTCGAGCGGAAGGTCGCGTCTCTGGGGAAGGAACTCCCGGCCCCGCCGCTGGAGGAGCGCGTCGCCCTCGTCCGCCGCGCCGCCGCGTCGCTCCGGGCGCAGGCCGCCTCCCTTGCGGAACTCATGACCCGCGAGCAGGGGAAGCCGCTCCGCGAGTCGCGCGCCGAGGTGGACAACGCCGCCGACCGGCTCGACTACTTTTGCGGCACCGCGCCGCGCGCCCTTGCCCCCATCGAGGAGACGCTTCCCGCGTTCCGCAGCGCAACGCGCTTCCGGCCGATCGGCGTCGTCGCCGCCATCAAGCCGTGGAACTTCCCCGTCGGCATCCCGCTCTGGACCATCGGCCCCGCCCTCCTCGCGGGCAACGCCGTCCTCTTCAAGCCGTCGGAGCGCACGCCGCTCCTGGGCCAGCGCATCTACGAGATCTTCCGCGAGGCGCCGATCGAGATCGTGCACGGCGCCGACGAGACAGGCCGCGCGATCGTGCGGAGCAACGTGGATATGATCTCCTTCGTCGGGAGCCAGGCGGTGGGGAAGGAGATCATGCGCGAATCCGCGCCACGCCTGCGCCGCCTGACGCTGGAACTTGGCGGCAAGGACCCGATGATCGTCTGCGCCGACGCGGACCTCGATGCGGCGGTCGCGGGGGCGGTCGCGGCCACCTTCAAGAACTGCGGCCAGGTCTGTTGCGGCGTCCAGAGGATCTACGTCGAGAAGCCGCTCTTCGGCTCCTTCCTCGCGGGCGTCGTGGAGCGCACGAAGAAGCTCAAGGTCGGCAACGGCCTCGATCCCGCCACGGACGTCGGACCGATGAACCGCGAGGAACAGATCGAGACGGTCGAACGCCACCTCCGCGACGCCGCCGCGAAGGGCGCCAGGATCGTCACGGGCGGGCGCGCGCTCGGCGGCCTCTTCTTCGAACCGACCGTGATCGCCGGCATCCGCGAGGAGATGCTCCTCGCCCAGGAGGAGACGTTCGGACCCGTGATGCCGGTGACCGCGGTCGCCGATGACGAGGAAGCGGTGCGGCTGGCGAACGCCACCGACTTCGGCCTGACGGCGACGGTCTGGACGCGGGACCTCGAGAGGGCCGACCGGATCGCGCGGCGCCTCCAGGCCGGCACGATCGGCGTCAACCAAACCGTCGGTTCGGTTGTCCAATGTCCGTGGGGCGGGGTGAAGCGGAGCGGCATCGGCCGGATGCTGGGACCGGAGGCCGCGCGGGAGTTCGCCGATGTCGTCAACTATCGACTGCCGAGAGCACAATAAGCCGGGCGGGGTCGCGTTCTTCATACAGGCACTTTGAGGAGATTGCGATGAGGACATGGACGGCGGTGTTGGTGGCGCTGATCGCCTTCCCGGCCGCGGCGGCCGCGCAGGGCGACAACAAGGAAGGCCGGATGGAGCAGTTGAAGAAGGAGTACGAGCACCGGCGGGCGGAGATGGAGAAGAAGTTCCGCATGGAGATGGAGCGGCTGGAGCAGGAGTTCAAGAAGCACGCCCAGGAGTTCGAGAAGCAGATGCGGGAGCGCCACGAGCGCGGCGAGCGTGAGCGCGGCGACCGCGAGCGCGGCGAGCGTGAGCGCGGCGACCGCGAACGCGGCGAGCGCGAACGCGGCGACCGCGAACGCGGCGACCGCGAACGCGGCGACCGCGAACGCGGCGACCGCGAACGCGGCGACCGCGAACGCGGCGAGCGCGAGGGCGGCGGTTGGGAGCAGGCCCTGCGCCGGATCGGCCACGCCTTGAGCGAGCTGCAGGAGCGGATCGAACGGCTGGAGCGGGCGCTGCAGGAGCGCGAGCGCGGGGGCGACCGCGAGCGCTCCGAGCGGCGCGGGCCGGACCGTCCGGGCCCGGACGCCTGTCCCTGCAAGGGCAAGTGCGAGCACTGCCATCCGAAGGGCCACGACCGGAGGCCCGATGAGCGCAAGCCGGATCGGAAGCCCGAGGAGAAGCGGCACCACGACCGCGAGAACGACGACCGGCAGTACTTCTAGAGATCCCGTCGGACGAAGGGCCGGCGCCTCTTTCCGGGGGCGTCGGCTCTTCTCATTTCGCCCCGGCGGGTCCCATCGTACATGGGTTTTCTTGCCTCCGCGCGCCGTCCGCGGCTATAATCCCAGTGCAGGTTCCAATGGTATTGATGCTCCTCGCCTCCGTCCTCTCGGGCGGCGGCATCGTGGTCCGCGACGGCGCCGGGTTGCAGATCGGAACGACCGGTGGAATCCGCGTCGACGCGGATCTGGATTTCGCCGGGGAGCTTCACGTAAGGGGCCGGCTCGAGATCGGCCGCGACGTGCGTCTCGCCTCGGCGCGATTCGAGGGGGGATCGGAACTGGTCCTGGCGGACGAACGCCCGCACCGCTTGGACATTCCCGCCGACCTTGCGCTGTGGAACGTGACCTGGTCCGGGAGCCTCGCCGGCGAACTTCGGCCGGTGCTCGATGCGCTAAGGACTCCAGGATCGCAACTCCGCAAGGCTGGAAGCCCTCCGTCTCACGCGGCCGCTTCCGCATGCGCCGGTGCGTTCGCCGAGACTGGAGAGGGAGGGTCGGGCGTGTCTCATCCCTTGAAGCTCGTCTCCCCGGGCCGGCCCGCCCGTCGTGCGATCGAGGCGCCGCGGGATCGCGGACCGCCGCACGTCTAGCCGTCAGCCGTCAGCCGTCAGCCATCAGCCATCAGCCGTCATCGCATCGTCGACGGATTGCTGATCGCTGACTGCTGATCGCCGGAGGTTCGCCATGAAGACCTCGCTGCTCGCGTGGATTCCGCCCCTCTGCCTCTGCGCCTCGACCTGGGGGCAGGAAGTGGACGACGCGGTGGACGTCAAGTCGAACGACAACGTCTCGGCCCCCCAGGTGAGACTGTCGTTCTCGTCGGGGCTGGCGACGACGAGCATTTACGTGGAGAGGTCCCGGTTGCGGTTCGACCGCGCGGGGGCGACGGGGTTCTTCAACCTGTCGGGGGCGGCCTCGTCGACGATAGCGGGGGACCTGTGGTACACGGGGGGCGTCTTCCGGTACGGCGCGGGGGGCTCGACGAAGGAACTCGTGAATCTGGACGCGACCCAGACGCTGACGAATAAGACATGGAACGGCGTCGCCATCGGGACGCAATACGGGGGTACGGGACAGAACTGGAGCGCGACGGCGGCGGGAAATGTGCCGTTCTTCACGGCGGCGGGGACGATGGGGTTGAGCGGCACGCCGGCGTCGGCGGGCTATTTCCTGCGGTCGAGTTCGTCGAGCGCGATGGGGTGGTCGACGATCCAGGCGGGGGACATCCCGTCCGGGTCGGCGAACTACATCCAGAACCAGAGCGGCTCGGCCCAATCGAGTTCCGGCTTCTGGATCAGCGGGACCGGGCGCGCGAACGGGGACTTCCGGGCCCCCATCTTCTACGACTCGGACGACACCTCCTATTACGTGAATCCGGCGAGCACGTCGCAATTGATCTCGGCGGTCGGAAACCGCCTGGAAGCCCGGAACAACGGCAGCGGCAACGTCTACTTCACGACGGAACTCGGCGGCCTTCCCGGGTTTGCCCTCAACTACTATCCCGTGCTCAAGACGGACTCCAGCGTGTTCTACCTCTCGGCCAACGGCGCCTACAGCGGCTACTTCCAGGACGCCGGTCTTACGGTGCGCAAGCTCGCGGACTTCGACAACAACTCCTACTACGTCGACCCGGCGGGGGCGACCTCGGCCTACTTCGCGGGTTCGACGTATTCGACGATCTTCTACGACTTCAACAACTCGTCCTATTATGTCGATCCTGCCGGGGCGACCTCGGCCTACTTCGCGGGTTCGACCACCTCGACGATCTTCTACGACTTCAACAACTCGTCCTACTATGTCGACCCCGCCGGGGCGACCTCGGCGTATCTGGCGGGATCGACGTATTCGACGATCTTCTATGACATCAACAACACCTCGTACTACGTCGATCCGGCGGGCGGCGCGTCCGCGGTCCTGGCGGGGACGATCACGGCCGGGAGCTACGCGTACATGGCCGCATCCGCAGGGACGAACGACGGCATCTACTTCAGCGGGACGGCGGGCACCTCGTCGCGGGTGGGTGCGTTCGATGCGGCCAACACGGGCCGTGTGCTGCTGCTGTCGCAGAGCGGCGGAGTGCAGGAGGGGGTCTACCTGGGCAGGTACGACGGGACGAGCTACACGAACACGCCGTCGATCTGGCTGTACGCGACGAACGTCTACGGGAATTCGTCGACGATCAGCTCGATGACATGGAACGGAAGCGCCATCGGAGCGGCGTACGGCGGGACCGGGCTCAACACGTCGGGTTCGAGCGGCGTTCCGACGATTTCGAGCGGCACATGGAGCATCAACAGCGCCCTGCCCGTGTCGCGGGGTGGCACGGGAACGACGACCACGTTCACGCAGGGGAGCGTCGTCTTCGCGGGCGCGAGCGGCGTCTACACGCAGGACAACGCCGCCTTCTTCTGGGACGATACGAGCAACCGGCTGGGACTGGGCATCGCGACCCCGTCGAACACGCTGCATCTTCACAGCGCGTCGTCGTGGACGGACATCCAGTTCACCAGCAACACGACGGGAACGGGGGACTACCAGGGGGTCAAGATCGGCACGAACACGGCCGCGGGCGATGCCTTCTTCTGGGTATACGAGGTTCAACCGCTTTCCCTCGGAACGAGCGGGACGGAGCGCCTCGTGGTCGAGGCGGACGGGGACATCGCCATCAAGGCCGGAGCGCTTACCATGAACGGAAACACCGCCATCGACGCCGGGGCCGGATGGCACCGGTCCTACGGAAGCACCGGTTGGTACAACAGCACCTACGCCGGCGGATGGCACATGAGCGACGCGACCTGGATCCGCTCCTACAACAGCAAGAACGTCTATTGCGACGTCGTGATCCGGGCCGACGGCGGGTTCCAGGTGGACGGGAACACCGTCATCGACGGCGACGCCGGATGGCATCGGACGTACGGCGCGACCGGATGGTACAACGGCACGTACGGCGGCGGATGGTACATGACCGACAGCACCTGGGTCAGGGTCTACAACGACAAGCCCGTGGAGATCGGCGGCAGCACCTACAGCGCGTCGTTGCGCTACGACGGGATCATCGACCCGGCGTCCACCTCCGACGGCAATCAGATCTACGGCATGCCCAGCGGCAGCACGACGGGCAGCGGGTGGGGATATGTCGGCGACTCCGACACCTACTGGTACTACATGTACTCCCAGAATTTCATCGACCCGTCCAGGCGGGAGTACAAGAAGGACATCACGAGTCTGAACGACGGCATCAACAGGCACGTGATGGCCGACCTGGACCGGCTGAACCCCGTGCTCTATCGCTACAAGGGCGAGAGCCGGGATATGGTGCCGGGGCACGAACGCCGGTACAGACCCAACCTCCATCTCGGTCTTCTGCTCGAGGACGTTCCCGACTATCTGCAGGATCAGGCCTTCAGCGGAGTGGACCTCTACGCGCTGGGCGTGATGGGCATCGTCGGGGCAAAGGAAAACCGGAAGGAAATCCGGAGCCTGCGCAGGACCCTCGCTTCATTCCAGGACGTCGGAACGGGTGTGGCGGCGGGAGAAACCTGGGTTCCCTTCTCCGCGGAGTTCGCCTCTTATCTGGAGGGAAGGGCCCCCGTGGTCACCATTACTCCGACCAGCGCGAACCGGGGCTACTACGTGCGCGAGACCACCGTCCGGGGATTCCGGGTCGTCGCCGAGGCGCCCTTCGCCTTCAACTGGCTTGCGACGGCGAGGCCGACGGTCGCCTGCGAAGAGGCCCCCGACGTTCCGGAGGCCGTGAGACAGGAGCTCCAGGTTCCCCCCGACAGGAAACTCCAGGCCACAAAGTACTGGGCCGCCGATTCGGCCGGGAAGAGACAGGAGTACGAAGCGTACTTGCGCCACCTCGAGGAAACCGACCCGGCGAAACACGCGCGAGTCGTCGGGGAGAACCGGAGGAACGAGGCGTTCCTCGCGGAGCAGAGCAGATAGAGCCGCGACTTCCGCACGTCGAACGGGACCCTCGCTATCGGGGAGATCGTCGCGTGCGATCCGGAGAACGCCGGCTCCGTGCGCCGCGCCCGCCCCGCGGACGCCGCGCGCATCGTCGGCGTCGTCTCGCAGTATGGAACGCGGAACAACGACGATCGCGACGGGCTGCGGGCACGGGATCCTGCCTACGTGAACGTGGGCCTCCTCGGGCAGCTTCCCGTCCTCGTCACGAACGAGAACGGGCCCATCAAGCCGGGCGACCCGCTCACGCTTTCGCCGAAGTGGCGCGGCAGGGCGGTGAAGGCGACCGGTCCCTGCCGGATCATCGGCTACGCGTTGACCCACTTCCCCTACGTCGAAGGCGAAGTGACGTGGCCCGACGACTCGTCGGGCTCGCGCGAGGACCGGCTCACGGGAGACCACGTGAAATGCTTCCTGAGCCCGGGGTGGTACGTGCCGGCCGCCGAAGCGGGCGATGGACAGGAACCTCCCGCGCAACCGACCTACCGCGATGCGATCAGGCGGATGGATGAAGAGGCGGCCCGGAGGGAGAAGGAGTCGAAGTAGGGATCACCCGACCCCGAACATCCGCAGGTCGCGGTCCGCGCCCGCTCGGCCGGCAGGATCCTCGGCTACGCCCTCACCCACTATCCGTCCGTCGAGGGCGAGGAGACCTGGCCGACGCGCGTCGGTTCGCGCGGCAAGGAGGGGCGGCTGCGCGAGCCGCACATCATGGCGATGGTCCAGCCGGGCCACTGGGCGCCGGAGGAGTGACGCTCGATGCCGCGGCCGACCCCGTTCCCGCGGGCTCCTTTCTCGCCCCCCTCCGGTGCAGGATCGTCAGCCGGTACCGCCTCGCGTTGACGGGGTCGTCCACGTAGGCCGCGCGGCTTTTGCCCTTCCGGCTCGGCGATGCTACAATCCGATCGTATGAAGCTCGAACTCGTGGATGCGGATGCGGGGAACCGGCCCTGGACGGAACCGTACCTGCTCAGGCTGCCCGGCTGGACGTGGAAGCGATATCTCGAGGAAGCTCCGGAGATGCGCTTCTGCGAATACGTCGAGGGAGAACTCGTCATGCACTGTCCCGTAGGTTGGGATCATCAGGATCTCGTGCGGTTTCTCACGTATCTACTTCAAGGGTTCTGCTCGGCACGGGGCCTGGGCCGCGTCGGCAACGGCCCCGCGGTGATCCGCGTCGCTCCGGAGAAGGGCCGCGAGCCCGACATCTTCGTCATCCCGCCGGAGCAGGAGGCGCGCGCACACGGCATGCCGCTCGATATCGTGCCGTCTCTCATCGTCGAAGTGGCGAGCCCGAGCACGCGCGCGATGGACCTCGAGGAGAAGCGCGAGGAGTACCGCGCTCTCGGCGTCGCGGAATACTGGGTCGTGGACCGCGAGCAGAAGAGAGTCACGGCGCATCGCGCCGCGGAGGACTATCGGCCGCGCGCATGCGCGCAGGGCCGGCTGGCGTCCTCGGCGATCTCCGGCTTCTGGATCCAGGTCGAGTGGCTCTGGAGAAACCCGCTGCCGCCGGAGCCCGAGTGCCTGCGCGAGATCGAAGGATAGAGCCCACGGCACGGCAGCGCTTGCGGATCACCGCTCCGCGCCCGAAGATGCCGCCGCCCCCCTCCGGTGCAGGATCGTCAGCCGGTACCGCCTCGCGTTGACGGGGTCGTCCACGTACGCCGCATGACCCGCCCGCGAGATGCGCCGGAGCAGGGCGCACAACTCCGCCTTCGCGCGGTGAAACTCCGCCGTGCCGGTCACCAGGTTCGCGCGTCCGGTCTCCTGCTTCGCGTCGGCCTGGTCCAGAAGTGCGCGCAGCCGCCGCCCCTCCCGCAGGAACGCCTCGTCCGCCCCGAAGCGCGCCGCCTGTTTGGCGCCGTGGCGCAGGAGCCCCAGCAGGCGACTCATCCGTCCCGCCACGCGCGGGACGGAGAGCCCGATCTGCGGACCGCCCACGAAGTCCGCCGCGCGCCGGGGATTCCCCTCGAACGCCATCTGCCCGATCAGGCTTGCCCGGCGCAGCCATCGCTTGCACTCCGCAATCGCCCGGTCCTGCGCCACGCGCGCGCTCTCCGATTCGGACCTCTCGGCGGCGCGCCCTCCCATCCGCTCGGAAAGCCCCTCGCGCAGCGCGACCGCGCGCGCGACCGTCGCGGTGTCGACCCCGAAGGGCCGCAACCGCGGCAGTTCCTCGTCGAGCAACCCCAGGAAGTACTCGGTCTGCTGCAGGAGACGATCGGCGGGGATCCTGCGTCCCACTTCGAGCGTCTTGCTCCGTCTGCGGCTCATGACGCCCCCCTTCGGTCAATCGTCATCGGACATCGGGCATGCTTCATCGAACGTCGGGCATCATCAGACCACTATCGGGCATCCACTGTCAATCATCGGGCATGTATCAATCAATATCGGGCATATAGAAATCGCCCTCGGGCATGCAGAATACGACATCGGGCATCAACGAATCGATATCGGGCATCGGACAATCTGGATCGGGCATCTTTCGTCGATGCCCGGGGAGGTCAGATCTCCACGCGGGCGGAGGGATCCTCGATGTCCTCGACCGCGAGGCGCGGCGGCGTACCGGGCAGGAGCCGGAAGCGGACGCCCAACACCTCGGAAGCGACCCATCCCTCCCGGTCCGCGGCGACGACGAGGTACTGCGAGCCGGTCAGCCGCAGGACTTCGGGCTTCTTGCTGTCGCGGTCGACCACCACGACCTCGCGCACGCCCAGCGCCGCGAAGAAGGGGAGCTTCTCGTACGTCTCGTCGTCCGGGGAGCGGATCTCGATGACCGCGTCGGGCCCGCCGCCGCGGACGCCGTCGGCGGCGATGAGGCGCTCGCGCCCGGCGGCGACGAACGTGAAGTCGGGGATGCGGTAGTCTTGCTTCGGCGAGGCTTCGTTGAAGACGTTGATCGCCAGTTTCAATGTTCCCCGCTTCTTGCGCCGCAGGAGCGGACGCAGAAAGGTCAGCAGTTCCTCCACGATTCTCTGATGCTCAGGCGACGGCGCCGGGCTCATGTGCAGCACCCCCTCCCAAGACTCGTCGTAACGGTCGAGCCCCCACTGCCTGCGTTCGGCGAGATCCTGTTCGCTGACGTGCAGGAGAACCGCTTTCATTCCGTCAGACTCCTCGTGACACGGTGCCACGCACGTCTCCTCGTCATGCCGGCCATCCCGTTCGGAAGACCGCGGGTGAGAATCCAAGGGAGTCTAACGGGATTCATCGTCCAGGATTGTAGCGCGGCCGCGGCGCGGAAGCTACTTCAGCACGCCCAGCCGCTTCCCGACCTTCGCGAACGCTTCCAGCGCCCGGTCGACGTCCGCGGTCTCATGCGCCGCGCTGAGCTGCACCCGGATCCGCGCCTCGCCCTTCGGCACGACCGGGTAGAAGAACCCGATTACGTAGATCCCTTCCTCGAAGGCGGCCCGCGCGAAGTCCTGAGCGACCTTGGCGTCGAAGAGCATGATGGGCACGATCGGGCTCTCGCCCGGCTTGATCGTGAAGCCGCGCGCGACGATCCCCTCGCGGAAGCGCCGCGCGTTCCGCTCCAGCTTGTCGCGCAGTTCCGTCGTCCGGCCGATCAGCTCGAACGCCTTCATCGCCGCGCCCACGATCGGCGGCGGGAGCGTGTTCGAGAAGAGATATGGCCGCGACCGCTGCCGGAGCATCTCGACGATCTCGCGGCGTCCCGTCGTGAACCCCCCCGCGGCGCCCCCGAGCGCCTTGCCGAGCGTGCTCGTCGTCACGTCGATCCGCCCCTGCACGCCGTGGTGCTCCGGCGTCCCGCGCCCGGTCTTCCCGATGAACCCCGTCGCGTGCGAGTCGTCCACCATCACGAGCGCCCGGTATTTGTCCGCCAGCTCGCAGATCGCCGGCAGATTCGCGATGTCGCCGTCCATGGAGAAGACGCCGTCGGTCGCGATCATCCGTACGCGCTGCGCCTGCGCTTTCTTCAGGCCCTCCTCCAGCTCCTTCATGTCCGCGTGCGCGTAGCGGTACCGCTCCGCCTTGCAGAGCCGGATGCCGTCGATGATGCTCGCATGGTTGAGCGCGTCGCTGATGACCGCGTCCTTCTCGCCGAGGAGCGTCTCGAAGAGCCCGCCGTTCGCGTCGAAGCAGCTCGTGTAGAGGATCGCGTCGTCCGTCCCGAAGAAGCGCGCGATCGTCCGCTCGAGGTCCTTGTGGATGTCCTGCGTCCCGCAGATGAAGCGTACGGAGGAGAGCCCGTAGCCGTGCGTGTGGAGCGCCCGGTGCGCGGCCGCGACGATCTCGGGATGCGACGAGAGCCCGAGGTAGTTGTTCGCGCAGAAGTTCAGGACCTCGCTTGAGCCGACCCGGATCCGCGCGCCCTGCGGGCCGAGGATGAGGCGCTCCTCCTTGTAGAGGCCGGCCTCTCGGATGTTCCGGAGCTCGTCGTCGAGGATGGGTTTGATCGTGTGCATGGGGCGGATTCTAGCGGCCGGCGCCCGGGGGCACAAGCTCCGGGCCGCAACAAGACCAGCCTGTCTACTCTTGTTGTGGCGACCGCAACTGCTGGGGCGGCCGGGCCGATTCTGCTGTGGCGACCGCTATGGGTTGGACGACCGCAATAAAACCGGACAGGCTGGTTTGTAACCGTTCACGCCCTCTTGCATTTAAACACGAAGAGCACAGAGCGGCCGAGCCGCAAGAGCCTATGAGGAAGCCAGGAAACCAGGAGGGGCACAAGGGAGGCGGGATTCCTGGCTTCCTGGTTTCCTCATAGGTCCTTGGTTGCGACCGAGCCGCGCTGTGCGCTCCGTGTTGAAGAAGCCCGTGAACGGATACGCTGGTTTTACTGTGGCGGAAGCCGGAGGACCTCGATCGTCCCGTCCGGCTTGACGCGCACGAGCGTCACGGCCGCGGTCTCCTTGCAGGCGTCGGTCTCGACCTGAGCGAAGCCGGGCCATTCGTCGAACGCGTCGAGCGACGCCTCGCGGTGGAGGTGGCCGGCGAAGTGGCCCCAGTAGAGCGCCGCGGGCGCCGCCGCCAGAAGCGCCGCGCGCAGCTTGTCCTTCTCCGCGCCCGAAAACGCGTAGATCCAGTCGGGCACCGGCGCCGGCGTGCGGAACGGCTGGTGCTGGAGGAGGAAGACGCGCTTCGCGTCCGCGGGGAGCGCGGCGAGCCGCGACTGGAGCCAGGGGAACGTGCCGCCCGCGAAGTCGTGCAGGTCGCCGCCCGGGTTCGCGCCCTTGCCGACCGTCGCGTGCGACCGCGTGTTCCAGTCGAGTCCGAGGAAGACGTACCCGCCGTGGCGCACCTCGAAGTTGCGGAACGTGGACCAGCACTGCTTCTCGGGGTTCCACACCGTCTCCACGTTGTGGACGAGACCCTCGAAGCGGCCGGCGAAGGTCTGCGCGAACAAGGCGTCGCCCACCGGCGCGTCCGCCTCCGCGGACGAGGTGTACGTCCACATGTCGTGGTTCCCGATGATCGGGTACCACGGCACGGAGAAGCCGTCGAAGATCGCGCGGGCCTTCGCGAATTCCGCCGGTTCGGCGCTGTCCGTGAGGTCGCCCAGGATGAAAACGAAGGCGACGTTCTCCGCGTTGACGCGCGCGACCGCCTTCCGGGCGCGCGCCGTGATCGCGTCTTCCTGCCCGCCGTAGGAGTCGTACCCCTCGCCGATGTGGATGTCGGTGATGATGGCGAAGGAGAAGCCGGCCGATTCGACGGAAGAGAGGACGGTCTCCGGATTTCCGCCGTCGCCTCCGCCGCAGGCGCACAGGACCAGCGTCGCGAGGAACCCCGGTCGTTTCACGATGGGGGGGAAGCTACGGCCGCGCCCCGGCGGTGTCAAGGGTGAATTCTCCTTCCCGCCCCCCCCGGGCGCGCTATACACTTCCCTTCGACATGGCGACCCGCACGGGCCTCCCGTTCCTCTTCGGCCTCTACGGGATCGAACCGCTGCCCGACACGATCAAGCTCCTGCGCGAATCGGGCGCGTGCGGGGTCCTGCTCCATCGCCGCAACATCGAAAGCGGCGAGCAGGTGCGCGCGCTCGTCAAGGCGCTGGAGGAGGGCGCGGGCCACCCGATCCTCGCGGCCGTGGAGCACGAGGGCGGGCTCGTCACCCGTTTCGCGCGCGACGTGACGCCCCTCCCCGGGAACCTCGCGCTCGGCCGGACGGGGACGGCCTCCCTTGCCTGCGAGGTGGGCAAGAGCATGGCCCGTGAGCTGATCCCCATCGGGATCTCGATGAACCTGGCGCCTCTCCTGGATACGGACCCGGCGCTCAACCTGCGATCGTTCGGGGACGATCCCGAACAGGCGGCGCTCATGGGGACCGAGATGATCCGGGGGATGCAGGAGCTGGGGCTGTCCGCGGCGGCGAAGCACTTTCCGGGACGCGGGAAGGACGGCCACACGGCGGGCGCGCTCGCGCCGTTCCGCGCCGCGGTCGAGAAGGGAGTGGACGCGGTGGTGACGAGCCACGCGATCCACCCGGCCCTCGATCCGCAGCCCGCGACCTTCTCCCGTGCGGTCGTTCACGACCTCCTGCGCGGCACGTGCGGGTTCCGCGGAGTCGCGATGACGGACGACCTCGCGACCGCACCCGGCGCGACGATCGAGGAAGCGGTCGTGCGTGCGGCGGTGGCGGGCCACGACGTCCTCGTCGTGGCGCAGCACACCGACATGATGACGCGCGCCTGGAACGCGTACCGGCAGGCCCTCGAGAAGGGCCGGCTCGACATGGACGCGGTGGAGGAGTCGCGCCGGCGGATCGAGAACCTGCTCCGGCGCCACTCGGCGCACCCGGCGTCCGTGAGCTCGGACGACGAGAGCGACCCCCGCGCGCTCTCGGAGATCATCGCCGGCGCGGCGGTGCGGATCGAGCGCGACCTGCTGAGGCTGATCCCGGTGCCGCGCGGCCGCCGTACGGGGATCCTCTTCCCGCGCCTCACGGACGTCGGCGACCGCATCGTCGTCGACGACGACCTGCGCGGCGTCGTCGAGATGATGAGGTCGTGGGTGCAGGAGGTCTCGAAGTCGGTGGACATCCTCGAGATCCCCGTCGAACCGAGGGCGGACCTCTTCGCGATGACGCTCGAATGGTGCTGCGCGCTGGAACTGGTGATCGTGTTCTCGTTCGACGCGCAGGCGCATCCCGGACATCGCCGCGTCCTCGAAGAGGTCCAGCGCCAGTGCCGCCGCGTCATCCTGGTGCCGATCCGGAACCCCGAGGACCGCGAGTTCGCCGGTCCGAAGGCCTCCGTGGTGCAGACGTACGGCTTCCGGATGCCGCAGCTCGCCGCCGCGGTGGACCTCATCTTCCGCGGGGCGGGGACGTAGCGGTCCAACCATCGAGATCCGCTGACCACGCCGTCACCGGCGCCCCGCCCGTGTCCTTCTCCCACATCTCGTCCTGTTCGTCGAGCACGAACGTCCGCACGCCGGTTTCGCCGGGCCGCGCGGGGTAGGCGCAGAAGGCCGCGCCCGTCTTCATCGCCAGGAACCAGTACCCGCGCCGCGCGCGGCGCTCGACCGTGTCGGAGAGGGGATAGGCGTCCGCCGCGGCGATCTCGGGATCGAGTCCCGGGAGGGAAGCGACGTCGCCGGTCCGGCGGTCCCGCGCCGCCCGCGCGATCGCCCGCAGCGCCGCCGCCGCCTCCGCCTCGTTCGCGCGGCAGTCGAGCTTCGCCTTTCGCAGGCGTCCCGTCGCGGCCGCCACGCGGCCCTGCGCCTCGTCGCGCAGGCCGTCGAGGAACCCGCCGAGGTACTCCAGCGCCGTGCGCGCCATGCCCCTCTCGTCGGGAGCGCCGTAGCCGACCGCCACGGTCGCCTCCGCGGTCTCTCCGGAGACGCGTACGGCGCATCCGGCGCCGTGGGGCCAGAGCGGAATCCCCTCGAGCAGGCCGCGCGTCTCGGTCCCGATCCGCGCGCGCTCCTGCGCGGTCGGCGCCTTCCCGAAGTACCACCAGTCTCCGCGCCCGAGCCGCTTCAGCACGGACCGCTGCGTGGCGGTCAGGCCGTCGCCGAACCGCCGTGCCTTGCCGCGCCGGGCCGCCAGCGCCTCGAAGACGAGCGCCTTCGGGCCGACGAGGATCCGGTTCCGGGACACCGCGATCGCCTCGCGGCCGTCCGGGTAGACGTATGCCTTCTCCCCGTCCGCCGTCTCCGCGGCGTACCCGCGCGCCCGCAGGTCCTCCGTCAGGGCCGCGGGTTTGAAGTCGCCGCCGTAGAGCCTCAGGGACTCCGCGCCGCGGGAGAGGACGGCGCAGTCCCGCGCGTCCGGGAACGGGAAGGGCTCCGCGGAGAAGAACGCCGTTCCGGCGGCGTTGCGGTAGACCGCGGAGTCGCCGTCCGGAAGCTCGCCGACGAGGTCGGGGAAGGTCGGCGTCTGGAAGAGGACCAGCCATCCGACCGCGACGAGCGCGACGAGAACGGCCCCCGCGGCCGCGGCAAAGGCGACCTTGCGCCGGGTGCGGCGCGACGGGGCGCCGGGCGTGACCAGCGCCCGGAGCGCCGCGGCGTCCGGCTCGCGCTCCACGATCCGGAACCCGGGGTCGTCGTCCTCGAGCGCGGCGATCACGACCCTCTCGCACGCGCGGCAGCGCACGCGGCGTCCCGCGTGCGCGTCGTCGATGCGGAGCCGCGCCGCGCAGGCGGGGCACGGGAAGGAGACGGACACGAGGCGCTCATCGTACCCAACGCGGGCTTCGTCCGCAATCGACCGGGAGACCGGGGGACCGGGCGACAAGGCGAACCGCCGTCTCTCCCCGTCCCTGCCGGGGGACGGACCGAGCCTGACTTATTCATCCGGGCTCCGCCGCCCGGATGAACAAGTCACCCTCCGGGCAGCTTCATCGGCCCTCCCGGCCGATTCCGCTGGACAGCCCCGGCGGCAAGAGCGGCGACATCCTGTCGCCCGTCGCCGCCGGCCCGCGGCGCTCTTTTGCCCAAGCGGAGCGCGCCGCGGGTGAC
>JACPRC010000126.1 GCA_016190175.1 Planctomycetota bacterium
GCCTCCCACAGTTACGGCGCGCCCGCCGCGACCGCAATAAAACCAGCCTGTCTGGAATTATTGCGGTTCCAATCTGATGCGTCCGGTCCTGGAAGTGAAGTTTTTTGTGTGGGTGCGGAAAATTCCGCGTAGTAAGATGGGGGTTGCTGGACAGGGGAGACTTGAGGATCGGTATGGGGATTGCTATGAACGGTGGGGATTCTTCTGGCATGGAACCGGCGGCGCCCTCGTTGCTCCATCTGTTCAGCGAGGTCATTCAGAGCGTCAATCTGGGCAATTCGCTCGAGGAGATGCTGGACCTCATCTATTCCCGCCTGCGGGAATATGTGCCCTACGACCGAATCTCGGTGGCGCTGACGGACGAGAAGAAGCAGCGGCTGACATCCGAGGCGGTGCGGGCGGAGGGGACGATCCTGATGAACAAGGGGTATGGGGCGCCGATCGCGGGGTCCAGTCTGGAGCCGCTCCTGCGGGAGGGACGGACCCGGATTCTCGACGACCTTCAGGAGTATCTGGCGAAGAAACCGACGAGCGAATCGACGCGCCTGATCGTGAAGGAGGGGATGCGGTCCAGCCTCACGCTGCCGCTGCTGGTCCAGGGGCAGCCGATCGGCGTCATGTTCTTCTCCAGCCGCCAGCCTCGGACCTATCAGCCGAAACACGAGGAGTTTCTCCGGACGATCGCGGGGCACGTCGCCATCGCCGTGGAGAAATCGCGACTGATGGACGCCCTGCGGCACAAGAGCGAGTATATCGAGACGATCCTCCAGAGCTCCGCGGACGGGATCATCGCGCTGGACAACGACGGGCGCATCCAGACCTGGAACGAAGGGGCGAGGCGCATCTATGGGTACACGGCAGAGGAGGCGATCGGGAGACCCTTCGAGATCCTCGTGCCGGCGGAACTTCAGGCGGCCGGCGAGCTCCAGAAGATCACCGAGCAGGTGGATCGCGACGGGTTCATCAAGGACTACGAGACCGTGCGGTTGACGAAGGACGGCCGCAGGGTCCTCGTCAACGTCACCGCGACGGCGATGCGGAACTCGCAGGGGAGGCCGCTCGGGCGCTCGGCCGTGCACCGCAACGTGACCCACCTCAAGAAGCTCCAGGAGGATCTCGCGCGCTCGCAGAGCCTGGCCGCCGTCGGCGAGCTCTCGGCGACGATCGCGCACGAGATCAAGAACCCGCTGGCCGGGATCAGCGGCGCGATCCAGGTGCTCCAGGACGCGATTCCGGCCACGGACCGGCGCCGCTTCGTCGTGACGGAGATCCTCGAGCAGATCCGCCGGCTCGACAACACGGTGCACGACCTGCTCACCTTCGCGCGCCCCATGACGCCCGTGATGCAGACGGTCGCGATCGGGGAGAGCCTCCGGCGGGCCTGGTCGCTTCTCTGCTCTCAGCCGGGCGCGAAGAGCGTCCGGTTCCGCATTGAGGGACCCGAGATCCAGCTCCAGATGGACCCGCATCTCATGGAGCAGATCTGGATCAACCTCTTCCAGAACGCGATCGAGGCGATGCCCCAGGGCGGGGACCTTTCGGTGAGCGTCGCCGACGGCGACCCGGCCAAGATCGCGGTGCGGGACGGCGGGACGGGGATCGACCCGGCGAACCTCCCGAAGCTCTTCCGGCCGTTTTTCTCGACCAAGACCCGAGGGACGGGGCTCGGGCTGGCGATTTCGAAGAAGATCATCGAGGCCCACGGCGGGGCGATCGGCGTCGAGAGCGCGCGTCCCCGGGGCACCTGCGTCCTTGTGGAGATTCCGCGATGAACATTCTGGTGGTGGACGACGAGAAGCTGATCCGCTGGTCCCTCCGCGAGCGCCTCGTCCGCGACGGGTACGCCGTCGTCGAGGCGGAGGACGGGAAGTCGGCGATGGCGGCCCTGGAGCGCGGCCTCCCCGACCTCGTCCTTCTCGACCTGCGTCTTCCCGATACGGACGGCCTCTCCATCCTCCGCGAGGTCCAGAGCCGCAGCCCGGACCTGCCCGTGATCATCATCACGGCGTACTCCTCGGTCGACACGGCGGTCGAGGCGATGAAGCTCGGGGCGTACGACTACGTCGCCAAGCCCTTCAACATGGACGAGCTGGCGATCAGCGTGAAGCGTGCGCTGGAGACATCCGTGCTCAAGCGCGAGGTCTCCGACATCGTGCGGGAGCAGAAGGCCCGCTTCGGCTCGCACAACCTCGTCGGGAAGTCGAAGGCGATCCAGGAGATCCACGAGCTGATCCGCAAGGTCTCGCGCAGCGAGGCGACGACGGTCCTCATCCGCGGGGAGAGCGGGACGGGGAAGGACCTCATCGCGAAGGCGATCCACTACGAGTCGCAGCGGGCCGACCGGCCCTTCATGAACATCACGTGCACGGCGCTCCAGGAGACGCTCCTGGAGAGCGAGCTCTTCGGCCACGAGAAGGGCTCCTTCACCGACGCGAAGGCGCAGAAGAAGGGGCTCTTCGAGCTCGCGGACGGCGGGACGATCTTCCTCGACGAGATCGGCGACATGTCCCCGGGGCTCCAGGCGAAGCTCCTTCGCGCCCTCGAGGAGAAGGCCTTCCGGCGCATCGGCGGCACCGTCGACATCCGGATCAACGTGCGCGTCATCGCCGCGACGAACCGCGACCTGGAGAAGCAGATCGAGGAGAAGAAGTTCCGGGAGGACCTCTACTACCGGATCAACATCATCACGATCTACGCCCCGCCGCTGCGCGACCGGCGCGAGGACATCCCGGTCCTGGCGGACCATTTCCTCCGGGGGTTCGCGCGGGAGTTCAGGAAGGAGATCCGCGCCCTGGCGTCCGACGCGCAGGAGAAGCTCCAGGCGCACGACTGGCCCGGCAATGTGCGCGAGCTGAGGAACGCCGTCGAGCGCGCGGTGCTCCTGGGTTCGGGCCCGGGGATCGGGGTGGACGACATCTCGCTCGGGCGCCCGTCCGTCTCCACCGACCGCCTGAAGCGGCTCTTCGCCCTCCCGCCCAAGGGGGTCCACTTTGACACGCTGGAGAAGGACCTCGTGCTGCAAGCCCTGGAGCGGGCGGGCGGCAACCAGACGAAGGCGGGCGAGCTGCTCGGCATGACGCGGGACCAGATCCACTACCGGATGGAGAAGTACGGGATCGTCAAGCCGTCGAACGCGGGCAAGGAGACGGCGGGGTAGCCGCACGGCGCCCGCCCTTGCGCTTCCACCCCCCGAAGGAGAGAATCCCGGGGATGAGCGGAACTCGTCGCGCCTATGCCGCGGTTGCCTTGGCCGCGGTGCTCTTCGGCGCGTCGTTTCCCCTCTCCAAGCTCCTGCTCGCGGAGATGCGGCCTCTCGGGCTCGCCGGGCTCCTTTACCTCGCGGCCGGGCTGGGGCTTGGGACGATGCGTCTCCTGTTCGGGAAGCGGGCGGAGGCGGCGCTCCGCCGAGGCGACCTTGGATGGCTCGCGGGCGCCGTCGTCGCGGGCGGGATGGCGGGCCCGGTCCTCCTGCTCCTGGGGATGTCGCGGACGCCGGCCCACGTGGGGGCCCTCCTGGCGAACACGGAGACCCTCTTCACCGTCCTTCTCGCGCTGCTCTTCTTCGGGGACTTCCTGACGAGGCGCGAGGTCGCGGCCGCCGCGACGGTCGTCGCCGGGGCGGCGCTGGTCGGACTCGGCGGGGCCGGAGGCGAGGGCGCGGCGCGCTGGGAGGGACCGCTCCTGCTGCTGGGCGCCGGCTTGGCCTGGGGACTCGACAACAACTTCACGCAGCGCCTCTCGGGCCGCGACCCGCTCGAGGTCGCCGCGGTGAAAGGGATCGCGGCCGGCGCGATCTCCCTTTCGCTGGCGTTCGCGACCGGGACGGCGCCCGCGCCTGCGCCTCGCACCGCGCTCCTGTGCGCCGCCGTCGGGGTCGGCTGTTACGGCCTCTCGATCGCGCTCTTCGTCGCGGGCCTGCGCCATCTCGGCGCGGCACGGACGTCCGCCCTCTTCGCCGTCTCGCCGGGGATCGCCGTGGCCCTCTCCTGGGCGATCCTGGGCGAGGTCCCGGCGTGGCTCACGGCGGCCGGCGCGCTCCTCATGATCGCCGGAGCCTGGATCCTGGTCCGTTCCGAGCACGGACACCGGCACGTCCACGGGCCGGCCGAACACGAGCACCGGCATGTCCACGACGAACATCACCGGCACGATCACCGCGGCGGCGAAGGGCCCGAACCGCACTCCCATCCGCATCGGCACGAACCGCTGGAGCACGAGCACCCGCACGCGGCGGACCTGCATCACCGGCACGGGCATGGATCGCAGTGATTCCAGCCTGTCTACTTTTACTGCTGCTCCGGACTCCGAACAATGTACAACGGTAGCCGACCGGAGCCCATGAAGCACGTCGTCGTCGTCGGAGGGGGGATCGCGGGGCTGGCGACCGCGTACGCGCTCCGCGGCAAAGCGCGCGTCACCATCGTAGAGCCGGACGTCCCGGGCGGGACGATCCGCACGATCCGCGAGGACGGCTTCCTCGTCGAGGGCGGTCCGGACTCCTTCATCACCGCGAAACCCGAAGGGACGGCGCTCTGCCGCGAGCTCGGCCTCGGCGACCAGCTCATCCCGCCGAGCGTTCGCAAGGTCTACGTGCTTTCAAGAGGAAAACTCCATCCGCTCCCCGAGGGGATGTTCCTCACCGTCCCGACGAAGATCTGGCCGATGCTGACGAGCGGACTGATCTCGTGGACGGGGAAGATGCGGATGGGGATGGAGTTCTTCCTGCCGCGGGGCGGGGGCGGCGACGAGTCGATCGGCGCGTTCGTGCGGCGCCGCTTCGGCGACGAGGCCGTCGCGAAGATCGCGGAGCCGCTCATGGGCGGGATCTTCGTCGCGGAGGCGGACCGCCTCAGCCTGCGCGCGACCTTCCCGCGCTTCGCGGAAATGGAGGAGAAGCACCGCAGCCTCATCCGCGCCATGCGCAAGATCCCCGTCACGGGCCAGAGCCCGCTCCTCTCGCTGCGCGGCGGGATGGGGGCGCTCGTCGAGGCGCTCCTCGCGCGGATCGACGCCGCGATCGTGCGCGCGGAGGCGAAGAAGATCGAGCCGGGCTACCGGGTCGTACTCTCCGACGGCGCGGTCGAGGCGGACGCCGTGGTCGTGGCGACGCCGCCGCCGGTGACGGTGGATCTCGTGCGCGCGTGGCCCGAGCTGGCCGCCGCTATCGCGCGGGTCCCGTGCGAGACGACGGCGACCGTCTCCCTCGGCTACCGCGCCGCGGACATGCCGCGGCCGCTCGACGCGAGCGGGTTCGTCATCCCCAAGGCGGAGAAGCGCCGCATCCTCGCGTGCACGTGGTGCTCGTCGAAGTTCGAGGGGCGCGCCCCGGACGGGAGCGCACTGCTTCGGTGCTTTTTCGTCGGCTCACCGCCGGATCCCGCCGGCGTCGCGCGCGAGGAGCTGCGGGAGATCCTCGGCATCGTGGCGGAGCCGGTGCTCACGAAGACCTACCTCTGGCCAGGGGCGAACCCCATCTACGAGGTCGGCCATCAGGATCGGGTCGCGGAGATCGAGGCGCGAACCCCCGTCGGCATGGTGTTGACCGGCTCGGGGTATCGCGGGATCGGGATCCCCGGGTGCATCGCGGACGCGAAACGGACGGCGGACCGGATCGTGGGAAATGGATAAGGACAAGAGACGGCACGCGCGCACCCCGTACAAGGGGGCGAACGTCGTCTGCTACAGCCCGGACGACTCGCGCGGAGGCAACCCGTACAACTTCGCGACGCACGTCGTGGACGTGAGCCTCGGCGGCGTCTGCGTCCTCTCGGTGGGGCGCCTGCGCACCGACATCCGGCTGATCGTGGACATCTTCTTCCAGCAGCATCGGGGCGGACTCAAGGCGCCCGTGGTCGTCCGCTGGTCGAGGGAGGTCGCGCACAAGGGGCGGACGCTCTACATGACCGGGCTGGAGTTCCTCCGGCGCCCGGACTTCACCGGTCTGGCCCTGGACGCGGTGCTCGGGCGGCAGCCGCCGGGGCCCGAGACGAGGATCCTGCCGGCGAAACCCGACCGCCGGCGCGAGGCGCGCGTGCGCGTGGGGGTTTCGGAGATCGTCTGCGTCCCGGCCGGGCTCCTCGCGTCGCTCGGGCTGGCGGGCAACGTGGCGAAGTCGCTGCTCGACCTGTCGTCGGAAGGAGCGCGATTCTCGACGCGCAAACCGCTGGCGCCGGGACAGGCCGTGCGCCTGCGGGTGCGCATCCCGCGCGTGGGCGAGGTCCTCACGATGCTGGCGCGCGTGCGCTGGTGCCGGCCGGACGAGCGCGCCAGGGGCCGGCACGTCGTCGGGGTCCGGTTCGAGAAGGTCCCGGCGAAGTCGCGCGGGATTCTCGGCGCTTTGGAGCGGTGGTTCGGAGAGGGAGGGGCGTGAGTCTCGTCGACTGGCTCGTCGTCGCGGCGTACTGCGTGCTCGTCGTAGCGATCGGCCTCCTCTTCAGAAAGCGCGCCGGGCGCGGGACGGGCGACTACTTCGTCTCGGGCCGCAAGCTCACGTGGTGGGTCGCGGGGACCTCGATGGCCGCCACCGCGTGGGCGAGCGACACCCCGCTCCTCGTCACCGGCTACGTCCGCAAGCACGGGATCTGGTTCAACTGGCAGTGGTGGTCGCTGGCGATCTCGACGATGCTGGCGGTCTTCTTCTTCTCGCGGCTGTGGCGCCGCGCGAAGGTGCTGACCGAGGTCGAGCTGGCGGAGCTGCGCTACTCGGGCCCGAGCGCCGCGTTCCTGCGCGGCTTCAAGGCGGTCTACTGGGGCCTCCTCTTCAACTGCTACGTCACCGGCGCGTGGCCCGTCAACGGCCTCGCGAAGGTGATGAGCGTCTCGGCGGGCTGGAGCAAGTGGAACGCGGTCCTTTTCTGCGTCGCCGTCGGGATGAGCTACGGCGTTGCCAGCGGGATGTGGGGGATCGCCGTGGCCGACCTCGTCGAGATGGTCTTCATGGTCGCGGGGGCCCTCCTCCTCGCGTGGTTCGCGGTGAACGCCGTCGGCGGGCTCGACGCCCTCGTCGCTCGGGTGCCTCCGGCGAACGCGGCGATGTTCCCCGAGGCCGGCGGCGACGTGATGAACTCGCCGTTCTGGTGGATCGTCGGGATGCTCGCGGTCCAGTGGTGGGCGTGGAAGAACAC
>JACPRC010000124.1 GCA_016190175.1 Planctomycetota bacterium
CACGGGAGCGATGACGGTCACGGGGACCGGAACGCTCTCTCTGACCGACACGGCGACGCTGAAGCTGGGGGCGTCGATCTCGGTCGGGACGGCCGCGACGTCCGGCGGGCTGCTGACGGTGTCGGCCTCGTCGGGGACGCCGACGATCACGCGGATCGTCGCGGGGACGTTCGCCTTCACGGTCCGCAACGGCGGACGCGTCGCGATCAACGGCCTCAACCTGAGCTACACGAACGGCGACGGCCTGCACCTCATGAGCGACGCCGCCGCCGCCTGCGACGTCGACAACTGCGCCTTCTCCGTCATCGCCTCCTCCGCGGTCAGCTACTCGTACAAGGCCTTCCTGATCGTCCGACTGACCGGAGGCTATCAGTTCTCGGAGTGCAGCTTCACCGCGGTCAATCCTCTCAATTCCGAGTACAACGTCTCGGCCCCGGACGTCGGTTCGACGATCGAGATGCTCTCGGCGGCGGGCGCCGGCAGCGGCGCGAGCTACGAGAACGATCCGCAGAGCCGCATCACCTGGCCCGTCTTCAAGACGTGGACGGGGACGACCAGCACGAACTGGGACACGGCCACGAACTGGAGCCCGAACGGGATCCCCACGAGCACGGACAACGTCCGGATCCCCGACGTCACGAACGACCCGATCGTCAACGCCGACGAGGTGACGCCCTCCTGCAAGTCGCTCCTCATCACCACGGGCACCCTCACGATCAACGCGGTGAACACGCTCAACGTGTACGGCGACCTCACGATCGAGGCGGGCGGCACGTTGACGATGACCGCCGGGACGCTCGCCCTGCGCGGCGGCGACAGCCAGTCGATCGACCCCGGCGGCGACACGGTCCTCAACCTGACCGTCAACAAGACGGGGGGCACGGCGACGCTGGCGACGAACACGAACGTCTCGACCGCGCTCACCCTGACCGCGGGGACGCTCGACGTCGCCTCCGCGACCCTCACGGTGGGCGGTGCGACGACCGGCACGGGGACGCTCAAGATCGGCGGCGGGACGTTCGACGCGAACGGCTCGATCGACCTCACCGGCGGCACCCTCACGTGCACGGGTTCGGCGACGATCCGCGCCGCCTCCACGGTCACGAGTCTCGGCACGTTCACGGCGCTCACGTCCGCGTTCGTCTACGACGGCGCGACGCAGACGGTCCTCACCGCGGGCGCCGCCTACTACGACCTCACGATCGCGCAGACCGGCGGGACGACCGCCGCGGTCTCCTCCGCCGCCGCGCTCTCGGTCTCCAACGACCTCACGCTCTCCACCGGCAGCCTGAACGGGAACGCCGTGACGGCCTCGATCGGCCGCGATCTCGTCTTTGCCGCCGGCGCCGGAACGTACACCACCGGTGCGGCGTCGGTCTCCGTCGGCCGGAACTTCACCGCGAGCGCGGGGACCCTCTCCGCGGCGGGCTCCACCTTCACGTTCAACGGCACGACGCAGGCGGTCGACGGGACGCTCGCCCGGACCTTCGACGCCGTGACGATCAACGGAACCTCGAACACGACGATCGCGTCCGGCCTGACGATCGCGACCGGAGCGCTCACGAACAACGGGACGATCACCTTCGCGGCCACGAGCACGACCCTGCTCGACGCGAACGGGGCGTATTCCGGGAGCGGCGCGGTCGTCTTCGCGAGCGGCGGCGAACTGCGGCTCGGCGGCTCCGTCACGAGCTTCGCGAACCTGACGGCGGGTTCGGGCAAAGTGACGTTCGATTCCGGCGGCGCGCAGTCCGTCGCCGCGGGCGTGGGCTTCACCAACCTGACCGTGAACAAGGCGGCCGGGAGTCTTACGATCTCCCCGGCCGGGAGCGTCACCGTGGGCGGCGCCCTCGCGGTGGACAACGGATCCTTCGACATCGCGGGAAGCACGGTGACCGTGACGGGAGCGACGACGATCTCGGCCACGGGGTCGATCGCGATCTCGACCGGCGTGCTCGACCTCAACGGATCGAGCACGATCGCGTCGGGAGGGACGATCGTCTTCTCCGGCGCCGGCCGGGTCGACTTCGGCGGAGCCGCCGCATTCCCCGCCGCCGTCTGGCTCACCCCCTCCACCGGCACCGTGCGCTACGACCGCACCGACGCGAACTTCACCGTCTCGCGGAACGGCGCCACGGGCTACAACCACCTGACGATCCTGTGCGGGAGCGTCGTCGCCTCCGCCGACGCCGCGGGCACGACGACGGTCGCGGGAAACCTCACCGTCTCGACCGGTACGTTCGCCGCCGACGCGATGACCATCAACGTGGCGGGCAACGCGACGAATGCCGGCACGCTCCGCATCTCGACCGGGCTGGTGGACCTCGCGTCCGGCACGTTCGACGGCACCGGCGGCACGATCTCGTTCACCGGCGCGGGCCTCCTGGAACTCGGCGGGCCCGTGACGGATCTCGGGACTCTCAACGCGACGACCGGCACCGTGCGCTACAACTCCGCAGGCGCGCAGTCGGTCGATAACGTAATGCAGTACTACAACCTCGACGTCCCCAAGACGGCGGGGACCGCGACGGCGGGCGGGACGCTGACGATCGCGGGCGCGCTGTCCGTGAGCGGAGGCGGGACGCTGGATCTCGCGGCCTACGGCGCCACGGTGACCGGAGGCGTGACGGTCTCCGGCGCTTCGACCGCGCAGATCGGCGGCGGCACGCTCGACTGCGGCGGCACCTACGACGCGACGGGCGGTTCGACGACGTTCGCGGGCGCGGGCACCCTGGTCCTCCGGGGCACGGTCACGAGCCTCGGCACGTTCACGTCGTTCTCCGGATGCACCGTCTCGTACCGGGCAAGCGGCGGCGGCCAGACGGTCGCGAACGTCGGGTACTACCATCTCGACGTGAACGCCGGCTCGGCCGCGGACACCACGGCGGGCGGGGCGCTCGCGGTCGCCGGCAACCTCACGATCACCGCGGGCCGGCTGAGCCTCGGCGCGAACAACCTCACGGTCACGGGAAGCGCGTCGGTGGCGAACGGCCACCGGCTGGCGGCATCGACCGCGACGATCGAAGTGACGGGCGCGATCAACGCGAACTCGACGGGCGAGATCCAGTTCTCCGGCGCGGGGGCGCTCAAGCTGCGCGGAACGGTCACGAGCCTCGGCGCGTTCACCGCGGGATCGAGCACGGTCGAGTACCTGGGCACGGCGGACCAGACGATGGCCCCGGTCACCTACGCGAACGTGACGATCACAGATTCCGCGGGGATGAAGGTCGTGCTGAGCGGCACGTCCGTCGCAAGCGGGACGTTGACGCTCACCGGCGGGGCTGCGCGCACGCTGGAGCTCGCGTCGGGCTCGGACCTCCGCGTGGACGGCACGATGACGTGCGGCGCCTCCACCACTCTGAAGATGACCGGCACCGCGGTCCTCCGGCTGGGGACTTCGGTGTCGGCAGGCGGCACGTTCGACGCGAGCGGCACGAGCCCGAACCTGCCGACGGTGACGTGGAACGGATCGACGCGTTTCGCCTTCACGCTGTCCGGCACGGTCACGGTGAACGGACTGAACGTCTCGTATCCCGATTCGAACGGGATGTGGCTCGACCCGGCGGCGACGCTCACCGCCAACACGCTGACGAACGTCCGCTTCTCGAACGCCGCGAGCCCCGGCGTGTGGCTCAACTTCCGGATCTCCGCGGCGGGGACGTACACGGTTCAGGACTGCGACTTCCCGGCCGGCCTCGGCGGGGGCCAGTTCAACATCCGCACGCCGCCCGGCTACGCGAACACCGTGAACGTCCAGAACTACACGGGCGGCTCGGGCGGCGAGTCGAAGGAGGACGACCGGGAGTCCGGCACCGTGAGCCCCGGCTCCATCGTCTGGTTCGTAGTCCGAACCTGGACCGGCGCGACCGACACGTCCTGGACGCTCGCCGCCAACTGGACCCCCAGCGACAACTACCCGCAGTCGACCGAGGACGCGATCGTACCCAACGTCTCCGTGAAGCCGACCCTGAGCGCCGCGGCGTCGTGCCGCGGTCTCACGGTGCAGACGAGCAGCCAGGTGAACCTCGGGACGGGCGGCGCGCTGACGCTCAACGGGAACCTCACGAACAGCGGGACCTTCACCTTCGCGGCGGGGACCTCGATCACGTTCGACGGGACCGCGGCGCAGACGTTCACCCCCGGCTCCACGAGCTACCTCAACATCGTCGTCAACAAGACGGCGGGAACGGTGACGCTCGCGGGGAACCTCACGGTGTCGAACAACCTCACGATCACCGTAGGGACTCTCGACGCGAACTCACGGACCGTGACGGTGAGCGGGACGCTCTCCTTCGGCGGCTCGGGAACGCGGGCGCTGAACGTCTCGACCGGCACGGTCACGGTGAGCGGGACGTTCAACGGGACGGGCGGCACGACGACCTTCACCGGCGCCGGCACGCTCGCCTTCTCGGGCACGGTCTCCGCCCTCGGAACCTACGCGCCCGGAGCCTCGGGCATCTGCAGCTACCGGAGCACCTCCGTCGACCAGACGGTCCTCGCGGCGACGTACAACCGGCTCCAGGTGGACACCGTCTCGAAGACCGCGACGCTCGGCGGCAGCGTCACGGCGAACGGGCTCGTCGAAGTCCTCTCGGGGACGCTCGACCTCGGCACGAACGCGCTCCAGGCAAACCAGGGTGTAACGGTGAGCTCGGGCGCGACGCTGAAACTGGCGGGGACCGGCGGCGCCTATCCGCAGCTCACGCTCGCCGACGCGAAGACGCTCTCCATCCAGGGAACGCTGCGCACGACGACCGTGAACTCCGCGAACCGCCCGGTGATCACGCGCGCCTCGGTCGGCGCGCGCTACGACTTCACGGTCTCCTCGACCGGCGAGCTCGACGTGAAGGGGTTGAAGGTGTCCTACGCCGGCTATGCCGGCGCCGGCAGCGGCCTCGACGTGGCCGACGGAGCGACCTGGACGGCGTTCGAGAGCGTCGAGCTCACGAACGCCAAGAGCGGCGGCCGCCACCTGACCGTCGCGCGCAACGCCGCCCTCGACATGGGCTGCCCCGGCTGCTTCTTCGACGGAAGCTACACGGTCGGATCCGGCCGCAACGTGAAGGTGACCGACGGCAACGGCGGGAGCGACGTCGTCTTCTCCTTCGACTACCAGTACACGACGAAGGAGGAGCAGGCGACGCTCTCCACGACCGCCGCTTCCGCGGTCGTCACCGACGCGGGCGCGACGTTCGTCACGAAGGGGGTCGCCGCGGGCGACCACTTCCTGATCCTCGGCGGAAGCGACGCCGGGCAGTACGTGGTCTCCTCCGTCGACTCCGAGACGCAGATCACGCTGGCGCAGGCGCTCACGGCGACGGCGTCCAACGTCTCCTACCGGGCCGTCGCGCCGACGACCGGCGCGGGCTCCGGGAACGGCAACCCCGCGCAGCGCCGCGACGACGACGGCGACGCGAACTGCGACAACCTCCCCGACTCGGGCGGCGCGGTCGTCCAGTGGGTCACGAAGGGCGGGAACAAGGTGAGCGGCAGCGTGCAGCTCGACCCCACCTCCGGAGCGATCGCCGTCACCGTCGAGGTCGCCTTCGACGCGGGCGGGGCGTTCCTCTCCGCCTACATGGTCAGCCGCAACGCGGACGGGGCCAACAACGACCGTGTGTGGGTCCTCGACGCCACCGGCGCCTTCAAGAACTACTCCTACGACGTCCCGGAGTCGAACGGGGACATCGTCGGCTCGCCGTTCTGGACGTACATGGACATCAACGGCACCCCCGCGACGTTGGAGAACGTCATCCTCTTCGGGACGACCTCGGGCTATCTCTACTTCCTGGAGGACACGGGGGCGGCGCTCAACCCCGTCGGCGGATGGCCCTTCCAGCCGCCGGTCGCGGGCGACCCGGACGGCGGACCGTACCTGGGCGAAGTCACCTCCCCCATGAACACGGACGGCGCGGCCGTCTTCTTCGGCGGCAAGGACACCTCCGGCACGGCGAAGCTCTTCTCGTATTCGCTGACGACCCGCTACCGCGTCTTCGCCACGGGCACGACCACGCCCGTGCGCACGAGGCTCACGATCGACGGCGCTCCCGTCCGCGTCTTCGCCGGGACCGACGCCTCGGGCGGCGTCGCGCGCGCGTGGAGCATCCGCGCCTCCGACGGCGTCGTGTACGAACAGAACAGCGACAGCAAGGCGTACCACTTGCGCGGCGCCGCGAATGTCGACGCCTTCTTCAGCGGCGACCTCTTCATCGCCGACTACGGGGGGCGCGTGCACCGGATCGACGCCTACGACGGCGGCTTCGCGGCGAACGTGTGGTCGTTCTATGACGCGATCCACAATCCTCTCACCGAAGATCCGCCGGGGGTCACGAACGCCGCGATCTACACGATGGTCTACGTCGACCAGGGCAACAACCTCTTCTTCGGCGACCGCGACGGCCACGTCTACAACCTGAAGGTCTCGGACGGGACGAAGGACGCCGCCTGGACGGTCAACCCGCGCCAGCCCGACGGGGCCAACGCGATCATGTGCACCCCGCTCGTCACCGCCGGGAGCGTCTGGATCGGCAACAACAACGGGAAGCTCTTCCGCATCAGCCGCGCGAACGGCACGGTCCAGAGCCAGTGGTACTTCGGGTCCGGCGTCACGGTCAGCGACGTGACGTCGGACAACACCAACGGCGTGATCATGGTCGTGACGAGCACGGGGAAGATCTACTACGTGCCGCAGTAGGTACGGCGTCGTTGCAAACCGGGGCCGCGGCGTTTAGGATGACGGCGCATGAAGCCCAAGCCCAGGCCGAGGCGCCGCCCCTACCGCGCTCCGCGGGTCTCCACCGAGCGCATCTACGAACGCTACGGCCTCGCGTGCGGGAAGCAGGACCCCATGGACCCGAACTGTTTCAAGACCATCATGTCATGAAAGAGACACCGGCCCGCAAGAAGAGGCCCTACCGCGCGCCGACCGTCGCGACGGAGAAGGTCTACGAGCGCTTCAGCCTCGCCTGCGGCAAGAGCAACTCGATGGTCCCGAACTGCCAGATGAACCTGATGTCCTGATGTCCAGCCTCTCCACCCACCTCCTTCTCATCGGCGCTCCGCTGCGAATCGACGCGTTCCGCCGCGCTCTTCGGAAGCGCGTCCGGACGGGCTCCGTCGTCGCCGACCTCGGGTGCGGGACGGGCGTGCTCGGGCTCCTCGCGCTCCAGGCCGGGGCGCGCCGCGTCTACGCGGTCGAGCGCCATCCCATCGTCCACGTCGCCCGGGCGCTCGCGAAGGAGAACGGCGTCGAGGACCGCGTCGTGTTCCTCCATGCCGACTCGCGCGATGTCCGTCTTCCCGAGCGCGCCGACGTCGTGGTCTCCGACCTCGTGGGCCAGATCGGCGTGGACGAGCACCTCGTGGAGTGCATGACGGACGCGCGCGACCGGTGGCTCCGCCGCGGCGGGCATCTCATCCCGGCGCGCGTGGACCTCTGGGCGCGCCCCTCGCACGCGCCGGGACTCTACCGCCGCGCCGTTCGACCCGGCCACACGTGCCCCGGACTGCGTTTCGACACGATCCACGCGATGGCGGCGAACATGCCCCACTTCCTCTGGCGGGCGGCCGGAAACCCGCTCGCGCCCGCCGCGCGGTTCGCCTCCTTCGACCTCGAGCGCGATCCGAAGCCGTGGCCGCGGTCGGGCTCCGCGCGGTTCGCCGTCGCGCGCGGCGGCACGCTCCACGGCTTCACGGCCTGGTTCACGGCCGAGTTCGCTCCCGGCGTGCGCGTGGATTCCCGCCGGGGCGGCCACTGGAAGGCCTTCTTCCTCCCGCTCGCGGACCCGCCGCGCGTCCGCGCGGGAGACCGCCTCGACCTCGCCGTCGTCTTCCACACGGGGCAGCAGATCGAGTGGAGCGCCGCCCTCAACGGCGACGTGATCCGCCGGCAGGCGACGCTCCTCGCCAGCGAACGCGCCTTCGCGCGAACGCACCTGCCCGACACGGCCGTGCCGAGACTGCCCTCGCTCTGGCGGCGGCGCCTCGGGGTCCTCAACCGCATCGACGGGCGGCGCACGCTGGCGGAGCTGTCGGACGGGACGGACGCGAAGGAGGTGTGCTACGATCTGGAGATCCCGGTGACCGGATGAAAGCGAAGCGCGTCGACTCCTGGCCCTTCCAGATCCTCGGCGGCGAGGCGGTCATCGTCGTCCCGCAGCGCCGCGAGATCCACCGGCTCAACGAGGTGGGCACGTTCCTCTGGAACGAACTCCGCGAGGAGCGCGGGATCGAGGAGCTCGCCGCGCGCGTTTCCGAGGAGTTCGAGGTCGACGAGGCGGCCGCGCGCGCGGACGTCGAACGCTTCATCGAGGACCTGCGGAAGCGCGGGCTGGTGTCGTGAACGAGCACGGGCAGCCCGCGCCCCAGGACGGGCTCGCCTCCGCGCTCGCGCGCGAGGCGTACGAGCGCTGCATCCCGCTCAACGCGACCGTCGAGCTGACCCTCCGCTGCAACATCCGTTGCGTCCATTGCTACAACTTCGACCGCGAGCGGCCGCCCGCGCCCGACGCGATGACGTTCGACGACTGGCGGCGGGTCTTCCGCGAGATGCGCGACGAGGGGACGCTCTACCTCGGGTTCAGCGGAGGCGAGGCGATGACCCACCCGCGCTTCTGGGACCTGATGGACGAGGCGTCGTCCCTGCGGTTCGCGATCACGCTCCTCACGAACGGGACGCTCCTCGCCGAAGCGGCGTGCGACCGGCTCGCGGCCTATCCGACGCTCGCGGGCGTCGCGGTCTCCGCGTACGGAGCGGCCCCGGGGACGCACGACGCGATCACGCGGGTCCGCGGCTCGTGGGAGCGCACGCTGCGCGGCGCGGAGCGGATGCGCGCGCGGGGGGTATTCGTCACGCTCAAGTTCATCCTCATGAAGGGGAACGCGCGCGAGACGGGGGCGATGATCGACCTGGCCTCGAAGATGGGGCTCTCCTTCCAGGTGGACGGCACGATCACCGGCCGCTACGACGGGACGGCCGGGAGCCTCGCGGAGCGGGTGGACGTCGCGACGCTCGCCGGGCTGTACCGCGGGCCGCTGCGGCCGCACCTGTCGAAGCGCAAGGCGGATCCGACGGACGACGAGTTCAAGTGCAACTGCGCGCGGGCGACGTGCGCCATCTTCGCGTCGGGCGGCGTGAGCCCCTGCATCGCGGTGCCGCTCTTCGCGGGCAACGTCCGCGAGCGGAGCTTCGGCGGGATCTGGCGCGACTCCGACCTTTTTCGCCGGATCCGCGCGCTGCGCATCGAGGACTTCCGCTCCTGCGCGCCGTGCCCGCTCAAAGCGTGGTGCCGCCGCTCGCCCGGCCCGCCGTCGGCGCTCCACGGCGACTTCACGGGGATCGACCCCTGGGTCTGCGACGAGGCGGCGGCGATCCGCGACGTCCTGGAGGCTAGTCCTCCACGATCTTCGCCGTGATCACCACGAGCGAGTCGCCGGCGCCCGTGTTCGCGGCGGTCGGATCGACGTTGACCTTGGTCATCGCATCCCGGCCCTTGCTCACGGCCTCGGCGTCCTTCTCGTTCACCTGCCAGTCTTCCAGCTCGACGGTCACCTTCGTGACGGAGTCGGGCTTCGCCGGATCCGGCTTCTTCCCGGTGGCGATCGCCGTGACCACGACGACCGCGGTCGCGCCGGCCCCGACGGCGATGGCCGTGGGGGCGATCCAGGAGCGGTTCCCCGAGCCTCCGCCTCCCGAAACGGACGTCGGGACGCTCTGAGGCGTGGTCCAGCCCTGAGGCGTCTGGGTCCAAGTGTACTCGTTCGGCGCGATGACGGGTTCGTTCGGGTCGAGGATGGCCGTATCGGGGTCGCGTTCCACCGTCCCGTTCACCACCGAGCGGACGCGGGTCACGCTCGCCCGGATCCTCAGCTCGCCCGGTTGCGTCGTCTGAAACACCTGCGTGCTGGTCCCGTCGCCGCGGACGATTTCGCCCGCGGTCGGGGGGTTGGCCTGCGGGGCCGAATAGCGGACCATGAACTCTCTCTCCGCGTCGGAACCGGCGGCGTCGATCGTGGTCGTCACGGTCACCGTCTCGCCGGTCTCGGCGACGCTCTTGCTCGTCTTGATCCCCGCCCCGTAGCCATCCTTCTTCTCGCCCGGGATCTCGACGGGTTCCGAGCCGGCATCGCCGAAGCCCACCCCGTCGATCTGTCCCGGTTGAAGCCCGCCCCCGGAGGATGCGATCGCCAAGAACGCGTCTTTCGAGGTGTACGCGACCACCTCGTAGTAGCTCACCTGCCGGACGAACTTGCGTCCGTCCCGTCCGCCGCGCACCCAGAACGTCCGCTTGTCGATCGGGTTCGTCCCGAGTTTGTCCGGGATGACCAGCAGTGTGGAGGAGCCCGTCCCCCGCACCGCGAAGCGATCGGTCGTGCCGCCGACCGGGCGCAAGAGGTAGACATGCACGACTTTCCCGGTAGACGGATCCCGGTAGAGAGCCGGGATGACCAGGTTTTTGGCGGGATCGACCGTCACTTCCTTGCAGGCCTGGTGGGTGACCGGGTCCACGAAGAGCGTGAGCGGTCCGGCGCGCAGCTTCTCGCCGGGATTCGCCATCATCTGGATGATCTTCGCGTTCGCGAAGAGCGGTCCGAATCTGGCCGGATCCTGCGCCTCATCCGGCGCGGCGGCGGCGCACTGGCACGCGATCAGAATTCCCGCGAGGGTCGACATTCTCTCATCTCCCTTGACCGAAAGCCGGCATCCGCAATCGTCACTCCGACTCCGTCAACCGGCAGTACGGACGCTCCCCAACCGCCATTGACGGAATCGACACCGACATCGCCACGTCTCGTCATTTCTTGGGATCGTCTCCCGTCTTCTTCCGGATCGTCTCCAGCAGTTGCTCCAGCCTCTCCCGCATCCCCGGGATGGCTTCGGGATCCAACATCTCACGGGCGAGTTTCGCGCTCTCGCGCGCCTCGGCATACGCGCCCTTGGAGAAGAGCGCGCAGGCGTGAATGAAGCGCGTGAAGGCGGACGGAAAGAGCTCGGCCGCTTCCCGCCCCAGTTTCTCCGCTTCCGGCAAATCGCCCAGGTAGTACCTTGACTGGGACTTCCACGCAAGGAGGTATGACTGATGCATCCGGCTCTCGCTCAGACGCCGGTAGAACCCCTCCTTGAGAAGCCGATCCGCGACCAGTCCCGCCTCCGCAAATCGTTTCGCGCTGAAGAGACGACCCAGGAGGGCGGAATCGACGAAGAACGAGCTTCGCGGATCAACCGTCCTGGCCTTGTCCGCCAGGGGCACGGTTTCTTCGACGCCCCCGTCCGAGTCCTGGTCGATCGCGGCGGCCCACAGGAAGCCGTCCTTCAGCCGCTCCGCCTCCGTCTTCGCGAGCCGGACGGCCTCCTGCCTTCGACCCACGCGGGCCAGCAGGTCGATCTTCACTTGCAGGAGGAGGGGGAGGGCGTCGGCCCCCGGACCGTCGCCCAACTCACGCTCCAGGAGCTCCAGCGCCTGCGGCGCGTTCCCCCTGCGTCCGGTCTCGATCGCGAACAGGAGGACCGTGAAGAGGTCGCCGGGCTGCGCACGGTAGGCGGCCGTCACGATGCCGGTCGGATCGTCCACGAGCCTGCGATCGCACGTGCGCGCCACGACGGCGAACGCCGCGCGGAAGAACATCACGTCCGGGTCGTCCCCGCTCTTCAAGGCCGCCGCGGCGTACGCCTCCTGCGCCTGCTTCAGGTCCCCCGACAGGTCGGCGAGAACGCCCTGGACCAACGCGAGGTGGAAAGCGGGGGCCCCTCGCTTGACGGCCTCGGTCACGTCCGAGAGGATCCGGGACGACGCCTTCTCGGCATCGTAGGGGACGGTCCGGATCGTGTTCCCGAAGACGAATCCCGTCTCCAGGAGATGGTCCCAGAGCCTCGATTTCGCCCGCAGCAAATGGGCCGTGCCCGACTCCGGGTCCAGTCCCACCAGTCGCTCGGAATGCTTGAGCCCCGACCCGTCCCTCAGTTCGTTGCACGCCTCCACCAGCGCGTAGTGCGCCTCCTTGCAGTCGGGGTCCTCCGTCACCGCCTTCTCGAGCGCCTGAATCGCGTCCCGATACCGCTCCCGCACGTGCCGGGTCCCGGACTTCTCGTTCCGGGCCAGGACGCGCGCCTCCTTCAGCTTCGCCTGCCCCGCCGTGACAAGGGCCTGCTTGTCGGCTCGAATGAGCTTCCGGTTCAGGACTCCGAGCAGCTCCGACGCGTACTTCACCTGCTCGGGGTTGATCGCGGGATCGATCATCTCCAGCGCGCGGAGCGCGCTCACCCTGGCCTCGGCGTCGCGCCCGTTCCAGTACAGGGCGTAGGAGTACTCCGTGCGCGTATACCCGCTGTCGAAGAGGCGCACCGCCTCCTCGGCATATTTCAACGCCCCCGCAGCATCGCCCGCGGCGTTCCGGCACATGGCCTGGTTGTCCAGCAAGTGGGCGCGATGCGCGCGACTGACCTTGAGCCGTGCATAGAACCCTTCCCGCAAGAGACGGTCGCCTTCCCGCTCCGCCTCCTCGTAGCGCTTGAGCGACCGGAGTTTCGCCAACGCGATGCAGTCCGCTCCGTAGGCACATCGCGGATCCATCTTCTTGGCGACCTCGATGGACCGCAGGAAGCCCTCCAGGGTGAGGGATGCGTCGCAGCCCAGCGACTTGAGGTACAAGAACCCGTCCGCGAGCCTCTGCGCCTGTTCACGCGCGTATACGGCGGCCTCCGCGTGCCGCAACGCGAACATGAGCAGATCCACCTTGAGTCGCACCAGCAGGCGCTCCGTGTGCCGGTCGGGCGGATTCCGGAGGTTCCTCTCCACCAGATCGAGCATGCCCGCGGGAAGGCCGTGGACCACATGCTGCATCGCATAGGTGCAAAGGGCCGCCGGGTCGTTGGGCTGGAGCCGGTACATCTCCCGGGCCAGCTTCACGGGATCGCTCACCCACCGCCGGTCATGGACCATGGCGACTTCGGCGTAAACGGCCGCCAGCAGGTAGAGGTCCCGGTCGTCGGCGGACTTGCTCATTCCGGACTGGAAGGCCCGGCTCGCTTTCTCGAAATCTCCCTGCAGATAGCCTCTCACCCCCGCGATCATGTCCGTATTGAAGTCCGACACTTTGCGCCGGATCGCGTTGTCGAAATCGGTCTGCACACGGGCCGCCACCGCCGCCGCATCGTAGGAGAGGGCGGTGATCGTGTTGTCGTAGACCGCTCCCGTTTCCCTCAGGTACCCCCACAGTCTGAGCTTTCCCCGCAAGAGGTACGCCCTGCCTGATTCCGGGTCCAGTTCCACCAGCCGATCCGCGTGCTTCAGCCCCTCGTCGTCCCGCAATTCGTTGTACGCTTCCACCAGCGCGTAGTATGCCTCCTTGTATGTTGCGTCCGCCGCGACCGCCTTCTCGAGAAAGCCGATCGCCTCGCGGTACTTGTCCCGCACCGCCCGGATTCCCGACTCCGCCACCCTCGCCAGCCCCCGCGCCTCTTCCAGCTTCGCCGCTCCCTGCTTGAAATGCGGCAGCGCGGCGTCGCGCCGCCTGACGGCCGCCCCGGTGTCCGTGAGCCTCACCTTGCAGTCCGCCAGCATGCGCGATGCCCGCGCGCTCTTGCCCCCCTTCGCCTCGAACTCCAACAGCGTCTTCTGACAGTCTGGCCAGTTCTCCTGCCGGTAGAGCTCCTCCGCGCGGATCTCCAGATCGCGCAATTCACCCTGCTTCTGCCCCGCTCGCACCCACAGGGCAATCGCAGCGACCAGCACGACCGCCCCCGCCGCGAAGAACGGCCACCGCTTCCGCAGGAACCGCAGCGCCTTCTCCCCTCCCGACGGCGGCCTCGCCCTGAGCGGCTGCCCCTTCAGGTAGCGCTCCAGGTCGTCCGCGAATTCCGCCGCGCTCCGATATCGCCTTCCCTTCTTCTTCTCCAGCGCCTTGAGGCACGCCGCCTCCAACTCCGGCGGGATCCCCGGGTTCATCCGCGTCGGCGGGAGCGGCTCCTGGCTCACCACCCGCTGCAACGTCTCCAGCGCCGTCTTCCCCGTGAAGGGCGGCTTCCCCGAGAGCAGCTCGTACAGCGTCGCTCCCAGGGAGTAGACGTCCGTGTAGCGGTCCAGTTTCTCCCGGTCCCCCCGCGCCTGCTCCGGCGACATGTACGCGGGCGTCCCCACGATGAGCCCCGTCCCCGGGATCTTCGCCTCGTCCTTGATCGGCCGCGCGAGGCCGAAGTCGGTGACGTACGCCTTCCCCTCCTTCGTCACCATGATGTTCGCGGGCTTGAGGTCGCGGTGGATGACGCCCTTCGAGTGCGCGAACTCGACGCCCTTCGCCGCGTCCCGCATGATCTCCACGATCCGCAGCAGTTCGCGGCGGTCCTTCGGCGCCTTCAGCTTCTCGAGCGAGTGGCCGTCGATGAACTCCATCGCGATGAAGTGCTTGCCGTCCTGGAGGCCGATCTCGTGGATCGCCGCGATGTTCGGGTGCGCCAGCGCCGCCGCCGTCTGCGCCTCGCGGTAGAACCGCTTCAGCTCCTCCTCCCCCGCCGCGCCCAGGAGGAACTTGATCGCGACGTAGCGGCGCAGTTCGAGCTGCCACGCCTTGTAGACCGCGCCCATCCCGCCCCGCCCCAGTTCTTTGATGAGGACGTACTTGCCGAAGACCTGCTTCGGTTTCCTGAGCGCGGTCTGGACTTCGTCGGGAAGGGCCGGCATCACTTCTTCAGCGAGACCGAAAGCCCGAGCCTCGCGATCTGCGCGCCGTCGGGAAGACCGCTGAAATCGACGCTGCCGTGAAGCGTCCTCGTCTCCGACGCGCCGAACGATTCGTCGCTCGCGACGGGTACCTTCTCATACTCCGTGCCGAAAGAGGCGTCGAAGAAGCGCACATGGACGCGCGCCGCGTTGGCGCCGGATCGCAGGTTGCGCACGGCGACCGAGTACTTCACGAGTCCCTTCTCGTTCTCGATGCGGTGCGAGGCGACCTCGAACTCGCCCGCGAGGACGGGGACGGTCCCGTCGCGGTCCAGCTTGACGAACGCGTCGGACGGCGCGTCGCGACGGGGGCCTCCGCCGCAGCCTGCGGCGAAAAGCACGGAGAGGGCGACGATGGCACGCACGGCTTCCTCCTTCGACTCGGCGCCTGCGGCGCCTCGCTCAGGACAAGGTTCTTCTCAAGCGACCCGCGAAGGGTATGCGATTCCTGCGGTCCGCGTCAAGGTCGCAGTAAGAGCAGACAGGCTGGATTTACTGCGCCATTCTTCGGCAGAAGTCGATCGACTTGCGGAGGGAATCCGCACGCTTCGGGTCGCGCTCGACGGCGGCCTCGTAGTCGCGCAGGGCCGCCCGGTACTCCTCGGGCCGCTTCGTCCACCGGCCCCATTCCTCGTACGCGCGTCCCCGGCGCGCGAAGGCGTCCGCGTCGGCGGGGGTCTGATCGAGGATCGCGGAGTAGTCCCCGATCGCCCCGCGGAACTGGTCCGACGGATCGTTCCCGTGCTCCATGCGATGCAGCGCCCAGGTGGCGAGGGCGTCGGCGCGCAAACCGCGTGCGGCGGGGTCGAACTTCATCGCCCCGGTGAAGTCGCCCACGGCATCGCGGAAGAGCGGCTCGGGATCGCGTCCCTGGCCCGAGATCCACAGCGCCAGATCGACGCGCGTCCGGCCGCGCATGACCCACGATTCCCCCCGCGAAGCGTCGCGCCGGAGGGCTTCGCCGTAGTCGGCGATCGCGCCTTCGTACCGCTCCACCGGATCCTTCGCCTGATCTTCGAGAACGAGGCCGAGTTTGCGTCTGGCGTGCGCCCGGTACCTCCAGGTCCACTCCCGCACCGGACTCCGCCGGATCGCCTCGTCGAAGTCCCGGATGGCGGCTTCGTACGGCGCCGCGGGTTCCTTCTTCCAGTCGCCCCAGTAGAGGTGGGTCAGGCCGCGCAAGGACCACGTCCCGTCCCGGTCGGGGTTCCTTTCCAGCGCCTTGCCGAAGTCCTGCACGGCGAGCTGGTACAGGGCGGAGGGATCCTCGCGGCGGTCCTGCTGGAACGCCCCCCAGTTGAGGCGCGCGAGGCCGCGGCCCGTCCACGCCTCCTCCGCCGCCGGATCGGCCTTGAGCGCCTCCCCGAAATCCTCGACCGCCGCCTGGTGCAGGCCGGCGGGGTTCTCCATGCGGACGGCCCACTCCGTGCGCGCGCGGCCGCGCCCGATCCACGCGGTGATCCGCGGCTCGCGGCCGAGCGCCGTCGCGTAGTCTTCCACCGCCTTCTCGAAGTGCTCGCGCGAACCGCTCGACCTCCCCCACTCGATGTACGCGCCCGCGCGTCCCTCGAGATGCGGCAGATAGCCGAGGTCGGCGTCGATCGCCCGCGACCAGACGCGGACAGACTCGTCGTAGCGCCCCTGCTCGGCCTCGAGCGTCGCGAGCGCCTCGAACGCCTCCTCCGGCGCCCCCGGTTTCTTCACCGCCGCGGAGAGAGACTCGCGCGCGGCCGCCGTCTCGCCTTTGACCCAAGCCTGGAGCCCGCGCGCGGCTTCGGAATCGAGGAACCGCAGATCCTCGGCCAGACGGGCGCGTAACGCCTGCATCTCGGGGTCCTTCGAGCCGAGTGCGCGGCGGGACGGCTCGTCGAGCCTCCCCTCCTCCCTCCAGGCGCGCGCAATCAACTCGGCGAGCAGTCGCCGGTAGCGGCGTGCGAGGAGGACGACTCGCTCGTACAGGGCCGGCGCATAGCGCGGGTCGAGCCGCAAGGCCGCCTCCTGTTCCGCGAGCGCGTCGCCGTCGCGCATGAGGGCGCGATACATGCGGCCCAGCTCGTGGTGCGGCTCCGGCCGGTCGGGGAAGTCGCGGATCGCCTCGCGGCACGCCTCCTCCGTCTCCGCTCCGTAGCGCCGCATCTCCTCGAGCCGGCCCGCGCGGCGGAAGCCGAGCGCGGCCTCGAGCGCCATCTGCGTGCGCTTGCGGAGCTGCGTCAGCGCCTGCTCGCGTGAGACCCGCGCCTTGCGCTGCGAGACGACGGCGACGGTCGCCAGCGTGCCTGCGACGACGATCGCCGCGGCGCTGACGATCGTCAGCGCCTTGCGGCGCGCCAGCCGTTTGCCCAGACGATAGAAGAAGCTCGGCGGCCGCGCCTGGATCGCCTCGCCGCGCCGGACGCGGGCGATGTCGTCCGCGAACTCCTGCGCCGACGCGTAGCGGTGGCCGCGGTCCTTCTCCATCGCCTTGAGGCAGA
>JACPRC010000125.1 GCA_016190175.1 Planctomycetota bacterium
GAACAGCCGTCCACGACGATGTGCTCGAAGCGCGGGTAGTCCTGCGTCAGCACGCTCTCGATGCACTGGCGGATGTAGGTCCCGCAGTTGAGGGACGGCGTCAGGACCGAGATGAGGGGTCCGCCCGATCCGGTCACGATCACGCTCCTCCTTGAACCGCAACGCCCCACGGCATGATACACTGTCCCGCGGACTTCCCGAGGAGGTTGATCGCATGGAGCGCGTGCTCGTCACCGGCGCGGCCGGATACGTGGGATCGGTCCTGGTGGGGCATCTTCTTCAACGCGGCTATTCCGTCACGGCGCTCGACAATCTCCATTATCGTCAGTGCGGGCTCCTTTCCTACGCCGCCCACCCGTCTTTCGATTTCGTCCTCGGGGACGCGCGGGACGAGCGGGTCATGAAGGACCTCGCGGCCCGGCACGACGCGGTTCTTCCCCTCGCCGCGATCGTCGGCGCGCCCGCGTGCGACCGCGACCCCGGGCTGGCGAGGTCCGTCAACCTCGACGCGATCGTCCTGCTGAACCGGCTGCGCAGCCCGTCGCAGAAATGCGTCTGGCCCTGCACGAACAGCGGATATGGAACGAAGTCCGGCGAGATGCACTGCACGGAGGATTCCCCGCTCGAACCGATCTCCCTCTACGGGACCACGAAGGTGCAGGCGGAGAAGGAACTGCTCTCCCGGGGGAACGCGATCTCGCTCCGGCTGGCGACCGTTTTCGGCCCGTCCCCGCGCATGCGGCTGGATCTCCTCGTCAACGACTTCGTCTACCGCGCCGTCCGCGACCGCTTCCTCGTCCTCTACGAGCCGCACTTCAAGCGCAACTTCGTCCATATCGACGACGTCGCCGAGGCGTTCCTCTTCGGCCTGGAGCACTTCGACGGGATGAAGGGCGAGGCGTACAACGTCGGACTCGACGACGCGAATCTCTCGAAGGCGGAGCTGGCGGAGCGGATCCGGCGGCAGGTCCCCGGCCTCAGCATCCAGGTCGCCGAGGTCGGGACGGACCCGGACAAGCGGAACTACGTCGTCTCGAACGAGAAGATCCGCCGCAGGGGGTTCTCGGCCCGCCGTTCGATCGACGAGGGGATCCGGCAACTGATCCTCCTGTACCGGATGCTGCCGGCGGGGCCGTACGGGAACGTATGACGGTGGCGGTGCCGGCGCATCGTTGCTACACTCGCAGCCAGTTCGCATGAGACCCTGTCGCATCTGCGGCGGCCGCTCCCTCGAGACGTTTCTCTCTCTCGGCGACCAGCCGCACTGCAACCGGTTCCTGCGGGCCGATCAACTGCGCGATCCCGAACCCGCCTGGCCGCTCGACCTCTGCTTCTGCCCCGATTGCGCGCTCGTGCAGCTCGGAACGACGGTGGACCGCGAGATCATGTTTCTCGATCATCCATACGTCTCGGGGACGACGCGGACCCTTCCGGAGCACTTTCGCGCGCTGGCCGCCGACATCGCGCGACGGTATTCCCTGGGCCCGGACTCGCTCGTCGTGGACGTCGGGAGCAACGACGGCACCTTCCTTCAGGGGTTCCGGAAGCTGGGCGCGCGGACGCTCGGGGTCGAACCGGCGCGCAAGATCGCGGAGATCGCGCGGGCCGGAGGCATCGAGACCGTCGAGGCGTTCTTCGGACGCGATTCCGCGGCGCGGATCGTGGCGTCGCACGGCCGGGCCCGGACCATCACGGCCGCGGGCGTCTTCTTCCACATCGACGACCTGGACGACTTTCTCGACGGCGTGACCGAGCTTCTCGAGGAGGACGGCGTCTTCATCGTTCAGGCGATGTACCTCGTCGACATCCTCGACCGCACGGCGTTCGATGCGGTGTATCACGAGCACCTCGAGTACTACTCGCTGCACCCGCTCGTGAAGCTCTTCGGGCGGCACGGGCTGGAGATCGTGGACGTGGCGCGCAAGGACATTCACGGCGGGTCGTTCATCCTGCACGCGGTGCGCGAAGGTCGCGCGACGGCGTCGGTGCGCGAGATCCTCGCCCTCGAGCGCGGGCGCGGGATCCTCTCGATCGCGACCTATCGGGAGTTCGCGGCACGGGTGGCGCGGATCCGCACCGATCTCGTGGGGCTCCTGCGGCGGCTGAAGGGCGAGGGGAAACGGATCGCCGCCTACGGCGCGCCCGCGCGGGGAAATACGCTGCTCAACTACTGCGGGATCGGGCCCGATCTTATCGACTACGCCGCCGAGAAGAACGACCTGAAAGTAGGTCTCTACACGCCCGGCATGCGCATTCCGGTCCGGCACGAGTCGGAAGCGCGCGCCGATCCGCCCGACTGCTTCCTCGTCCTGGCGTGGAACTTCTTCGACGAGTTCCTGAAGAAGGAGGAGGAGTTCGTGCGCGGGGGCGGCCGCTTCATCCTGCCCGTTCCGGAGCCGAGGATCGTTCCATGACAGGCGTCCGGGCGAGCGTCCGACCGCGGGACGAATTCGGACGGGGCGGATCCCCTCGGCGTGGAATCGAGAATCGGGAATCGAGAATGACGGCCTCCCGCGCGCGCGACCGTGATTCTCGATTCTCGATTCTAGATTCGCGATGGAACGCGGCGTCCCCCCTTGGGGGCGCATCCATGAGATACGTGATCCCCGCGACTGGATGCAATCTATGAAGGGAAGGCGCGTCCTGGTCACGGGGGGCTTCGGGTTCCTGGGCTCGCGGCTCGTCCCGGCGCTGCTCGAAGCCGGGGCGGAGGTCCGGGCGGTGTCGCGGAGACCTCGCGAGGCGCCGGGCGTGGAAGTCGCGGTCGCGGATCTGACGCGTCCCGACGACTGCGAGCGGGCCGTCCGCGGCATCGAGGACGTGTTCCATCTCGCCGCGTTCGGCTGGGGGCTGGGCGAGAACCAGAAACAGGCGGCGCAGCTCCTGACCCAGAACGTCCTGCTCAACACGCATCTCCTCGAAGCGGCGCGGAAGGCCGGCGTCGAGCGGTATCTGTACACGAGCAGCTCCAGCGTCTATCCCGGCTCGGCGGAGCTGCTGGACGAGTCGCTCCCGTGGGACGCGCCTCCGCACGGATCGGAGTCCACCTTCGGCTGGGCCAAGCGTCTCGGGGAGATCCAGGCGCGCGCGTACCGCGACCAGTACGGGATGAAGATCGCCGTCGTGCGCCCGAGCAACCCGTACGGCCCCGGCGACGACTTCGATCCGAGCCGCGCCCACGTAATCCCTTCCCTGATCGCCAAGGTCGCGGCGCGGACGTCGCCCCTCGTGGTGTGGGGGACGGGACAGGCCGTGCGGAGTTTCGTCTATGCGGACGATGTTGTTCTTGGGATGCGCCTCGCGATGGAGCGGGCCGCGGATGCGGACCCGATCAACCTGGCGTCGCCGGAGACGACCCGCATCGCGGACCTGGTGCGGACGATCCTGGAGGCCGAGGGATGCGCCGACCTGCCCGTCCGGTTCGACCCGACGAAGCCGGAGGGGCACCCGCGCAAGGTCCCCTCGACGGCGAAGGCGGAGGCGAAGATCGGCTTCCGCGCCGCGACTCCGCTCCGCGAGGGACTGGCACGGACGGTTCGGTGGTATCGTGAGCATGTACTCCGGAGCTAGCGTCTTCGTCGCCGGCGGCACCGGCATGATCGGCCGGCACGTCGTGGACGAACTGCTCCAACTCGGCGCCCGCGTGCGCATCGTCGTGCACCGGCGGCCCAGTCCGTTCCGTGGGGTGGAGACGCTCGCGGGCGACCTCCGGGACGCGGAAACCTGCCGCCGCGCCGCGCGCGGCTGTCGCTTCGTGATCCACGCCGCGGGCGTGACCGGCGGCCTCAAGAGCCTGACGCTCGATCCCTTCGCGACGTTCGCGGACAACGTGCGGCTCAACACGAACCTGCTCGAAGCGGCGCGGATCGAGGGCGTCGAGCGATTCGCCTTCATCAGCAACACGAGCGTCTACCGGGACACGCCGGAGCCGGTGCGCGAGGAGGACTGCTGGGGAGACCGGCAGGGCGCGTGGGAGGAGAACCACACGGGAGCGGTGAAGCGGCTGGGCGAACTCCAGTGCCGCCTTACGGCGCGGCACAGTCCCCTCAGGATCGCCATTGTCCGCGGCGGCAACGGCTACGGCCCGGGGGATAACTTCTCCGCCGAGACGTCCCATGTCGTCGCGGCGCTGGTCCGCAAGGTCGTGGACGGTCCTCGTCCGCTTGCGCTGTGGGGTTCGGGCGAGACCCTGCGCGACTTCACGCACGCGCGGGACATCGCGCGCGGCGCGCTTCACATGCTGGAGCAACATGCGGAGTCCGATCCCGTGCACGTCGCCACCGGCCGCAGCGTCAGCGTCAACGAGGTCGCGGGGTTGCTCCTGCGGATCGTCGGCGACGAGAAGGCCGCGATCGTCCACGACATCTCCGCGCCGGAGGGCCCGCGCGCGAAGCGGATCGACGTCTCGAAGATGAAGAGCCTCGGGTTCGAGCCCCGCATTCCGATCGAGGAGGGATTGCGGGAGACCGTCGAGTGGTACCGGAGCCATCGTCCATGATCATCTGCCAGGCCCCTCTGCGCGTCAGTTTCCTCGGAGGAGGCACGGACTATCCGGAGCACTTCCTCCGGCACGGCGGCGCGGCGCTTTCGACGACGATCGACCGCTACTGCATCGTCTCCGTCCATCCGCTCACGTCGTTCGTCGACTACCGATTCCGGATCCATTACTCGAAGGTCGAGTCGGCCTCCTCCGTCGACGAGATCCAGCATCCTTCCGCGCGCGAGTGCCTCCGGTTCCTCGGGATCGAAGGCGGCGTCGAGATCCACTACCTCAACGACCTGCCCGCGCGGACCGGGCTGGGCTCTTCCTCGAGCGCGACGGTGGCCTTGCTCATGGCGCTCCACGCGTTCCGGGGAAGGATGGTCAGCCGGGAGCGGGTGGCCGCCGAGGCGGTCCACGTGGAGCGGGAACTCATCCGCGAGCGGGTCGGGTTCCAGGACCAGTACGCCGCGGCGTTCGGCGGGTTCCTCCACATGCAGTTCGGGAAGAACGGCTCCGTGGACGTGCGACCCGTCGTCCTGAAGGAGGAGCGGATCCGCGAACTGCGCCGCCATCTGCTCCTGCTGTACACCGGCTTCCAGCGCACGGCGCACGAAATCCTCGAGGAGCAGGTCGAGCGGACACGGTCGGGGTCGCTCGCGGGCGAACTGCTGAAGCTCGGCGATCTCGTCGCGAAGGGAGTCGACGCGCTCGCCTCCGAACGGCCGCTCGGGGATTTCGGCGGACTCCTCCACGAGGGATGGCTGATCAAGCGGGGGCTCTCGAGCCGGATCACCGACGAGAAGATCGACGACTGCTACCGCCGGGCGCGGGAGGCGGGCGCAATCGGCGGCAAGCTGCTCGGAGCGGGCGGCGGCGGTTTCCTGCTCCTCCTCGCGCCGCCCGAACGGCACGGCACCGTCATCGCGGCGCTGCCCGAATTGAAACCCGTGGGCTTCGACTTCTCCGCGGAAGGGTGCCGGACGATCTTCTACCGCTCATGACCGCGACGCTGGCGATCCTGGCGGGCGGGCGCGGGACCCGGCTCGGACCGCTCCTGTGCGACCTGCCGAAACCGATGCTGCCCGTGGCGGGCCGGCCGTTCCTCGAGTATCTGGTGGAGTGGGCCGGGCGTTTCGGCATCGACGACATCGTCCTCTGCGTCGGGTTCCGCGCGGAGAAGATCCGCGCGCACTTCGGAAACGGGGGCGGACGGATCCGCTACTCGGCGGAGCGGGAGCCGCTGGGGACCGCGGGGGCTCTCCGCCTCGCGCTTCCGCTGGTGCGCACCGACCCGTTCCTCGCGATGAACGGGGACTCCTTCTGCCCGGTCGAGCTCGACGCGCTGCTTCGGAAGCACCGGGATCGGCGCGCGGCCGCCACGCTCGCCGTCGTCGAGACCGAGGACCGTTCGCGCTTCGGAAGCGTGGAAGTCGGGACCGGCGGCGACGTCCTCGGTTTTCGGGAGAAGGGCGCCGGGGCGGGTCGCGGATGGATCAACGGCGGCGTCTATGCCCTGGGAAAGAACGTGCTGGAGCGCGTGGCCGAGGGATCGTCCGCATCGATCGAAAGAGACGTCTTCCCCGGCCTCGTGGGAAGGGGGCTCTGCGCGTTCGGCACCCCCGGTCCGCTGGTGGACATCGGAACGCCGGAGTCGCTCGAGGCGGCGCACGGGGTCGTGCCCGGGCTCCTGCGGCGCCGGTCCGGCCCATGAGCCCGCCCCGCCTCGCGCTGGTCTTCTACAACCCGACTCCTCCCGGCGGGAGCGAACTTGTGATGGCGTGGACGATCCAGGCTCTGCGTGACCGCGCGCGGCTGACCGTGATCACTTCGGGCGAGATCGACCCGGGTCGCTGGAACCCGCTTTTCGGAACGTCCCTTGCGCCGCGGGACTTCGACATCATCCGGCTTCCGATTCCGCCGTTCCTGGGGAGGAATCTCCGGACATTCATGCTGGCCCGCCACCTGTACATGCGGGCGTGCCGCCGCCTGGCGCCCCGCTTCGACGCCTGTTTCAGCCTCCAGGCGGAGATGGACTTCGGCCGTCGCGCGCTCCAATACGTCTACTGGCCCGGCCATCGAAGGGACGTCAAGACTCTCCACCCCCGCACGGCGCTCGGCCGCGCCTATGTGTGGTTCCACGAGGAAGTTCTCGGATTCCCGGGGCGCCGGCTGCGGTGCGCCCTCTCCGGCTTCTCGCTCGAGGGGATCCGCCGGAATGCGACCCTGGCGTGCTCCGAATACACGGCCGGGATGATGCGGGAGTTCTACGGAATCGACGCGCGCGTCGTCTACCCGCCCGTCCCGCCGGCGGGCGGACCGAGACTCGAATGGGGCGACCGGGAGGACCGCTTCCTGTTCCTCGGCCGTCTCGACGAAGACAAGCGGCCGCACGAGGCGATCGACATCCTCTCCCGCGTGCGCCGGCGGGGGTTCCCGGTCCGGCTCCATCTCGTGGGACGGCCGGGTGCGCGCGGGTACTACCGGCGCCTGCGCCGCGCCGTCGAGGAAAACGGGGAGTGGGTCCGCGAAGAAGGCGCCCTCCCGCGCCGGGCGCTCGAGGAGATGCGCGCCCGGTGCCGCTACGCGATCAACTGCTGCCCCACCGAAGGCTTCGGGATCGCCGTGGCGGAGGCGGTCCAGGCGGGATGCGTGACGTTCGTCTTGGACGCGGGGGCGCAAAGGGAGATCGTGGGCGACGGCCGGATGAAATACTCGAGTCCTGACGAGGGCGCGGAGCGGATCGCCGCGGTCCTCGCGTCGCGCGGCCTGCAGGAGGATCTCCGCCGCCTGTCGGCGTCGTGGGCGTCGCGGTTCACCGCGGAGCGCTACGTCGGCGAGATCCGCGGAATCGTCGCGGAGTTCCTGGAGCGGCGCGGATGACGATGCGCATCGCCGTGGTCCATCCCGACATGACCCCGATGGGGGGGGGCGAACTCGTGCTGGCCGTGGCGCTCGAAACGCTCGCGGAGAGCCGCGCGGTCACGCTGATCGCCGCGCGGCCTGTTCCGTGGGAGGCGATCGACGAGCGCTTCGGAACGGATCTGGCCGCCCGCGGCCTGCCATGCCGGGTCCCCTGGACCGGCCGGTGCCGCCCGATCGTGATGAGGCACCTCCTCATGCGCGCGTGCCGGAAGTGGCGCCGCGATTTCGATCTGTTCGTCTGCACGCAGAACGAGATGGACTTCGGCGTCGCCGGCATCCAATACATGAACACGACGAGCCACGGCCAGGACGTCGTAGGCCGGACGAGCGTCGGCCGCGAGATCGCCGAGTTCCCCGGCCCCTGGATGCGCCGGCGGATCTCCGGCTTCCGCGTGGAAGGAGTCCTGCGGAATCGGACGATCGTCAACTCGGCGTACACGGGTGAACGCGTTCGGAGGATGTACGACGTCCCCGTGACCGTCCTGCATCCTCCCGTTCCGGACGTGCCGGAAGGGGCGCCCTGGGCCGACCGGGAGGACCGATGCGCCTGGGTGGGACGCATCGACGCGGACAAGCGTCCCGAGGAGGCGATCGGGATCGTGGAGGCGGTGCGGGGGCGCGGCGTCCCGCTCGGGCTGTCGATCTTCGGCGGGCCCGGCGACGAGGCGCTGTGGCGGCGGGTCCGGGCGATGGCGGCGGAACGTCCCTGGTGCTCGCTCGAGGGGGCGCTGCCCTCGGCGGAGTTGTGGCGCCGGCTCGGGCGGTTCCGCTACGGCCTCAACACCTGCGAGGTCGAGGGGTTCGGCATCGCCGTGGCCGAGATGGCCAAGATGGGCTGCGTCGTCTTCGTCCCCGACTCGGGGGGGCAGGTCGAGATCGTCCGCGAACCGGAACTGCGGTTCCGTTCGAGCGAGGAGGCGGTCGCGCGGATGGCGGCGATGTGCCGCGACGGTGCGGGCGCGGCATCGATGTCCGGCCGTCTGGCCCGGGACGCCGCCCGCTTCTCGGTCGACGCGTTCCGCCGCGGACTGCTCGAAGAAGCGGAGCGGGCGGCGCGTCATACCCCGGCGGCCGCCAGGATCGACTCGTCGAATCGCGACCGCACATAGGTCAGGGATCGCCGCACTCCCGATTCGGCGATCCGCCGCCGGCGCGGCTCGTCCGCGACGAGCCCGATCGTCGCCGCGCAGAGATCGTCTTCGGTTTCGATGAGCACACCTTCCTCGCCGGGCCGCTCGATGATCTCGGTCAGGCCGCCCCCGGCGAAGGCGATCGACGCGCAGCCGGCCCGCATCGCCTCGATCAGCACGATCCCGAAATGCTCCAGGTTGTCCGGCACCCTCGTCTCCCCCAGGCCGCGCAGATGCCAGAAGATGGCCGCCGAGCGGTACAGGTTTCTCCTCGTCTCGTTATCCGGGTCCGGCACGAAGCGCACCGGAAGACTCTCCGCCTCGCGACGAACCATGTCATAGTAGTCCCGGTAGAACGTCGATCCGGCGAGGACCAGTTCCCAGCCGCGAGTCGCCTCCCCTAGAACGCGTCGGAATGCGCGTACCGCCTCGATCTGCCGCTTTGCCGGATCGAAACGCGAGAAGACGAGGATCATCGGGCGCTTCCCGTCCGGGGTGCCGGCGGCGTCGGGACAGTAGGGTGCGATGATCGAGGCCGGGAGCCTCCAGCGCCTCCGGATCCAGTCGCGACTGAAGCGGCCGAGGCAGAGGATCTGATCGAAGCGGTGGGGGAAGAAGCTCGGGCGTGTCAGGGGAAGGGGAACCGGACCCAGGCGGCGCCATCGCGGATGGATGGGGAAGTGGCAGTAGAAGAGGTTTCTCCGCGCACCAGGAGGAAGCCATGTGGCGTGCGTGAGGAAGAGGAGATCGAAGTCGGACGCGTGGCGGCCGAAAGGGCCGGGGGCCGCCTCGATCGCGGCGGTCTCGATTCCCGGCAGTTCGATTCCGGCCTGGGACGAGAGGTCCTTCGCCGTGGTGGGGCGGGGACCGGCGAGCGTCACCCGAAATCGGCTTGCCAGCGCCGCCGCGGCGCAGGTCGTCACCCACTGCGTCCCTCCGGCGATGTGAAGATCGGGGTCGTAGACGAGAGCCGTCGGCGGCGTCACGCCACGCACCAGTAGGACTCCCCGGCCCACCGCCGAAGCGACTCAACCCGTGCCAGATCCACCACGAAGCCCCCGCGCCGCACGAAGTCGCGGACCATCGCCTCCGTGCCGAGGTTCGATCCGCGGCACGCGACCACCACGGACGAACGGCTCCATACCTGCTCGACGGCCACGAGCCGCCCTTCGAGCGACGGCAGCACCGCGCGCACATGCGCGAGGTTCGCCCCCGTGAGCCGCTCGAACCTCACGTCGGGATCGTGAGCGATCACGGGCACCCCCGCCTCGACGAGCGCGGCGGCGACCGCGAGGAACGGGCTTTCCCGCAGGTCGTCCGTCCCGGGCTTGAACGCCAGGCCGATGAAACCGGCCGGGCCCGCCCCCGCCTTCGACTTCACGACCTCCACCGCCCGCGCGATCTGCGCCTCGTTGCTTGCGAGGATGCCCGACAGGAGCGGGGCCGGGAGGCCGCGCCCGCGCGCCCACGCCGTCAGCGCCCGCAGGTCCTTGGCGAGACACGAACCTCCGAACGCGAACCCGGGGCGCAGGTACGCCTCCGAGATGTTCAACTTCCGGTCGCTCACGAAGATCCTCATCAGCTCGCCCGCGTCCACGCCGAACGCCTGCGCAAGGATTCCGATCTCGTTGGCGAACGTGACCTTCGTCGCGTGGAACGCGTTGTCCACGTACTTCACCAGCTCCGCCGTGCGGAAGTCCGTCCAGAAGACGGGCGTCGGGACGGACGGGAACGTGAGCGCCAGCGCCTCGCGGATCCGCGGTGTCCTCGCCCCCACGACGACCTTCGGCGGGTGGAGGTAGTCGTCCCACGCGCTCCCCTCGCGCATGAACTCGGGGTAGTACGCGGCCTCGACCCCTTCCCCGAGGATCGGCGTCACCACGTCGTCCATCGTGCCGGGGACCATCGTGCTCCGGTAGACGATGCCCGTTCCCGCCGGCCGCGCCGCCGCGATCTCGCGCGTGACCTTCGTCACGGCCCCCAGGTCGATCGTCCCGTCGGGCGTCGACGGCGTCCCGACGCAGACGAAGGCGATCTCCGACTTCGCCAGCGCCTCGCCCGCGTCGGCGGTCACGGAGATGAGGCCGCGGTCGCGCCCGTCCGCGATCCGCTCCGCGATGCCGGGCTCGCCCACGGGGCTTCCGCCCTCCTCGACGATGCGCCGCTTCTTCGCGTCCGGATCGACCCCGACCACGTGGTGACCGTGCGCCGCGAGCGCGGCGGTCATCGTGGAGCCGACGTATCCGAGACCGAACACCGAGAATCGTCCCACCTACAGGCTCCGGAAAAGGTCCTCGAACTCCGCCGCGATCGCTTCGTAGCCGTACCGCTCGCGGACCGTCGCCGCGCCGCGGGCGCCCATCGCGGCGACGAGCCGGGGATCGCGGCTCCATTCCCCGAGCAACGCCGCCAGCCGCCCGACATATCCATCGTCCGGAGGGACGAGGGCTCCGCAGTCCCGCAGGATCCGGACCTGCGCCTCGGAACGGCCGACGGCCAGGACGGGCGTGCCGCATGCGAGGTACTCAACGATCTTCTGCGGGAAGGTCGCCTCGGTCCGCCAGGCCTCCTCCGGGCGGATCGGTGAGAGGGCGACGTCCGCGGCCGAGACCGCGTCCGCGAGCCGGTCGTCCGGAAGCGCGCCGACGAAGCGGAAGCGCGCTTCGAGGCCCGCCTCCTCGACCTTGCGGCGCAGCGCCGTCCCGTCTCCCGTCATCACGAAGAGGACGTCCGGAACCAGGCCGCAGAGCGGGATCACGCAGTCCACGCCCTGCTGCTCGTGGTAGCTGCCCATGTAGACGACGACGAACGCGTCCTGCGGCAGGCCGAGCCGGCCCCGTGCCTCCGCGCGCGGGCGGGGCGAGAAGCGCACCGTGTCGGCGGCGTTGGGGATGACCCGGATGCGCGCGGGATCGACGTCGAACTCGGCGGCAAGATGGGATCCAAGCGCCTCCGTCAGGACGACGATGCGCGCCGCGCTGCGGTAGTTCCAGTCGTAGCAGGCGCGCGCGAACCCGGCGCGTCCTTCGGGCGCGATGCCGTTCACCTCGAGGACAAACGGGATGCGGCGCAGGAGCGCGAAGAGGGCGGGCTCGATCGTGCGCGGCGTCTCGCGCAGAAGGACCGCGTCGAAACGCGCCGAACAGAGGTCCGCGAGACGGAGGCACAGGTCCGCATGCCACACGACGGCGCCGAGCTTGGGGACCGCGGGCTTGCGGAGGTGGCCCACGCGTCCGTTCGGAAGCGAGAAGCCGGAGGCGGGCGAGGTGGCCAGGAGATGGACGTCGATCCCGCGGCGCGCGAGGGCCGCCGACAGGCCCTTGGCGCGGCTCGCGGGCGCGTACGGGCGTCCCAGTTCGGCGCTCGTGACGTAGAGGATGCGCACGGGTGAGCGCAATGTACTCGCGCGCGGGGACGCCTTCAATCTTCTCTGGTCCGGTCCTGTGCCGACGGCGGGTCGATCCTCCGTGCGCCGTGGACCACGGTGAGGATGGCGACGCGGTCCGAGGTCTCGAAATACAACACGCGGTAGTTTCCCACGATGACCTCCCGGACGATTCCCTTCGGGTCCTCCGGGATGACATGGCCCGATCTCGGGAAGTCGGAAAGGCGCGTGACTTTTCGGTGAAGGCGAAGGGCGAACGACTGCGCGTAGGCTCTCGAGTCGCGGGAGATGTACTCCAGAATCTCGCGCAGATCCTCCCGCGCCCGCCCGGTCCAGACTACTTCAGCCACCGGGCCAGATCCCGCATCACTTCGTCGTGCGGCACGACCCGTCCGGCATCGAGGTCCTCTTCTCCGGCCTGGATCTTCTGGAGCACGTAGATCTGGTACTGAACCTCCTCGATCGTGGTGTCGTCGGGGAGGCGGTCCAGCAACACGCGGAGAAGCTCCTTGGTCGTCACGCCCGGATTGTATCGCGCCGGCCGGGGGCGGGCCAACCGTTTCTCTCCCTCGAATGCGGCACCAGTTCCGCAAGTCGGTCGATCTCAGACACGGCGCAGGGCTCGTCCCCGGCGGACCAGTTCCCTCCACCCCGCCTCCGGTGGACGGGCCTCGGGCTCGAAGGACCGAGGGTCGGCGGCGGCGAGCGCCATCCGACACAGGCCCGCGAACAGCCGGGCCCGATCGAGGATGGGGACGGTCTGGAACCGGCGAACCTCGTCCGCGTCGTCCTCTCGATGGGCTTCCGCCAGTCGCTTGAACCGCTCTCGGGCATCCATCACAGGCATGATACCGCCATGCCGATACTATGAGTAGTCCCATGGAACCGGAGTGCCTGCTCTGCGGCGCCCGCGGGGCGCCGTTCCACCACGAAGAGAACGGCTATCGCTACCTCCGGTGCGCGGCGTGCGGTCTCGTGTTCCTGCACCCGCGCCCGTCGGACGAGGAACTGCACGCGCTCTACCAGCAGGAGTGCGGCGTCACGTTCCATCACGTCGTGGAGACGGCGGAGGCGGTCGAGAAGCGGCTCGAGGCGCGCTGGCGCTACCGGATCGTCCGGCCCTGGATCGGAGGGGTCCCCCCGACCGCGCTCGAGATCGGCTGCGGCGCGGGCTACTTCCTCGAGCTCCTGCGGAGCGCGGGTTGGAAGGTGGCCGGCTCCGAAGCCGCGGGTGCGTACGTCCGCTTCGCCCGGGAGCGGCTCGGCCTCGACGTGCGGGAGAGTCTCGAGGATCTGCCCGGGCCGTTCGGCGCGGTCTTCCTCTTCAACGTGCTGAGCCATCTGCCGCACCCCGAACGGGAGCTGCGGGCGGCGCGCGAGCGGCTGGCGGACGGCGGGGTGGTCGTGATCGAGACGGGCAACGCGGCGGAGGTGCCGCCCGCGTGCGTGGGCTGGTTCGGGGCGCCCGACCATCTGGCGCACTATGGACAGGACATTCTGCGGGACCTCCTGTGGCGGTGCGGCTTCCGCGACGTGCGGGTGCGGCGGTTCAACGTCGAGTGGCAGCGGCGGCTGCTCGCGATGAACCCGCGGAAGGGCGGCGGGGCCGGCGGAGGAGGCGCCCCGGCGGTGCCCCGGCGGAGGCCTGCGTGGAAGCGCGCGGCGAGGTCGCTCCTGTCGCGCGTGCTGCTCGGCGTGCGGTACGCCGGGGGCCGGGTCCTAGCGGACCGGCGGCACTTCTGTACCCTCATCGTCGCGGCGAGAAAGAGATAGAATGGCGGCTGCGGCCATGAGACTGTCGCTCGTGATCCCGACCCTCGGCCGGCAGGCGGTCGTCTACAACGTCCTGCGCCACTTCGAACACCAGAGCCGCCCGCCCGACGAGGTCGTCGTCGTGGACCAGACGGAGGCGCGCGATGCGCGGCTCGAGGAGTACGCCGCGGCGCACCCGTCGGTGCGGTACGTGCGCATCGAGGAGAAAGGGCTCCCGAACGCCCGGAACGTCGGCGTGCGACGATCGACGGGCGACGTGGTCCTCTTCATCGACGATGACGTCGTGCCGGACGCGGACCTCGTGCGCCGTCACGTCGAGAACTACGAGGAC
>JACPRC010000127.1 GCA_016190175.1 Planctomycetota bacterium
AGCGGGACGATGAGAAGTACCTGAGCGATCCGCTCGCCGGCTACCCGGCGTACGTGAAGGCGCTGGAGTTCTACGATCGAGTGGCGGACGACACCGACCTCACGATGCGTGATCCGCGCGCCCGGGTGATCGCGCTGTTGGTGGCGACGATCAGGGGGCCGGAGGAGCGAAGAAGATGAAGGGGACGGTTCCTGCAAAAGCGGGTGAATCGCAGCCCGGCGGCGGATAGGATAGGGACATGGACATCGCTCCGCGGATCGAGGTGGACCCCGGCCGGCGATCGGGCAAGCCGGTCGTGAAGGGAACGCGAGTTCCCGTGTCGCTGGTGCTCGGCCAACTCGCCTCCGGCATGACCTTCGAGGAAGTCGGCCGAGAGTACGAGATCGCGCGCGAGGACATCCTCGCCTGCCTCGCCTATGCCGCGAAGTCGCTGGAGGCGGAGGAAGTCCGCGCGGTCCGGTAGATGGGCCGCTTCCTGGTGGACGAGGACTGCCCGCGGTCGCTCGCCCCCGCCCTTCGGGCCGCCGGGCACGATGCGCTCGATGTGCGGGATGCGGATCTTCGGGGCGCGCCCGACGACCGGATCCTGAGCCGCGCCTGCGCGGACTCCCGGATTCTGATCGCGGCGGACACCGGCTTCGGGAACATCCTGCTCTACTCTCCTTCCGGACATCGGGGGATCTTCCCGGTCTCCCTGCCGGAGTCCGTTCCCGCCCGACAGAGAGTCGAGATGATCCTGGAAGCCGTGGCGAGTCTGGAGCGGGAGGACGCGGCCGGTCTGCTTGCGATCATCGAGGCCGGCAGAATCCGGCTTCGGCGATGAAGACGGGCTCCGTCCTCGTCCCTTGACCCTCTTTCACTACACGGCTAGAATCCGCGGGCGTTCACGACAAACGGAAGAACAGAGAACAAAGAACGAAGAACAAAGGAGGCGGGGGAAGACTCCCCCGCACCCCCTCCAACAACGGACCACGGGCGAAAGAGGATCGAGATGGCGGCGACGGGGAGGAGAGGATACCAACCAGCCAAGGACGCGGACGGCACGATCGTGGATCCTCTGGCCAACTACCCGGCCTACGTCAAGGCGATGGAGTTCTACGATCGCGTGGCGGACGACACCGACCTCATGATGCGCGACCCGCGCGCCCGGGTGATCGCGGTACAGATGATCGAGTCGGCCGGATCGATCTCCGCGAACTTCGAGGAGGGCTACGGACGGACCACGACGCCGGAGTTCATCCACCGTCTGCGGATCGCCAACGGCGAGGCACGCGAGACACGCGGATGGTATCATCGCGCACGCAAGTTCCTTCCCGCGCCGCTCGTGGAGCAGCGGCTGAAGGAAGCGGATGAGGTGATCGCGCTGCTGGTGTCGACGATCAAGGGACTTGAGGCTCGACGCTCACGGTGAGACATCCATGACCAAGGACGAACTAGTCGAGTCGATTCGCAAGATCGGCAAGGAACTAGGTCGTCCTCCGTCAAGGAGAGAGTTCATTGGTCGCACACAAGTATCCCAACGACAGATACTCAAGCAGTTTCCTTCCTGGCGAGAAGCCGTTCGTGCCGCCGAACTTGAACCTGACCCTTTCCAACCGCAGAATCGAGGATGCGGCTTTGCTGGCTGACTGGGCGCGAGTCGTTCGCATGAACGGTACACTTCCGACCCAGATTCGATATCGCCATGACGGTCAACACGACCCGGATGCCTTCCGAAAGCGTTTCGGTTCTTGGGCAGCTCTCCCTGCCAAGTTCCGCGAGTTCGCCCAAGACAAGCCCGAGTACGCCGACGTGCTCGCTCTTCTCCCCGCCGATTCCCGTGCAGACTCGCTGGCGTCGCCTTCGACTCCAAGCGAGACTCGGCCTCTACGATGGTCGGGTTCCACCGAGAGGCACTCCAAGCTGGACGATCGTCCGACGTACGGGAATCCGCTCGACTTCCGTGGCCTTCGGCATGAGCCGGTCAACGAACAAGGGGTTGTGTTTCTTTTCGGGATGGTAGCGCGCGAACTCGGCTATCTCGTCGAAGCTGTGCAAGCCGGTTACCCCGATTGCGAAGCGAAGCGACAAGTGGACCGGGGTAAGTGGCAGCGCGTGCGCATCGAATTCGAGTTCGAGAGCCGCCACTTCCGTGATCATGGCCACGCTGCGGACGGGTGCGACCTGATTGTCTGTTGGCGCCACAATTGGCCTGATTGTCCGCGCAGTCTTGAGGTAGTCGAGTTGTCTACCGTCATCCGATCTCTCTCGAAATCGCCGGAGTAGGGAGTGTCTCGTCAAGGCCGAGGGTTCGCCGCGAACACCGAGTTCGCCGCCCTTGGCGGCGCCCGACGGGGGTGCGGGGGCCGTGCCCCCGCCCCTTTGTTCTTCGTTCTCTGTTCTCTGTTCTTCCGAGGATCCCCATGAGAGTTTTCGACACCGTCATCACCGGCGGCACCGTCGTCACCGCCTCCGACTCCGTCGTCGCCGACGTCGGCATCGCCGGCGGCAAGATCGCCGCGGTCGGCCTCGACCTCGAGGGCGCCGAGAAGATCGACGCCCGGGGAAAGTACCTCCTCCCCGGCGGGATCGACGTCCACACCCACCTCGACATGCCGTTCATGGGCGCGACGACCGCGGACGATTTCGAGAGCGGCACCACCGCCGCCGCGTGCGGCGGCACGACCTCGATCATCGACTTCGCGATCCAGGTCAAGGGCGACCCTCTCTCCAGGGCGCTCGACACGTGGCACGAGAAGGCGGGCGGGAAGTCCATGATCGACTACGCCTTCCACATGATCTGCACCGACCTCAACGACCAGCGCCTGAAAGAGATGGACAAGCTCGTCGACGGCGGCATCCCCACCTTCAAGCTCTTCATGGCCTACCCCGGCATCTTCATGCTCGACGACGCCTCGATCTTCCGCGCGATGCTCCAGACCCGCGACAACGGCGGGATGATCTGCATGCACTGCGAGAACGGCGGCGTCATCGACGTCCTCGTCCAGCGCGCGAAGGCCGGGGGCCACAAGGAGCCGAAGTGGCACGCCCTCACGCGCCCCATGACCGCGGAGGCCGAGGCGACGCGACGCGCGATCGCCCTCGCCGAAATGGCGGGCGTCCCGATGTACGTCGTCCATCTCTCCGCGGGCGACGCGATGGACGAGATCCGCGCCGCGCGCGAACGCGGACTCCCGATGTACGCGGAGACCTGTCCGCAGTATCTCTTCCTCTCCTACGACGACTACGAGCGGCCCGGCTTCGACGGCGCGAAGTACGTGATGTCGCCGCCGCTGCGCCCGAAGGGGAACGAGGAGCGGCTCTGGAGAGGACTCGCCACGAACTCCCTCCAGGTCGTCTCGACGGACCACTGCTCCTTTTGCATGAAGGTCGAGGGCGGCAAGCCCGGCAAGGAGCTCGGCAAGGAAGACTTCTCGAAGATCCCCAACGGCGCACCTGGGATCGAGACGCGGCTCCTGCTCCTCTACGACGGCGGCGTCAACGGCGGCCGCATCTCGCTCAACCGCTTCGTCGACGTCACCTCCACGGCGCCCGCGAAGCTCTTCGGCCTCTATCCGCGCAAGGGGGCGATCCAGCCGGGGAGCGACGCGGACATCGTCGTCTGGGACCCGAAGAAGAAGCACACGATCGCGGCGAAGACCTGCCACATGAAGGTGGACTACAACCCGTACGAGGGAAGGAAGGTCACGGGCGCGCCCGAGTGGGTGTTCCTGCGCGGCAAGGCGCTCGTCAAGGGCGGGAAGCTCGCGGGAAAGGCGGGGAGCGGGGAGTTCGTGAAACGGAAGCCGAGAAGTTCATGACGATCAAGCCCCTCGACGAGATCCCGGTCACGTACGTCGTCGCGGACGGCGGCGTCGGGGGCTCCAGAGCGGCGTTCGACCGGCTCGAGGCCAAGGTCGGCTCGCTCAAGGGCCGGCGCTTCTTCGGCGCGCTCCGGCAGGGAGAATACCGCGCCTGCGTCGCCATCGAACCCGGCGATGAACCCGCGGCCCTCACCGCTCCGCGCCGTCCGCCAACCTGAGTCTCTCCCTCAATCCGCGCCATTCCTGCGGCGGGATGAACTCGATCTCGTCGGCGCGGTCCATCCGGAGGCCCGTGCGGACGCGGGCCCGCAGGAGGAGAAGCGCGGGAGGAGCCGGGTCCGACAGGAACGAGACGTCCCACAGCCGCGCGGCCTTGTCGCCGCCCGCCGTCGCCAGCCACTTGCCGTCCGGACTGAAGGCCGCCGTTACCCAATTCCCGTGCCTCATCGGCGTCCCCACCGCTTCTCCGGTTGCGACGTCCCAAAGCCGGGCCGTCCGGTCCTCGCTCCCCGTCGCCAGCCACTTGCCGTCCGGACTGAAGGCGACGGACCACAACGTGTCGCCATGCGCCATCGGCTTCCCCAGGGGCTTGCCGGTGGCGGCATCCCAAAGCCGCGCGCTCTTCTCCCTGCTCCCCGTGGCGATGAGGCGCCCGTCCGGGCTGAACGCGAGCGCGAGGATCGCCTCGCCGTGGCGGATCGCGGCGCCGGCCGGCTCGCCCGTCGCCGCATCCCACGAACGCGCCGTCCCGTCCCAACCGGCCGTCGCCAGCCTCGTCGCGTCCGGACTGAAGCAGACGACCGACACGGCCTTCTCGTGGCGCAGAGCCGGTCCGACGGGCTCGCCCGTCGCCGCATCCCACAGCCGGGCGGCGCTTTCCGCGCATCTCGCGGCCACCCGCCTGCCGTCCGGACTGAACGCGACGACCGTGACCGCATGTTCCTGCCGCAGCACGGGCCCGACCGGCTCACCCGTCGCCGCCTCCCAGAACCGCACCGTCCGGTCCTCGCTTCCAGTCGCCAGTCTCTTGCCGTCCAGGCTGAACGACAGGGACCAGACGGTGCCCCCGTGTCGCATGATCTTCCCGACCGGCTCGCCCGTCGCCGCGTCCCACAGGCGCGCGGTCCCGTCCGCGCTCCCGCTCGCCAGCCTCTTTCCGGCCGGATCGAACGCCAGGGCCCAGACGACGTTTCCGTGAGACATCGCCTTGCCGACCGGTGCCCCGGTCGCCGCATCCAGAAGCCGTGCGGTCCCGTCCGCTCCTCCCGTCGCCAATCGGGTCCCGTCCGGGCTGAATGCGACGCGCTTGACGGCGCCTTCGTGCCGGATCTCCTTTCCGGCCCGTTCGCCCGGCGCGGCATCCCAGATCCGCGCCGTCCCGTCCCGGCTTCCGGTCACGACCCCCCGCCCGTCAGGGCTGAAGGCGACGCACGAAACCTCGTCTTCGTGCCGCAGGTCGCTCCCGATCGGCTCGCACGTTGCGGCGTCCCAGAGTCGCGCCGTCCTGTCCGCGCCTCCGGTCGCCATTCTCCTCCCGTCCGGACTGAACGCCGCAGACCAGACAACGCCCCTATGTCCCTCGATCGTCCCGGCCGGTTCGCCCGTCGCCGCGTCCCAGAGTCGCACCTTCCCATCCACGCCCGCCGCCGCGAGTCTTGCTCCGTCCCGACTGTATGCGACGCAGACGACCAGTCGTTCGTGGCGCATCGCCGTCCCGACCTGCCGGCCGGTCGCGACGTCCCATGTTCGAATCATCCCGTCGACACTCGCCGCGACCAGGCGCCTCCCGCCGTGCGCGAAGGCGACGAAGGAGACCGAGCCTCCATGCGACATCGTGCTCCCGACCGGCTCCCCGCTTCCCGCGTCCCACAAGCGGGCAGTCCGGTCCGCGCTCCCCGTCGCAACCCGCCCGCCGTCCGGGCTGAAGACGGCCGCGCGTACCTCACCGTCGTGGCGCATCGGCGCGCCCACGGGCCGGCCGGTCGCGACGTCCCAGAGACGTGCCGTCCGATCCTCGCTCGCCGTGGCCAGCCGCGTCCCGTCGGGGCTGAAGACGGCGGCGACGACCGCGCAGGCGTGCCGCATCGTCTCCCCGACCGATCCGCCGGTGCCCGCGTCCCAGCAGCGGACCGCGCCGTCCTCGCCCGCCGTGGCCAGCCGCGTCCCGTCGGGGCTGAAGGCGACGGATTCGATCCGGCCGCCGGTCTGGATCGCCCATTCCGTCGGAAGGCCCGTTCGGAAGTCCCAGACCCGCACGATCCCCTTTCCGCTCATGGTGGCGACCCGACTTCCGTCCGCGGCGAACAACAGCGCCCGGACCGGATCCTCGTGGGCCCATATGTCGCGCAGGCGACAGAGGCGCCCCAGGGCGGCTGCGGCGCTCGCGCGGGTCAGATCGGTCGCGTGCGCCGCGTACGCCTCCGCATGGAAGAGCGCGGTCGCGGGGCCGTCGCCCGACTCCGCGGCCAGCCGCGCCCTCAGCCGGTAGGCGTACGCCAGCCGCTCGTTCGCGCGGTCCTTCGCCGCCTCCGTCTTCGCGCGCTCTTCCCGTTCGACGCGCGCCTTCTCCTGTTCCGTCCTCGCCCGCTCCTCGGCCTCGCGCTGCGCGCGGAGCGCCGCCGCGCGGGCCCGGAGGAGCTGCACGGTTCCGAACGCCGTCCCCGCCGCGACCGCCAGGACCAACGCCGCGGCGAGCCCGTACACCTGGGGGCGTTTCCGGATCCTCTTGCGCATCACGTAGCCCCACGTGATGCGGCGCGCGTGCCGGAGGGGCTCGTGGGCAAGGACCGCGTCGAGGTCCTCGACAAGTCGCTCCACACCGGCGTACCGCTTCTTCCGGTCTTTCTCGAGGCACTTCAGGATCACCGCCTCCACGTCCTCCGGCGTCGCAGGGTTGAGCCTCCTCGGCCAGACCAGCTCCTGCGTGACCACCTGCGCGAGCACCTCGCCCGCCGTCTCCCCGGTGAAGGGCGGCCGGCCGGTCATCAGGAAGTAGAGGATCCCCCCGACGGCGTACACGTCGCTCTGCCGGTCCGCCTCGCCCCGCGTCTGCTCGGGCGACATGTAGTTCGGAGTCCCCACGATGCACTCGGAGCGACTCGTCCCGCCCTCGTCGGCGGAGAGCTTCTTGGCGATCCCGAAATCCATGACGTAGACCCGGCCGGCGCGGTCCAGCATCACGTTGGCGGGTTTCAGGTCCCGGTGGATCACCCCCGCGGCGTGCGCGAGGCGCACCGCCTCCGCCACGTCCCGCACCGCGCGCAGTTTCTCGTCCGTCTTCAGGCGCGGCCGCGCCGTCTCCAGCGTCTCCCCGTCGATGAACTGCATCGCGATGAACGGGTCGCCGCTCCGGTCCCCGACCTCGTAGACCTTCGCGATGTTCGGATGCTCCAGCCCCGCCGCCAGATGAGCCTCCCGGAGGAAGTACTGCCGGGCGGGACCGTCGCGGTCCTGAAGGAACTTGAGCGCCGCCCAGCGCCTCAGCTCGGTGTCCCAGGCCTTCCACACCTCGCCCATGCCGCCGCGGCCGAGCGACATCGTGCGCACGTACTTCCCGCAGCGGCTCGCCGCGTTCTCCGACACCCCGCGCGCCTCGTCGGGCATCGCCCGCATGCGGCTCTCGCTGATGGCGAGATCCGCCTCGGAGGGGCCGCCCCGACGGAGATGGCCTCTCGACGCGAGAAGGGCCCCCAGACGCGGCAGGGGGCGCACCCCTACCTCGTCCAGACGGCGCTGGATCGCCAGGCACTCGTCCGTCTGCCAGGGGAAGACGATCCCCTGCTCCACGAGCGCCCGTGCCAGTGCCTCATCCTGGCTGCGCACCTCCCCAGGCGGCGGCTGCCGGAAGAGCTCGTCGAAGACGCGCAGGCACGCCCCCTGTTGGGCCGCCGGGAGCGTCGCGATGTCCCGCGCCTCCCGCGCCAGCCCCGGGTCCAGTTTCAGCGTCGCGCTCACGGGGTCCGGGGCCGTGCGTCCGAGCACCGCCTCCCGGGCGCGTTCGATCGGCACGAGCCCGCGAGCCACGGCCAGGCTCACGGTCCGGATGTCTTCTTCGCCGTTCATACCGGGAGAAACGCCCTCCGCCCCCACGTCCCGCAAACTGATTATAGCCGCAGTTTTCCCGAAAGGTCGCGCGCCGCGCCTCGATGTCGTAGGCAAGGAACGGAAGGAGAAGAACATGAGAACGATGCTGAAGTCGATCCTGGCGGCCTTCGCGCTGGTCCCGGCCGCGGTGCAGGCGGTCCGGTCCGAGAACGACGACGAGAAGGTGCGCGTCTACACGAACAAACACCTCCGCATCCGCTTCGCGGTCCCGGAGGACGGGTACGAGCTGCGCACCCGGGGCTTCAAGTACGGATACGACGGCACGCTCGCCGAGTTCGACGACAAGGACGGACAGGTCTCGGGCGTACTGGAGCACTTCAAGACCGAGAAGAAGGCCGCAGAGATCCTGGCAAACCTCGAGAAGCGGCTTCGCTCCGATAAGGACTTCCAGAACTTCCGAGTGGTGCAGGAGAAGAAGCTCGACCGCCCGGAAGGAGAGTGGCTGCTTCGCGAGTACCGCTATGAGACGGGCGGAGACGAGGTGCATGAAGTCCGCGTCGTCGGCGTCTGCGGGAAGAGCGCCTTCGCGGTCGCGATCTGGACGGGGGAGGAGCACTGGGAAGACCGGAAGGACGAGATGTTCCGCATCGCGAACAGCCTGGAGTCGGGTGCGACCGAAGCGAAGAAGCTGAGGAAGCTGGACGAGGACCAGAAGCCGTAGGTGTGCCGAACCGGGGGCCCCGACGAGGGGCCCCCGCCTTCATTTCGGGAGCTCGAACTTCTTCAACTCGGTGATCCGCGTCTGGTCCCCCCGCTTCATCTCCTCGCGCACGAGCCCCACGCCGGCGGCGAACCAGCGCGTCGTCACGTACTTCATCTCTCCGGCCTGCGCGACGACGTGGATCTTCCACGCCTTGAACTTCCCCGCGGGGACCTCGATCTCCTCCTCCCCCTGGTTCTCGTACGTCCCTTCCTGCTGCTCGAACTTCCAGGTCCACGTCTCGCCCTTCTTCGTCCCGAACTTCATCCGCGGCACGGGGTTGTCCGGGAACTCCGTGTTGCGGTCGGCCTCGAGCCGGACGAGGAAGACTCCCTGGTCGGTCACCGAGAAAAACTCCTTCGAGGAGCCGCCCTTCCACTCCCTCTTGAAGACGTGGCACTCCTTCTCGCCGACCTTCGCCGGACCTTCGACGGTGACGGTGACCTCCTCCTCTCCCGCGGCGTAGGTCCACTTGGCCCCCGCCTTGACGGGGAAGAAGTCTTTCTCGTCCGCGGCGGAAAGGACCGCGACGGCCAGGATCAGTCCCATCTATTTGAACTCCTTCAATTCGAGCCGGAACTCCCCGCCGGGACTCGTGATCACCTGCTTCACGAGCCCCACTCCCTTCGCGTACCAGTAGCTCCCCTCGAAACCGTACCCCTGGGTGCGGCCGCGCATCCGGATCCTCCACGCCTGGTACGACTTGCCGTGGACGGTCAGCGCCTCCTCCCCCTCGTTTGTGAATGAGTACTCGATCGTCTCCGACCCCGAGGGGATGCGCGCGGTCCAGCCCTCCGCTTCCTTCTTGAGCGGGTATTTCAGGAGCAGGGCGGGTTTGCCGAGCTCGGAGACGGTCTCGCGCGACTGCGCCTTGTGGAGCCAGATGCCCTCGGCGTTCTGGAGGACCCACATCTTCTCCTTCTGGCCGCCCATGTCGGACTCGATGACGAAGCATTCGACGTCGCCGACCTTCTCCGTGCCCGTCACCTCCTGCACGACCTGCTTGCGGTCGCTCAGGCTGTAGACCCAGCGCGTCCCCTTCTTCAGGGGGATGAAGCCCTCGTCCTGGGCGGGCGCCGCCGCGCATAAAAGCAGCAGCCACGTCATCGTTCTCATCTCCGGTTTCTCCTCCTGGGGTTGAACGACATTACTTGCCGCCCGCCTTGAATTCCGTCAGGATCATCTCCTGCGCGGTCTCCCTGCCGCCCCCGAACTCGTAGGCGTACCGCATCTTCACGATGCCCATCCCCGGGGCGAACCACATCGTGGTCTCCATCGTGATCTGAACGTCGCCCAGGTTCCACCGGCCCGCGACCCGGCGGCAGGCCGTCTTCTTCCCGAGGATCTCGACCGTCTCGTCGCCCTCGTCCTCGAACGCCGTCTCCGTCTGCGATCCGAAGTAGTCGCCCTTCCACGACCACTTCTGACCCTTCCGCGGCGGAGTCCGGAGGTACGTCATCGGGGCGGACATCTCGAGCCGGCGGCCGCCCTGCTCCATCCCGAAGACGCGGACCCCCTCCGCATCCCGCCCGATGTACTGCGTGTAGCTCGGCTGCCCGCCGTAGCGCATCTCGATGACCGCGCAATCGACGGACCCGACCCGCTTTCTCGCCACGATCGTCTGCGTCCACTCGCCGCCCCCGTACTTGAACCGCCACTCGGTTCCGACCCGGAGCGGGAACCAGTCCGCGTACCTTCGGGGGGTCGTGTCTGCGGACCCCGGAAGTTCGAGGAGGAGCAGGACGAAAGCGGTCCTCATGACGGTCGAAGCGTGCATCATACTTCAAGGGACGCGCGCGCGGAAGAGCCGTTACTCGAACACACGGATTTGGGCATGGTTCATCGCCGGGCAACACCGCAAGGGCTCCTTGTACTCTCGAAGAAGAGATCGATTAGGAAACCAGGAAACCAAGAATGGACCGTCAACATGTTTAACGGCAATCGATTGCACCGTGAAGTCCGTTCCTGGATTCCT
>JACPRC010000131.1 GCA_016190175.1 Planctomycetota bacterium
CGGCCGCGAGATGATCGTCTGGGGAGGGACCGGGGACTCCACCGGCGGACGCTATGACCCCGCCGCCGATGCCTGGATCGCCATCTCCACGACCGGCGCGCCGGAGCCGCGCACGATGCACACGGCGGTCTGGGCCGGCCGCGAGATGATCGTCTGGGGCGGCGGCAACGTCGTCACTCCGTACAACAACGGCGGGCGTTACGACCCGAAGACCGACACGTGGACGGCGACGGGTACGAGCGGCGCGCCGCAGGGGAGGGTGTGGCACACCGCGGTCTGGAGCGGACGCGAGATGATCGTCTGGGGCGGATACGTCAGTCCCAACTCGCTGGCCACCGGCGGACGCTACGACCCTCTCGCGGATTCCTGGACGCCCACCCTCGCGTCCGGCGCGCCCACCGAGCGCAAGCTCCACACCGCCGTCTGGACCGGTCGCGACATGATCGTGTGGGGCTCGGTCCCCGACAACACGGGCGGGCGCTATCGGTTCGTCGACAGCCAGCCTCCCGCCGTGACGCCCGCCGTTCAGCTCAACTCCGACGACTCGGCGCTCGCCGTGGGCGCGACCACCGCGACGGGCACGGTCGTCTTCAAGGCGACGACGACGGACCCCGACGGCGACGCGTGGCAACTGTGGGTCGAGGTCAAGCCGGTAGGCACCGCTCTCGCCTTCGTCCCGACGGCGACGAGCGGCTTCGTCACGAGCGGGTCGCAGGCGGTCGCGACGTTCGCCGTTCCCGCGGACGGGAAGTACCAGTGGCAGTACCGCTTCGTCGACGTGAACGGCGCCGGGACGGGCTGGTTCGAGTTCGGCTCCAACCTGTTCTTCGAGCCGGACTTCGTGGTGGACCAGATCCAGGAGCCTCCCGTCGTCACCTCCGGCTCGGTCGGTCAGTTCACCATGAACGGCACCGCGATCCCCGTCGGCGGGGCGACCACGCTGAGCCAGGTCATCCTCCGCGCCGTCGCGACCGACCCCGAGGGGGGCGAGTGGCGGCTGGAAGTCGAATGCGCGCCGGTCGGCACGGCCTTCTCCGGCGCGGCGACCTCGACCAGCGCGTGGACGGCGAGCGGGACGCAGGCGGAGGTCGCGTCGCCGATTCTCGCGGCCGGAGACTATCGCTGGCAGTACCGCCTCGTCGACGCGGCCGGCGCCGCGACGGCGTGGACGTCGTTCGGAGGCAACGCAGAGGGCGTCCGCGACTTCCGGGTGGAACCGCTCAGTTCCACCTGGTCGGCGACCGGGAACTTCCTCTCGGGCCGATCCGCCCACGCGGCCGTGTGGACCGGCCGCGAGATGATCGTGTGGGGCGGGTACAACGGGACGTATCTCGACACGGGCGGGCGTTACGATCCCGCGACCGACTCGTGGACCGCGACGTCGTCGAACGGCGCGCCGGCCGGACGGTCGATGCATCAGGCCGTCTGGACCGGCCGCACTATGGTCGTCTGGGGCGGCTACGACGGCGGCTACCTCGCGACCGGCGGCAAATACGACCCCGTGACGGATTCGTGGGTCGCCACGACATCGACGAACTCGCCGGCGGGAAGGGACGGGTTCGGCTGTGTGTGGACGGGCCGGGAGATGATCGTCTGGGGCGGAAGCGACGGGAGCTTCCTGAACGACGGCGGCCGCTACGATCCCGCCCTCGACACATGGACTGCCGTCGCGATGTCCGGGGCGCCCTCCGCGCGTCGGCGCCACGCCGCCGTCTGGACGGGGCGCGAGATGATCGTCTGGGGCGGGGGCGACGGAGGCTACCTCAACGACGGCGGCCGCTACGATCCGGCGACGAACACGTGGACCGCGCTGCTCTCTACGGGCGCGCCCTCGCCGCGACAGGACGCCGGCGCGATCTGGACGGGCCGCGAGATGGTCGTCTGGGGCGGCTACGACGGCGCCTACGTCGGCACGGGCGCGCGGTTCGATCCGGTCTCGGGCGCGTGGACGGCGACGAGCTCCGCGGGAGCCCCGGCGGCCCGGCACCATCACTCCTTCGTCTGGACCGGCAAGTTCGCGATCGCCTGGGGCGGCATCGGGTCGTCGCTCTTCAACGACGGCCGACACTACGATCCCTCGGCGGATGTGTGGTCGCAGATCGACGCGCCTGCCGGCCCGTCCGCGCGCTACCTGCACTCCACCGTCTGGACCGGCCGCGAGATGATCGTGTGGGGCGGCTTCGACGGCGGCTCCCTGGACACGGGCGGCCGATACGCTCCCGCGAAGTGGCCGCTCGAGGCGTGGAGCGCCGTCTCCGGCATCGCGGCTCCCGAAGGCCGCTACGCGCACACCGCCGTCTGGACGGGGCGCGAGATGATCGTCTGGGGCGGCACGGGAGCGATGGCGCTTCTCGCCGGCGGCGGAAGGTACGACCCGATGACCGACTCCTGGTCCGCGACGTCGTCGACGGACGCGCCGGTCGCGCGGCAGGACCACGTGGCCGTCTGGACGGGCCGGGAGATGATCGTGTGGGGGGGGGCGGGCGACGGAGGGGCCGCGCTCGATTCGGGCAGCCGGTACGATCCGGTCACGGACACCTGGACGGCTCTCCCCGCCGCGGGGGCGGAGCGAAGCCTGGCGCAGGCCGTGTGGACCGGTCGCGAGATGATCGTCTGGGGCGGGTGGGACCCCGCGGGCTATTCCGCCGCCGGGTTGCGTTACGATCCCGCGTCGAACGGATGGACGTTCACCTCCGTCGCGGGCGCGCCGGCGGGTCGCCTGCAGCACGGGTGCGTCTGGACCGGCCGCGAGATGATCGTGTGGGGCGGGTTCGACGGGGCGTACGTCGCAACCGGCGGGCGGTACGATCCGGAGACGGACTCGTGGTCTCCCGTCGCGTCGACCGGCGCGCCGTCCGCGCGGCGCGGTCATGCCGCCGTCTGGACCGGCCGCGAGATGATCGTCTGGGGCGGAGTCCCCAACACCGTCGCGGGCGGGCGCTACGACCCGCGGACGAACACATGGACGGCGACGTCCCAGTCGAACGTCCCATCCGCCCGCATGTGGCACTCGGCCTTCTGGACCGGCCGCGAGATGATCGTCTGGGGCGGCGGCTCGCCGCTGGGCGTCTTCGAGGTCCAGTACACGAACTCGGGCGGCCGCTACGATCCGCTCGCGGACACGTGGATCGCCCTTACGACCGCCGGCGCGCCGTACCCGCGGCGCCGGCACACGGCGGTCTGGACCGGGCGCGAAATGATCGCGTGGGGAGGGACGGTGGGCTCCGCCCCCCTGGGGGACGGGGGGCGCTTCGGCGCGGGCACGCCGCCCGAATCGATCGCGTCCGGCATGATGACTCAGCACGACACGCCGGGCGGTTCCGCTCAGACGCCCGGTTACGTCGACGACGACGGAGAGGTGACCTTCCAGGCCGTCGTCGCCGATCCGGACGGCCAGTTCGTCGCGATCCAGGTCGAAGTCAAGCCGCTGGGGACGCCCTTCGACGGAATCACCGGCGTCTTCACGGGGAACTTCGTCGTCTCCGGCTCTTCGTCGCAGGCGACCGTGAGCGGACTGACGGACGGCGCCTATCACTGGCGCGCCCGCGCGACGGACGGGTCGAACTTCTCCGCCGCGTGGACGGACTTCTCGGCGGGCACCTGCTTCTCCGTCTCGATCCCCGTGAATGCGCCGCCGGATGCCCCGTCCGCTCTGACCCAGCACGACACCGCTTCCAGCCCGTCCGAGCCGACGGGGTTCGTCGACGACGACGGCACGGTCACGTTCAAGGCGACGGTCTCCGACCCCGGCGGCCAGGCCGTCGCGATCCAGATCGAGGTGAAGCCGTTCGGGAGCGCGTTCGACGGGGGCGCCGTCGTCACGGGCAACTACGTCTCTTCCGGCGGCGTCTCCTTGGTCACGGTGAGCGGTCTGGCCCTGGGGAGCTGGTCCTGGCGCGCGCGCGCGACGGACGGTTCGAAAGTCTCCGACTGGACGGAGTTCGGCGGCAGCGACATCGACTTCGTGATCGGCCTCAACGAGCCCCCGGCGCTGCCGTCGAACCCCGCCCAGCTCAAGCTCGACGGCGCGACCTTCCTCGCGCAGGGGGCGACGACCGGCCAGAACGGCTTCGTGCTGCGGGCGCTCCTTTCCGATCCCGACGGCGAGCCCGTCCGGCTCCAGGCGGAGGTGAGGCCCGCCGCCTCCCCGTTCACCGGCATCCCGACCTTCACCGGCGACCTCGGCGCTTCGCAGTCCTTCTGCGATCTCGCGATCGCGGGCGTCGGCAACGGAAGCTATCACTGGCGGGTGCGCGCGATGGACGCGCGGGGCGCCGCAAGCGGCTGGATCGGCGACGGGAGCCTCACCATCGCCGTCTCTTCGAACGCGTTGCCGAACGTGCCCGGCGCGCTCGCGCAGTTCAAGCTGGACGGCGTGACGCCGATCCCGTGGGGCGGCGCGACCTCGCAGAACGGCGTCGTGATCTCCGCGTCCGTCTCGGACGCGGACCTGACGGCCGTCGCGCTTCAGGTCGAGGTCCAGCCGCAGGGCGCGGCCTACACCTGGTCGCCGACCGCGACGGTCACGGTCGTATCGGGCGCGACCGCGACGGTCACGGTCGGCGGGCTCGCCGACGGGAGCTACCAGTGGCGCGCTCGCGCGGTCGATCCCTCGGGTGCGGCGAGCGTCTGGAGCGCGAGCGTGACGTTCGTCGTCGCCGCGGGTCCCGGCTCCGCGCCGAACGTGCCGTGGAATCTGGCGCAACTCAAGACCGACGGCGCCACCCCCGTCGCGCCCGGCGCCGCCGCCTCGGGCTCGGGCGTCCTCTTGCGCGCCACGATCGGCGATCTCGACGGCGATCTCGTGCGCCTCCAGGTGGAGGTCCGGCCGTCCGGCACGCCGTTCACGGGCGTCGCTTCCGCGAGCGGCCCGTGGGTCGCGAGCGGGAGCACGGTGACGCTGGCCTGGGCCTCGTGGGTCGAGGGGACGGGATACGACTGGCGCGCGCGGGCCGTGGACGCGAACGGCCACGCATCGGCGTGGGTCGCGTTCGCGGGAAGCCCCGCCTTCGTGGCGCCCGCGAACGCCGCGCCGAATCCGCCTGCGGGACTGGGGCAGTTCAAGACGGACGGCGCCACCTCCATCGCGCTCGGCGGCGCGACGAACGAGGCCGCCGCGACGCTCAAGGCCTCCGCGATCGACGCCGGAGGAGACGCGGTCTGGATCGAGTTCGAGCTGAAGAAGAGCAGCGACTCCTTCGACGGGACGTGGACGCTCCTGAGCGCCGGCGGGAGCGCGACGGTCGCGGGGCTTTCGAATCAGACCGGCTATCGCTGGCGCGTCCGCGCCGTGGATCTCTCGGGGGCGGCGACCCCGTGGGTCGAGTTCGATCCCGCCGCGGTCCATTTCACCGTGAGCATCTGGACGAACACGCCGCCCGACCTTCCCGCTTCTCTTGCGCAGTGGAAGCTCGACGGCACGACGGCGATCCCGCAGGGCGGAGGCACGCCGGAGTCCGGCGCAACCTTCTCCGCGACGGTCGTCGATCCGGACGGCGGCCAGGTCACCCTGGAGGTCGAAGTGCGGCCGGCGGCCCAGTCCTTCCTGGGCGTGCCGGTCGCGATGAGCGCCGCGGCGGCGAGCGGGTCGACCGCGTCCGTCGCCGTCGCCGGACTGGCGGCGGGCGGATACCGCTGGCAGGCGCGCTCCCGCGACGCGAACGGCGCGGCGAGCGCATGGACGGAGTTCGGCCAGTCGGGAAGCGACTTCGTGATCGGAGCGAACCTCCCGCCCGCGACTCCGCTCTCGCTCGCGCAGCAGGACGCCGTGACGCTCGCTTCCCTGCCGGTCGGCGGCGCGGCGTCGGGAAACGCCGTCCTCTTCTCCGCGTTCGTGACCGACCCGGACGGGGGCTTCGTCACGCTGCAGGTGGAGATCAAGCCGATCGGTCAGGCATTCAACGGCATCCCGACGATCGGGGGTGCATCGGCGCAGAGCGGTACGTTCGCCTTCGCGTCGCTGGGCGGTCTGGCCGCGGGCGCCTATCGCTGGCAGGCACGGGCGGTGGACGCCGGCGGCACGCCCGGCCCCTGGATCGCGTTCGGCGGCAACTCGACCTGGGACGCCGACTTCGTGATCGGGGGCGCGCCGTCCGGTTCCGACGATTCCGGCGGTTCCGGCGGGGGCGGCTGCTCCGGTTCCGTCGCCGGCCGGACGGCTCCCTTCTCCCTGGCGGCAATCCTGCTCGCGGTCTTGGCGATCGGCGCGGCGCCGAGGGGGCGGACATGGGGACGCTGATGAATCGTGTGTCGTGCGCGGGGACGGTTTCCCGGCCCAACCCTCCGTCCCCGCGCTTCTTTTCTTTCTTCCCGCCTACGGCGCCTTCCACACGATCTTGCCGGCGGGATCCGTCAGCAGCACATAGGAGGCGTTCGCCCGCTGCTGCTCCACGATCATCCCGATCCGCGCGCGCCCTTCCCGGTCGCAGAGGTTGATGCAGGGTTCGCCGCCCTCGTTGAGGAGGAGCTGGAGATGCTCGCGCTCGTCCGGGCCGCAGAGCGCCGCCTTCGCCTGGCCCTTCTCCCCGACGCGCAGCGAGAGCCGCCGGCGACCGTCCTTGTCGAGCACGGCGAGGCCCGGCTCGCCTTTCGCGTCCTCCTCGATGACGACGCGCGTCTTCCCGTCCTTCCCGACGAGCTCGAAGCGATGCGCGCGCGTCGTGTCCTGCACCCATGCGGGCCGCGCGCGCAGGAAGGCGAGCCCCGCCAGGGCCAGCGCGCCGAGGAAGAAGACGGCCGAGATCGAGAAGAAGACGAGCGCCTGCTTCCGCACGCGCCACGTCTCGCTCGCCATCGCGTGGTTGATCCGGCTCTTGATCTGGTTTTCGAGCGCGGCGAGCTTCTCGTCGGCCCGCCCCTCGAGGGCGGCGAGCTTCGCGGCGAGTTCCTCGATGCGGGCGGCGGGGTCGTCGGTCATGGGGCCTCCCTCTTCGTCTCGGCGGACTATAGCATAAGGGTGGGCGGGTCCGCAGCTATCGTGCGGCCCCGCCCTCGGCCCGAATTCGCGGCGACTCCTCGACGGCGCCCGCCTAGTCTGACTTATTCATCCGGGCTCCGCCGCCCGGATGAATAAGTCACCCTCCGGGCAGCGTCATCGGCCCTCCGGGCCGAAACCTCGTGAATAGGTCAGGCTAGAACGAGTGCCAGCGCAGGCACGTGTGCGAGCCGCCGTGCCCCTCCTTGTAGCGGCACTGCGCGCCGCACTTCTCGTACCGGCTGATCTTCTCCGGACACGTCGACGTACACCAGCCCGCCTTGGGGGCGCTCTCCGGAGCGGCGCTCCCGACCGGGATCAGGGACGAGCCCAGGCAAAACGTGAGACCCGCCATGACCGCCAGCCTCGCGATGCGCTTCAACATGTTCGTCTCCTTTTTCATGAAGTCTCCGCCCTACCGATCCGGAACGGACCGGGTCCGTCCAGGAAAATCGGCATGGCGCGACGCGCGGCTCGAAGTTCCTTGCCCGCGCGCCCTTCCCGAGGCACAGTACCACCCATGCGCTTCCTCTTCGTCTCCCGCTGGGCGCTCATCCACGACGTCGCCTGGACCGTGAAGAAGGAGGGCCACGAGGCCCGCTACGCCGTGCTCTCGAAGGCCGACCGCGAGGTCGGCGACGGCTTCGTCGAGAAGGTCGAGAACTGGGAGGCGCACCGGGAATGGGCCGACGTCGTCGTCTTCGACGACTCCGACTTCGGCGAGGCCTGCGAGAAGCTGCGCCGCGAGGGGAAGGCCGTCGTCGGCGGGACGAAGTACTCCGACCGCCTCGAGTTCGACCGCGACTTCGCGACGGACGAGATGAAGGCCGCCGGGCTGCGGACGCTCCCCTCGTGGGACTTCACGACCTTCGACGACGCGATCCGCTTCGTCCGCGAGAACCCGGGGCGCTACGTCGTCAAGCCGAGCGGCAAGGCGCAGAGCGAGAAGGTGCTGTCGTACGTGGGACAGGAGGAGGACGGCCGCGACATCGTCACGATGCTCGAACACTACAAGCGCGGCTGGGCCGGGCGCATCAAGAGCTTCCAGGTCCAGAAGTACGCCTCCGGGGTCGAGGTCGCCGTCGGGGCGTTCTACGATGGACGCGACTTCGTGCTGCCGGCGTTCGTCAACTTCGAGCACAAGCGGATGATGAACGACGACATCGGGCCGTCGACGGGCGAGATGGGGACCAGCGCCTTCTGGTGCGGCGAGAACGCGCTCTACCGCGAGACGCTCGCGAAGTTGAAGGACCGGATCCGCGGCTACGTCGGCTACTTCGACGTCAACTGCATCGCGAACGCCCACGGGATCTACCCGCTCGAGATCACGCCGCGATTCGGATATCCGACGATCAACCTCCAGGTCGAGGGCGTCCTCTCGAAGTGGGGCGACTTCCTGCCGGCGCTCGCGAAGGGCGATCCGCTCCAGCTCCGCGCGAAACGCGGGTTCCAGGTCGCCGTCGTCGTCGCCGTCCCGCCCTTTCCGTTCGTCGATCCGGACACCTTCCGCAAGTTCTCCGAGGACGCGGCGGTGATTTTCAAGAAGCCGATGAACGAGGGGATCCACCCCTGCGACGTGAAACTCGTCGAGGGGGAATGGCTCCTCACGGGCAACTCGGGCTACGCCCTCGTCGCCACGGGTTCGGGATCGACGATGGACGACGCGCGCCGCGAAGCCTACAGCCGGGTTCGGAACCTGCACATCCCGAACATGTTCTATCGGACCGACATCGGGGAACGATGGCACAGGGACGGAGACCTGCTCCAGACGTGGGGCTACCTGTCGTAGGCGAAGCGCCGCCGCTCCTCAAGGACCGCGGAGTCCACATCCTGGCTGCGCTTTTCCTGCTTTTCGTCGGATCCTATGCCTTTGCCGCCTGGCACTATGACCGGATCCGGCCGCCCCGGCCCAAGAAGATCCACATGCTCGTCTACGGGGACGGCGTCTTCTACTACTCCTTTGCGCGCTCCATCCTGTTTGACCGCGACCTGGACACGACCAACGAGTGCCGCTACTACTGGCATGACGAATCCGCGGTGGAGGCTTGGCGCTCGCCGACCGGGAAACTGAACAACTATTGCCCCATCGGCTCCTCGCTCCTCTTCGTGCCGTTCGTCCTGCTCATCCACCTGTTCGTCTGGGGCGATGGCTTCAGTTTCGCCTATCCGGCAGCGGCGGCGTTCGGCTCATCCCTCCTGGGGTGGATTGCTATCCTGATGATTTACAGGTGGTTCCGTGATCTTGCCGTAGCGATAGCGCTTTGGTTCGGGTCAAACATCGCGTATTACATGTCGGTCGAGCCGCTGACATCCCATTCGTGCTCCCTGTTTGCAGTGACTTTGTTCACCATCTATGCACTTAGGTCTGGCACCGGCACTGGAGCATGGGTTACAAGAGGGATACTGCTTGGCCTTGCCGTGCTTGTCAGACCAGAACACATCATGCTGGCGCCAATTGCATTGAGAAAAAAACATATGGCATCATTCTGTACTATGTTAGCCGTATGTACTGTCGTAATGTTACCACAGATCTTTGTGTGGAAGAGTGTATCGGGCACATGGATATCTCCGGTGGCAGGGGCAACCACAGTACTGCCACTGAACGTGCTCAGTATCATGTTCAGTACCCGACATGGCGTGTTCATGTGGCATCCGGTCTACCTGGTCGGCGCTACTTGTGCCATAATAATATGCCGCAATCGGTTGGGGTTGATTGCGCTTCTTGCAATATTTGGCGCGATCCTCTTCTATGGAACTAGGACGGCTTGGTGGGGCTTCCACAGCTTCGGATCGAGGTACTTCGTGGGGCTCGGCTTCTTCTTTGCCGTCGGATTGGCAGCCGGAGCAGCATGGCTGAGGCGGCTGCGGTGGGGTGGCACACTCGTCTGGTCGATTTGTGCCATTCTCATGCTGTGGAATGGATCCCTCATGCTCCTGTACGTATCGCGGAGCATATCACAATCTGATGCGGTGCCGTTGAGAATACTCCTCTTGGCTCCCATCTATGCAGTGAGGTTGTTGGTCTGACTGCGGCGCACAATAAAACCAGCCTGTCTACTTTTGCTGTGGGTCTACTGCGGCGCGCCGCCGTCCCATCGCAGGGGTTTCGGATAGGCCCGAAGCATCTCCCGCTTGAGGTAGTCGAAAGCCTCTTTCGGGCTGTCGCAGAGCTTGAAGAGCCTCGTGTCGTTGGGGCTGATCGTGCCCCACCGGATGAGCGCGTCGAACTTGAGCCAGTCCTGCCAGAACTTCTTGCCGTAGAGCACGATGGGGACGGGGCGGTCGACCTTCCGGGTCTGCACGAGGGTCAGGATCTCGAAAAACTCATCCATCGTTCCGAACCCGCCGGGGAAGACAACCAGCGCCGCGGCCATGTACATGAACCAGAGCTTGCGCATGAAGAAGTAGTGGAACTCGAAGAGCAGTTCCGGCGTGACGAACGAATTCGGCGCCTCCTCGGCCGGGAGGCTGATCGCCAGCCCGACGGACACGCCGCCCGCCTCGTGGGCCCCGCGGTTGGCCGCCTCCATGATTCCGGGCCCGCCGCCGGAGCAGATGACGAAGCGGCGCCCCTTGTCGAGCGTCTTCGCCCACGTTGTCAGCATCGTGGAGAGCTGGCGCGCCTGCTCGTAGTACTTCGACAGCTCCGCGTCCCAGTGGAGCCGCTCGAGTCGCTCGGACACCTCTCTGGGGAGCGCCCCCTTGTACTTCTTCTTCTCCTCGGCGAGCCGCGTCTGTTCCGCCTTGAGGACTTCTTCCGGACGGGCGCGAGCGGAGCCGAACATGACGATCGTCTCCCGCACGCCCATGCGCTGGAAACGCTGGAGTGGCTCCAGATACTCGCACAGGAGGCGCACCGCCCGCGCATCGCGCGACCCCAGGAACGCCGGGTTCGCGTATCCCTTGAGGGCCCGCTTCTGCCGCCGGCCGTGCGCGGGCCCCGTTAGACCAGCGTCGGATCGGTCTAACGGCGCTGGCTGGTCGGTCATCCCAGCTCCTTCATCACCGCGTCGATGAGCGGCGCGAGCGTTCGCTCGCTGAAGTCCCACTTGAGCCCGGCCGACTTGAACAGCTCCGGAAGCGGACGCGTCCAACCCAGGCTGAGCCCCGCCCGGTACTTCGCGATCGCCTGACGCCGGTTCTTCCTCGCGTTGAGCCATACCTGCAGCGCTCCCATTTGAGCGACGGCGTATTCGATGTAGTAGAACGGCACGGTGAAGAGGTGGCTCTGGCGCTGCCACTCGTACGCGCGGGCCTCGTCGAGCCCCGTCCAGTCGACCGCGCCCTGGAACCGGTCGCGGATTTCGATCCACGCCTTCTGTCGGTCCGCGCCCTGATAGACCTGGTGCTGGAAGGCGTCGATGGAACAGATCCAGGGGAAGAGGGTCAGCAGAAACTCGAGGTGGTACTCGACGGCACGGCGAGCCTCCTCCTCCTCGTAGAACTCCCCCAGGTAAGGCGCACCGAGCAGTTCCATTCCCATCGAGGCGACCTCGGCGAACTCGATCGGGTAGTTGCGGTGGAAGAGGAAGTCGTGCTTCGCCGCGAGGAGGCTGTGGAAGGAGTGACCCCCCTCGTGCAGGAGCGTCTCGACATCGTCCTGGCGCCCCGCGGCGTTCATGAAGATGAAGGGCATGCGCTCCACGTCGAAGACGGACATGTAGCCGCCCGGCGCCTTCCCTTTGCGGCTCTCGAGGTCGAGATAGCCGCGCTTGCGGAAGGCGTCGAATTTCTTCGCGAAGTCCGGATCGACCTTGTGGAAGATGCGGCGGCACCCGTCGATGAGATCCCGCGTCTTCTCGAACGGCCGCAGCGGCGGGCGGCCCAGCGGATCGACGGACAGGTCCCACGGCCGCAGCGGATCCACGCCGAGTTTGCGCGCGCGGATCCGGTGGCGCTCGCGCAGCGCGGGCACGACGCGCTTCTCCACCGCGTCGTGGAAACGGAGACAGTCCTCGGGCGTGTAGTCGAACCGGCCGCGCATCCGGAACGCGTAGTCGCGGTAGTTCGCGAAGCCCGCGTTCGTCGCGATCTTCGTGCGGAGCGCGATCAGCTCGTCGAACATCTTGTCGATGGTCTCGCGATCCTGGAGGCGCCGGCGGACGGTGGTCTCCCACGCGGCCTGGCGCTTCGCGCGATCCGTCTCCTCGAGATACTTCGCCATCATCGGAAGGGTCTGCTCCCTCCCGTCGAAGGTCACGGTCATTGCGCCGCAGACCTTCTGGTACTGCTGCTGGAGTTCCGCCTCCTTCGCCTCGATGGGCACGTTCTCGTCGCGGAAGATCTCGATCTCGTTCTTCGTGTGCTGGAGGAAGACGCGGTAGATCGCGGGGAGGCCCTTCCGCTTCGGGTGTCCGACGAGTTTCTTCTTCAGCGCCTGCCAGCGCGGTTTGCACTTGGGGAGGATCTCCGTCTGGAAGAAGAGGTGGGCCTTCTCCTTCTCCGGATCGTCCGTATGGCAGGTCATCGCGACGTAGCGGCGGTTCTCCTCCTCGGCGAGAGCTGCGGCGAGGTCGCTGAAGCGGGCGAGCCACGACTTGAGGTCCTTTGCGGGGTCCCTCTCCAGCGCATCGAAGCGCGGCTCGACCGCGGTCCAGTCACCGGCGTCGAACTTCTTCGAAGGAGGCTTCTTCGCGGCGGCGACGGGCATGAGTTCTCCTTTCAACCGGGCCACTTCGACTCGGGCGGCCTGCGGCCGCCCTCGCTCAGTGCAAGCGCCGCCTTCCGCCCGAGTCGAAGGGCACTTCCCTGGTTCGCTGCGGGTATCCGATGGCTCAGCATTGTAGCGTCCTCGGACGGCGGGGGAAGGGATTTCACTGTACAGGCGCGGCGGGTTGCGTTCTAATCCGAGGCGTCCATTTCAGGGGAGAAACGATGGCCAAAGCGAAGAAGAAGGCGGCGAAGAAGCCCGCGGCGAAGAAAGCGGCTCCGAAGAAGGCCGCGGCGAAGAAGCCGGCGTCGGCCGCGAAGGCCGAGCCCGCGGTGAGCGGGGTCGGACCGGTCCCGGCGGTCCAGCCGTACCTGTGCGTCAAGGACCCGGCGGCCGCCCTCGCATTCTACGAGAAGGCCTTCGGCTTCACGACGCGCTATAAGCTCGCGAGTCCGGACGGGAAGGTCCAGCACGCCGAGATCGGCCACGGGAACGGCCGCATCATGCTGGGGCCCGAGTGTCCGCAGTCGCAGGACAAGGCGCCCTCCACGATCGGGGGGACGGCGGTGACGCTCTATGTCTACGTGGCGAACGTGGACGCCGTCACCGCGTCCGCGAAGGCGACCGGCGGGATCGTCGTGCAGGAGCCGCAGGACATGTTCTGGGGCGACCGATGCGCGACGGTCGCGGACCCCGAAGGGCACCGCTGGTGCCTCGCGACCCACGTCAAGGACGTGACGCCCCAGGAGATCGAGAAGGCGATGCAGTCGATGCAGCCGGTGGGGGCGCCGAATTAGCGTCCTCCTGGCGCTGCTCGTTCTTCAGGACGATCTTTCCCCAAGGGCACGGGAACTGCACGCGGCACTGGAGCGGGCGCGGGCGGGGCTTGCGGAGTTGGAGTCCCTTTCCCGCGCCCTCGATGCGCTCCGGGACGAGTACGCCTCCGCTTCCGCCGAGCGCAGGAAGGCGATCGAGGAGGAGTTCCGCAGGAAGTCGGCGCTCCTCGATGCCGCCGGCGGGAAACTGCGAGAGGACGTCCGCGCGCTCCAGCGCGAGATGGACCGCGCCGTGACGCTGGACCCGGACGACGTCGGGGTCCGGGACTCCCGCTCCCGGCTTCGCGAGCTTCTCGGGGACCTCGACGGGGCGGCGGAGGACCTGGACCGGATCCTGCGCGCGAAACCGGATCGCGCGGCGTTCTTCGTGCGCCGGGCGAACCTGGACCGCCGCCGGAACCGCTACGAGGAGGCGCGGCGGCGGCTGGCGCCGTTCGTCGCGAAGGACGCCGCCGCGCAGGCGGAGGACGGACTCTGCGCCTTCGCGCTGGACGACTACGCGGCGGCGGTGGAGAGGCTGGAGGCGGCCTCGAAGTCGAAGGACGCTCTTCCGGCTTCGCTCCGGTCCGAGGTCGAGGCGACCCTCGCTCTCGCGCGCGAGCGCGTGAAGCACTGGGACGAGGAGCGGAAACTCCGCGACGCGGAGGCGAAGAAGGACGATCTCCCGCGCGCGCGGCTCGTCACGTCCGCGGGCGAGGTCGAGATCGAGCTTTTCGAGAACGAGGCGCCCGTCGCGGTCGCCAACTTCGTCGCGCTTGCGGAGAGGAAGTTCTTCGACGGGACGCGCTTCCATCGCGTGATCCCGAACTTCATGGCGCAGGGCGGGGACCCGAACTCGCGCAACGACGATCCCTCCGACGACGGGCAGGGCGGCCCCGGCTACTCGTTCAAGGACGAGCTGCCCGCGGGCCGGTTCCGCCGCCATTTCCGGGGTTCGCTCTCGATGGCGAACTCGGGCCCCGACACGAACGGCAGCCAGTTCTTCGTCACGCATCTTCCGACGCCCTGGCTGGACGGCAAGCACGTGGTCTTCGGCCGCGTCGTCAAAGGGATGGAGGTCGTGGACAAGATCAGGGGAGGAGACGCGCTCGTGCAGGTCGAGATCCTGCGCAAGAGGGATCACCCGTACAAGACGCCGCAGTAGAGCCATCAGCCATCAGCCATCAGCCATCAGCTTTCAGCGCTCCGAAGTCTGCGGCTGATAGCGGATAGCGGACGGCTGATGGCTGAAAAGAAAAACCCCGGCCTTTCGACCGGGGTCTCCTTTGTCGTCCGTGATCGACTACCAGCGCCCGCGCCCGCGGTCGTGGCCGCCGCGTCCGCCGCCGCCGCCGCCGCTGCCCTGGGTCTTGGGACGCGCCTCGTTGACCGTGATCGCGCGGCCCTTGATCTCCCTCAGGTTCAAGCCCTGGATCGCCGCCTGTGCCTGACCGTGCTCGTTCATCTCCACGAACCCGAAGCCGCGGGAGCGTCCCGTGGCGCGGTCCATGATGACCGAAGCCGATGCGACCTCGCCGAACTCCTCGAAAGCGGTCCGGAGGTCCTCGTCCGTCACCTCGTACGACAGATTGCCCACGTAGATGTTCACGTGGTGCCCCTTAGAAATGGAACCGAAAACCGAAAACTCACAGGGGAAGGATCGAAAGCGGACTCGACGGAAGTGCGTCGGCAGCAGTCAAACTTCCCGAACGGAAAGAGCCTATAAGCCCGTGGGATCGAAGTCAAGGTTCTTGACACAGCCCGCGTGCCCGCGTTCAATGGCGCCATGCGCGCAGCGGCGATCTTCCTCCTCCTTGCGGCGGCCTGCGACACGACGCCCACCGTCGGAGGCCACCGGCAGCCCCCGCCCGCCGTGGTCGCCCCGCCCGACCAGTGGCAGGGAGTGCGTGTCCTGGCCGTCACGCCCCCGGACAACTGGACGACCGACCTGGAACTCCAGTACACGAACTGGTTCCGCGCCGTCATCATGGCGTACCTGGAGCGGAAGGGGTTCGAGACCGTGCCGCTGCCGGTGATCCACCGCTCGATGCGGAAGTGGAAGTTCACGCTCGCCGGGGAGCTCGCGCTCTTCAGGCCGTCGGAGCTGTGCCAGGAGTGGAAGTGCGACGCGATCGTCTGCTGGGACATCCTCCGCGACGGACAGCTCAGTTTCTCCTGCATCAAGGCGGACGGGACGATGCTCTGGGCCAGCGGCCCCCGCCGGCTCGAACCCGTCTACAACATCGTCGTGGACTCCCCGCTGACGTCGCAGCACCGCACCTTTTCCGTCACGATCTGCGAGTGCCTCCGCGATTTCCCGAGGAGGGGGCCGTGAGGCGCGCGCTCGGCGTCCTGCTGCTCCTCGCGGCCGCGTGCTCGACGAAGAAGGTCCCGGAGGACCACTGGTACCCGCACGCGGAGATGCTCTGCCAGGAACGGCGCTGCCCCTCCTGCCACGGGACGCGCGGCGTGACGTGCTTCAAGTGCCACGGCTCGGGCGAGATCACCTGCACCTCGTGCCGCGGGAGCGGGAAGCGCACCTGCTCGAAGTGCGACGGGAGCGGCCGATACAAGGGAGACGAGTGCGACGACTGCGACGGCAAGGGACAGAAGAAGTGCTACACGTGCGGCGGCGACGGCAAGGAAACCTGCCCGACGTGCAGCGGCAAGGGGAAGATCGCCTGCCTCCAGCTCATGCCCGTGACCGAGCCGCCCGTGGCGAGTCCCGACGACGCCTGGCCCGCGAACAACTTCCAGGGCGCGGGGGAGAAGAAGAAGTAGGGACGGGGAGACCAGCGGACCGGGAGACCGGGAGAAGAGGAAGATCAACAGGTTCTCCAGGTCTCCCCGTCTCCCGGTCATATCACTTGTCCGCTTTCGGCTTGCCCGCTTCGGCGAGCAGAGTATACTCGTAGCACCGACTTCCATCTTCCATAGGGGGATCGCCCATGCGCCGAATCGCCCTGGCCGTCCTTTTCCTCGTCTCCGTCGCCGCCGCGCCGCGCGGGCAGGAGGCCCTCGACCTCCAGGACATCATCTTCCTCGTGGAGAGCGGCACCTCGGAACAAGAGATCGTCGACACGGTCCGGCGGCAGCGGATCCGTTTCCGCCTGGACGAGGCCGCCGAGGAGCAGCTCCGCAAGAAGGGCGCCACCGACCGCGTCATCGCCGTCATCCGCCACGTCCAGCTCATCGACGACGTCGTCGCGATGAAGATCGCGGGCAAGGACGAGATCGAGATCATCCGCGCGATCGCGGAGCGCGGGATCGTGCTCGAAATGGACGCCTCCGACAAGCTCTACCTCCACAAGAAGCGCCTCTCGGCCGACGTCATCAACGCCCTCATGGGCAACTTCACCTTCCGCGAGTTCAAGACCCACGAGCATCCGGGCGGCTTCTTCCGCGTCCAGCACCCCGACGGCTGGAACCCGCTCGAGGAGTACGAGGACGAGAAGATCATCGTCGCCTTCACGCCGCAATCCAAGACGACCACCCGCGCCGTCGAGGTCGGCTTCCGGATCGAGATCGCCGTCTGCGGGAGCAAGTCGCCCCATTCGTACATGCCGCTGGAAACGGTAAACCAGCTCCGGATGCGGATGCTCGAGGCGGACGCGAAGGAGAGCGGCGCCTTCTTCCAGCGCGGGGCCGAGCCGCGCACGATGAAGGTGCTGGGCATCCCGGCGTTCCTCAACGAGTACCAGTACGGACTCGGCGAGAAGAAAATCCGCCGCCACGCCATCCTCCTCTTCTACAACGGCGTCGAGTACTGGGTCGCCTACGACGCGCCCACGGCCTCCTTCGACGCGCAGCACCCGACGTTCGAGAAGATGCTCCTCACCTTCAACCCCGCGCCCGGCGAGCTCGGCCGCCAGGTCCGCAAGCCCTCCGCCGACCCGCAGCAGATGCTCGAGCGGTACCGCGAGTCCGTGGTCCAGGTCGAGGCGCTCGGCACGGAGAACGGGAGGGTCATGGACGGCGGCGCCGGAACGGGCTGGTTCATCCGGCGCGACGGCTACATCCTGACGAACCACCACGTCGTCTGGTGCGACCGCCTGAACCGGTTCGCCGACCGGCTCCTCATCAAGTGGGACGCCTCCCTTCGCCGCGAGCCGGTCGAGGCGAAGCTCATCGACGCGGTCCGGCTCGACAACCCGAAGGTGGACATCGCCCTCCTCAAGGCGAAGGGGTCGAACTTCCTCCCGATGCCGGTGACGCGCGTGAACCCGGCGAACAAGTACGTCAAGGAGCAGGACAAGGTCCTGGCGCTCGGATATCCCGGCATCGTCGAGGACGGGAAGGTGGTCCCGCTGACCCTGACCTCGACGCGCGGCACGCTCTCGAAGTTCAACCTCCGCCCGGACTACAAGGTCGAGACCGTGATCATCGACGCGGTGCTCCAGCACGGCAACAGCGGCGGTCCCTGCGTCGACATGGAGACCCACTCCGTCATCGGCCTGAACACCTTCTTCCCCAGCCGCGAGAACGAGATGACGGAGACGTTCGGCGGCGTGATCCCCGTCGACGCCGCGTTCGAGTTCTTCCCCGAGATCGTCTGCTATCCGGAGAGCGTGGACGCGAAGTTCGGCGCGGCGGACTACCTCGCCCTCGCCGGCCAGTTCCTGGCGCAGGGTCTCACGAAGCCGGCGCTCCGCCAGATCGGCCGCGCCTTCGCGAAGAAGATGAACGTCCCGATGTCGGGGAGCTGGGGCGAGTCGCTCAAGACCATCGACGACGCGATCGCGCGCAAACCGGAATTCCCGGAAGGGTTCGCCCTGACCGGCGACCTCCTCGCCGTCTTCGGCCTGGAGGAGCTGGCGAAGACCTGCTACGAGATCGCCATCGAGCAGGACGGGAAGAACGTCCGCGCCCTCATGGGGCTCGCCGGCGTCGACCGCGAGCAGGCGGTCGAGTGCTTCACGCGGGTGATCGCGATCCGGCCCAAGGACCACCGGGCCTATCTCTGCCGCGCCCGGGCGCATTTGAAGGCGAACAAGCTCGACGAGGCCGAGGCGGACGCGAAGCGCGCCTGCGAGTGCTGCGGCGACCTGTACGTCGAACCCTACTGCCTCTACGGCGAGATCCTCTACACCCGCAAGCGGTACGACGAAGGCGCCACGAAGTACGAGAAGGCGGTGCAGATCGACCCGCGCAACGTCTCCGCGCGGTTCGGCCTCGTGGACTTCTTCGTCCTCCAGGGCCGGCACGACGAGGCGGTCCAGGCGGTCAACCAGATGGCCGCGGACGGCGCGCGCGACATCGAGTGGATGAGGCGCTCGGGCGACGTCTGCTGGAACATCGCGGAGCGCCACCGGGAGGCGGGCGACGAGGAGAAGGCGGGCGCCTGCCGCGAGTCGGCCTACGGCTACTACGACAAGACGGTGAACCTGTACGAGGAGTGGAACCGGACGCCGGACAAGAACACCCTTCTCCGATACGCCGGGTACGCCCGCGAGGTCAAGAAGGACGTCAACACCGCCCTCAAGTGGTTCGTCGCGCTCACGCGCACGCTCATCGCCGTCGAGAAGGGCAAGCGCGCGAACGACCCGGACCTCGAGACGGTCTACGTCAACCTGGGGCACATCTTCCGAGGCTTCAACCGCGAGGCCCACGCCGGGGGCTTCTTCCAGGCGACGCTCAACCTCGGGGCGCGGACGCCCGCGGGGAAGCAGGCGAGGCAGCTCCTCAAGGGGAATCGCGTCCCCCTCAAGCTGGCGGACATCGAGATGGTCCTGACGAAGACGAACCTCTCCCACTACGCCGTCGCGGACATCGTCTCGGCGTCGCCCCTGGCGTTCCAGCTCTCCGGCCAGGACGCCCAGGTGCTCCTGAACCGCGGCTGGCCCGAGGTCGTCCTCCAGGCGATGCTGAAGGGCGGGCAGAAGCAGACCACCACCGTCCGCGGCCAGAAGGAGATCTACGAGGAGTGGGCGGAGAAGGACGCCCGGATCGTCCAGGAAGCGAAGAAGATCGCGTGGGACAAGCGCAACGCCGAGTTCGAGAAGTACTTCAAGGCGCACGACAAGAAGGACTACAAGACCTCGATCCCGGGCTTCAAGAAGATCTTCTACCTCTGCACGCAGAAGGACCGGCCGCTCGCGGCGACGGCCGCCTACAACGTCTGCTGCGGCTACTCCCTCCTCGGCCAGACCGACGAGGCGCTCGACTGGTTCGAGCTCTGCTTCTACTGGGGCTTCTTCGAGGACCAGCGCGACATGGTCGCCCACTGCACGAAGGACACCGACCTCGACAACATCCGCGGCGAAGAGCGCTTCGCGAAGGTCATGGAGGCGGCGAAGAAGATCAAGAAGAAGGGACCGGACGAATCGCAGACGAACAACGGCGGCTCCCTGGGCGTCGATCTCGAGGACCTGAGCGACGAGGATCGGCAGGACGCGGGGCTCAAGGCGGGCGTGGGCGTGATGATCGTCGATGTGGTCAAGGGAGGTCCGGCCGAGAAGCTGGGCGTCCAGGCCGGCGACATCCTCGTGAAGCTGGACGACGACGTGATGGGGAGCGCGCGCAAGGCGAAGGAGTGGATCAAGAAACGCAGCCCGGGCACCAAGATCAAGGTCGTCCTCGTACGCGAGAAGGAGTTCCTGCAGGGGGAGGCGACGCTGGGGTCGGAGTGAAACTCCTCGTCGCCGGCTTCCGCCCCTTCGGCGGGCGGCGCACGAACCCCGCCGAGTGGGTCGTGCGGCGGATGCGCCGCGGCGAGATCCCCGGCGCCGAGATCGTGCGCGCCGTCCTCCCGGCCACCTGGCGCGGATCGGAGCAGGTGTTGCTGGGACTCGTCCGCCGCCATCGTCCCGATGCGGTCGTCTGCCTGGGGCTCGCGCCCGCGAGCGCGCGGCTGCGCCTCGAAATCGTGGCGCTCAACGTCGATCACTGCCCGTCGCCGGACGGCGCGCGGGAGAAGCGCGAGCGGCGGAAGATCGACCCGCGCGGCCCTTGGGTGCGCGAGACGCGGCTCCCCGTCGACGCGATCCTGGCGGCGTGGAAGCGGGCGCGCGTCCCGGGCGTCATCTCCCATCACGCGGGCACCTACCTGTGCAACCACGTGTTCTACGTGCTCCTCGGCGCCACCCGCGCCCGGGCGGGATTCGTGCACGTGCCGCCGCGGAGGAGGATGAAGGGCGCGACGCTGTTGCGCGGGGTGCGGGCGCTCCTCAAGGCTATTTCCTCCCCGCCCCCCACGGTTCGGGATGCTGTTTCAGCCACTCTTCCCAACGCTTCCGGCCCTCCTCGCACGAGTCCTTCCGCCAGTAGGCCTCGTCGAACCCCAGCGTCTCCCCGGTGATCCGCCGGAGCCCCCGGGCCGCGCACGCGCGCACCTCCGCGTCGCCGTCGCCGAGGAGGTCGACGAAGTCGGGCACCGACGCCGCCCCCGCGATGTCGGCGAGGATCCGCGCCGCCTTGCGCCGGCGCTCCGGGTCCGCGCGCGACGGCGCGGACTGGATGTACCGCGTGAGCGGGAGCGCGCAGTGGTCCCCCATCGCGCGGATCTCGTACTCGTAGAGTTCCTCCATCTTCGTGCGCCCGAGCGTCGCGAGCATGTCGTTGACCCGCTTTTCCAGCTCGGCGCTGTCGCGCCCCTTGAGGACGAGGATCTCGTGCACCCAGCGCGTCAGCATGGCGAGGTCCCGCGCGGGCCGCGGCTCCTCGCTCTTCCCCTCCACCCACCGGCACTCGAAGCCGGACTTCACCGTCCGGGACCCCATGCGCGCCGCGCCGTCCAGGACCCGCAGCGTCGTGACCGCCGCGGCGTGGGAGATGTCGAGGGTCGTCCCCAGCGCCTCGATGGAAGTCTGGTCCGTGCGGACCTCGAACGCCTCCCGCCCGGGTGCGACGCGCGTGTAGATCTGGCCGCGCGCGAGCTCGAACCGGCGCGCCGCGGCGAAGCGGACCTCCGTCCCCGCGTTGAGCCGGACCTCGCTCCCGTCGTCGCAAAGGAAGGAGCCCTTCGCTTTCCCGACGGTGCGGACCTGCGCGCCCGCGCGGATGGCGCCGCCCGTGGCGAGGGGGGACCAGTCGCCGCCCTCCTCGCGGACCTCGACGGCGCCCGTGGAGACGTCCAGGTGCGCGAGGCCGCGCTCCCGCGCGCGCGCCAGCTCGCGCTCGTGGCGCCGCTGGATCTCGGCCACGCGGCGTTCGAGCCGTTCGATGCGGGGGTCCGGACCGCGCCGGAAGAGGAGCATGGCGAGGAGGAACCCCGCGGCGGCGGCGAGCGGGACCGCGAACCGCGCGACCGGGACCGGCGGGGCGGCGGCGCGGAAGGCGGCGCGCTCCACGCGTTCACGCTCGGGCCCGAACGCGCCCGCAAGGTCGCGGTCCTGCGCGCGGAGCGCCTCCAGCGTCCGCCGGCACCCCTCGCACGACGCGAGGTGCGTCTCGACGGCCGCCCGCTCCTCGCCGGCGAGTTCCCCGTCGTGGAGCGCGTTGAGCTTCTCTTCGAGATCGGCGCAGTTCATGGCGTCGCCGCGCCGCCGAGGCGCTCGCGGAGGATCGCGCGCGCCTTCGCCAGGCGCGCGTTGATCGCCGCGGGCGTGATCCCCAGCACGGCGCTCATCTCCCGATAGGTCTGCTTCCGGAAATAGAACATCACGAGCGTCTCCCGGTAGATCTCGGGCAGGGCCTCGACCTCCGAAAGGAGCTTCGCGTTCCCCTCGCGGTCCTCGGCGGGGGAGGGGAGCCGGCCGTCCGACGGATCGGCCGCGGCGCCGCCCGGCCCCGGCGAGTCCAGCGAGACTTGAGACCTCTCTTTGGCCTTCAGCCAGTCCAGGCACGTCCTTACGGCGATCCCGTACAGCCAGCTCCCGATCTTCTCCGGTTCCGCGAGCGTCCCGATCGCGCGGTAGCCGCGCAGGAACGTCTCCTGCACCATGTCTTCGACGGGTCCGCGACGCCCGAGGCGGGACCAGCACGCCGCGCCGATCCGCGCCGCGTGGCGGCGCACCAGCTCGTCGTACGCTTCGCGCCGTCCCCGGCGGACGGCCTCGACGAGTTCACCGTCGGTGGGGGCCATGAGAGGTCTCGGTAGATTGTAGGCGGAGAGCGGCCGATTGATAGCGGAATTCGGAACTTCCGCGGACGCGGCGCGACTACTCGCCGCCGAACACGAACTCCGTCTCCCCGGCGCGAAGGCGGTCGCCCGCGCGGATCCTGCGGCGCTCGAGGACGCGCTCGCCGTTGACGAACGTGCCGTTCGTGCTGCCCAGGTCCTCGACGAAGAAGCCCGCCTCGCAGAACGTGATCCAGCAGTGGTAGCGCGAGACGGCCCGGTCCGGGACGGAGACCTCGTTGTACGGGTGGCGGCCGATGCGGAGCGCCTCGCCGATCTCGTACACCCGGCCCGTGCGTCCGCCCGCGGCGATCCGCAGCGCGGGCCCTTGACACGGCGCGGCGCCGCGATGCGGCGCTGCGTCAAGGGCGGGCGCCCCCAGGAGCGTCGTCATGTCCTTCCCCCCTCCGTAGTTCACGGGGTCAAGTGTAACTTATGAATCATAAATTACAAGCAAACGACGCACCGGGGCCTTCCGCGCCGGCCTCCCCGCCGCCCGGACGGGCGGCCGGCCGCGTGCGACCGCACGTGCCGTTGGACTTCCCTCCCCCGGCCGGGGATAATCCGGGCCCATGGCCCTCCAGCGCGGCACCCGGACCTTCGCGCCCGACGCCCTCCTCATCACCGAGGGACAGCCCGCGAATCAGGAGATCTTCTATCTTTCGAAGGGGCAGGCCGTCGTCGAGGTGCGCGGCAACGTCGTCGGCACGATCAAGGCGGGCGAGTGGTTCGGGGAACTGGCGGCCATCCTGGGCGGGCCCCGCACCGCGACGGTCCGCGCCGTGACCCCGTGCGAGGTCCTCGTCTTCAAGGGCATCGAGGACGGCAGCCTCTACGAGGCGGTCGCGAAGGACCCGAAGATCACGCGCAAGCTCATCGAGCAGCTCTGCCAGCGCGTCATCGAGACGTCCCAGCGCCATGCGCGCGAGACGGGGGAGATGGGCGAGCAGGCGATGCGCTATCGCCGCGCCATCAGCGGCACCCTCTTCGCCCTGGAGAAGCTCGTCGAGAAGTACAAGAGCAAGGTGATGGAGGAGGTCCGCGACCACCTCGCGTCGCAGTCGGGCATCCCGTCGGGCCAGGCCGCGGACGCCGATCCCAACTCCTTCCCGAACTCCCGTCCCGTCATCTTCGGGTAGACCCCGCCGGCCTCCGGGGCAAGGGCACACCAAAAGCTGCCTGTCAACTTTTGGTGTGCCGTCACTCCCGCCGGCGGGACGCGAGGAACGACTCCAACGTCGGCGCAACGAAACGCGCCATCGTCTCGAGGAAGATGACGTCGTCCGGCGTGAACGCCTCCCCCTCCCGGCTCTGCGCGTCCAGAACCCCAAGGCACCGCTCCCCCACGCGGATCGGGACGCACGCCTCGGAGCGGATGTCGGGGACCTTCGCCAGGTACAGGAGCTCGCGAGAGACGTCCCGGACGCTCACGGTCTCGCCCAGGCGGAACGCGGTCCCGACGAGGCCCTTCTCGAAGGGGATCTCGTCGCCCAGGCGGAGGTCGAGGTCCCGGTCGGAGGACTGGGCCAGCAGGGCCAGCGCGCCCCTCTCGTGGTCCGCGCCGAAGACGGCCGCGTAATGGCATCCGAACTCGCGCCGGACCGCGTCGGCCGCGCGCCGGAGGAACGCCACGGGCGGGATCGCGCCGTACGAAATGCGCGAGAGATGGTGCAGGATCAGGAGCTGCCGTCCCCGCCGCCGCTCCCGGTCGTAGCTCTCCGCGTTGACCAGCGCGATCGCGATCTGCGTCGCCAGGAGCTCCATGAGCCGCATCTTCGCCGGCGTGAACCACCGGACCCGCGCCGACTCCGCGTTCAGCACGCCGAGGAGCCGGTCCCCCGCGAGCACAGGCACCGCCGCCTCGGATCGGATCCGGTCCGAGGTGTGGACGTACCGGCTGTCCTTCCGGACGTCGGGGATCGAGAGCGGCGTCCGGCGCATGGCGACCCACCCCGTGACCCCCTCGGCCCGGATGCGGATCCGGTACCGCTCGTCGGCCGAGCGCGTGTGGCTGAGGATCACGTGCTCCACCAGCTCCTTCCCGTTCGGGTCGACGAGCAGGAGCGACACTTCGTCGGCGCAGAGGAGGCGCTGGGTCACGGCGGCGATCTCGGGCAGGACCCTCTCGAGGTCGAGCGACGAGAGCCACTTCTGGTGGAGCTCGACGAGGACGGCGGTGAAGTCCTCGCGCGGTTCCCTCTTTCCGCGGCGCGGCATGCGGGGATTCTACACGAGTAAGCGTTCGGCCGTCAGCAAGATGGGAGTCGCGCCCGCCCGGCTGAAAGCCGGCCGCTGAGGGCTGATGGCTGAACGGTTACCTACACTATGGGAGGTTCCGCCGGAAAAAATCGGCGGCAAGGGCCGCGACGCGCTCCATCGCGCCCGGTTCGAGGAACCGGTGGCCCACTCCCGGGAGGACGTGGAGCGTTCCGGGGAACGCGCGTGCGTGGTCGAGCGGGACCGTGCGGTCCGCGTCGCCGTGGACCGTCTCGATCGGCGCGCGGATCGACTTGGCGGCGGCGCCCACGTCCCATTGCGCCGCGTCGGCGCAGAACTCCCGGGGCATCGCCACCGCGCCGCGGAATTCCATGTCCGCTCCCGGCGTCCTCTCGTATAATCCCGGGCTCTGCACGGGAGGATCCATGATTCGTCTCGCCCTCGCCTGGGCCGCCCTGGTCTGTCCGCAGGACCCGGACCGGTCCGCGCCCGAGAAGACCTTCGAGGGCTTCACGGCCTTCTGGGAGGAACTGTCGCCCGAGAAGTGGTTCTTCGACCTGCTCGGAACCCTCGACGACCTCGGCAAGTTCTCCCGCACGGACGAATTCAGCGCCCGGCGGGACAAGGACCGCGGGGAATTCCTGAAGTGGATGGAGGACTCGAAGATGCTCTCCTCGCGGTACGAGATCGCGAAGAGATCCGAAGGGAAGGAGGGCCGGATCGTCCTCGACTCCGTCCAGAAGGTGCGGCGGAAGAAGCGGGATTTCGAGAAGAACAAGATCGAGGAGGTGGACCAGGAACTCCCGCACCGCCACGTCTTCCGGAGGGTCGGAGAGACCTGGCTCGTCGAGGAGGTCTACAAACCCTGCTCCGCCTGCGACGGCAGGGGCGCGTGCGGCACCTGCAAGGGCACGGGGACGGCGCACGATCGCGCGTGCTTCGCCTGCGAGGGGAAGAAGAGCTGCAAATACTGCGGCGGGGAGAAACTGAAGAAGGAGGAACTCGCCAAGGGCGGGCTGGAACTCGTCGTTCCAGACACGGAGACGAAGTACTCCACGGATCTCTCGTCGCCGAAGGCCGCCGCCCAGACCCTCCTCGATCTCTCCCTTCGCACGGCCGTCGAGTACAGCGTCCGGATCCGCGGGTTCATCGAGCGCATCCTGAAGCGCTTCCGCCTCTTCGTCGTCCCCGAACTCGTGAAGAAGATCGAGGACGAACTTGCGCGGGAGACCGAGGCGGGGAAGAAACGGTTCCGGGAGGACCGTCCCCGGATCGACTCCGTCGAGGAGAAGGGGGACCGGGCGCTCGTGGTGATCGTCACGATCGGGAACTGGGGCCGGCTGATCCGGAGCAAGGAAGGGGAGAACGACCGGCAGGAGCACCGCGCGCGCCACGTCCTGCGCAAGGTCGGCGACCGGTGGCTCGCGGACGCCGAGCAGTACCCGTGCTGGAACTGCAAGGGCAAGGGAGATTGCTCCGCATGCGGCGGGAGCGGCAAGACGTCCGACCGCGAATGCTGGGGCTGCAAGGGGACGAAGAAGTGCTCCCAATGCAAGGGGGAAGGCTGGGCGGACCGGTAGCCGGAGGCCCCTTCCGCAACATCCGCGCGCGACGCGCGGGTCTTGGCGGACCCGCGGTGTGTTCCCCGAAAGGGACAGGGAGACGCGGCGGGTTCTCCCCGTCTCCCGGTCCCCGGATCTCCCGGTCGGTTGCGGGCCTTCGGCCGCGCGAAGCCGGCCGAAACCCGCACCAGGAGGTGATCTCGTGTTGACCGCGACTCTCGCATTCGCCGTTCTCGGCTGCGTTCAGGATCCCGACCGCTCGACGCCCGACAAGGCGCTCGAGAGCTTCGTGGCCTTCTGGGACCGGGCGACCCGGGACGTCGAGTTCTGGCGCAAGGTCCAGAGGGAGGCGGACGAGATCGGCGATTCGTATCGTACCGCGACGTTGCGGGAGAAGCTGGCGAAGAAACGCGAGGAGTCAGGGAAGCTCGCGGACGACTACCGGACCGTTCCGGGAAAGCTCCACGTCAAGGAACGCGTGCCGAACCGCGACGAGTGCCTCTTCACCTGTTGGCGCGACATGAAGCTCCGGTCGCGCAATTTCACGACCGGCGAGGTCGAGGAAAGGGACACGCAGGAGCCGTACGCCTTCACGTTCCAGAAGCAGGGCGACGAGTGGCTCCTCAAGCAGATGAAGGTGGTCTGCCCGAGCTGTTCCGGCACGAGGGCGTGCGCGCGGTGCGGCGGCACGGGCCTCTACAACCGGAGCACGTGCTCCGCCTGCAACGGGAAGAAGACCTGTCCGCGCTGCGCGGGCAAGGCGATGGTGGACGCGTCGCTTACGGCCCAGATGCTCTGCGGCTTCCCGCTGACCCTCTCCCTCTTCGTCGCCGAAGGCGAGTTCGAACCCTCCTCCGACCGTTCCGGCGCAAAGGGGGCGGTGAAGGCGTACATGGACTCGTGGCTCCGGTGCGACCTGGTCACGACGAAGCGGACCCTCGAATGGCTCGACCGGAAGCTGGCGGCCTTCTGCGCATTTCTCACGCCCACGAACGCCGAGGTCGCCCGCAAGGTCCTGCAGATGGATGTCGATCTGGGGAAGAAACGCTACAAGGGAATCAAGCACGAAATCCGCGACCTCAAGGAGCGCGGCGACTGCGCCTTCGCGATGACGGCAACGACCGTCGACGGCGTGGAGCGCAAGTGCGGGCTGCTCCTGGAATCCGCGGAGGGCGCGTGGTCGGTCGCGGCGCATCTCTCGCAGATGTGCGTGATGTGCGCGGGGAAGGGCGGCTGCGAGCAGTGCCATTTCACCGGGAAGTGCGCGATCTGCAAGGGGACGGGCAAGAGCGGGGACTACGACTGCATCATGTGCACCGCCACGGGCGTCTGCACCGGCTGCAAGGGCAAGGGCGGCTGCGAGTCGTGCCGCGGCTTCGGTTGGATCGAGGGGGATTGAGGCTCCCCGCCCCAAGGGGCGGGGCTTCTCTTGAATAGCGCCGAAACCCTCCGACTCGTCCTCCGAAGCTCGCCGGACCCTCCGCCCTCCTCCGCTCCTTCCGGGGGAGCTTCGGA
>JACPRC010000010.1 GCA_016190175.1 Planctomycetota bacterium
GCCCGAAGGGCTGCGGCCGCGTGTCAAGGGCGGGGGCGCCGTTTCGCGTCGGCGGCGCAGCCGACGCGAATAAGGCGGGCTAGCGGATCGCCCGGTCGCAGTCCACGAACCCGGCGAGCGTCGCTATCGCGAGCCCGACGAATGCAATCCAGAAGGTGATGCGCCCTTCCCCGCCTCCCGCGCGCACCAATGCCCTCACGAGCGCCGTCAGCAGCATGAGCCCCAGCATCCCCCCCGCCAGCCACGAGAGCCACCTCCATCGCGGCCATTTCCATGACACTTCCGGAGGCACTGCGGGATTCCCACCGGTGGTCGTCACCGCCGCGCGCGCCCAGAGCGGGTCGCCCGCCGCGCACGTCTGCACGTCGCCCGACTTGCGGATGACGTTCCCGCCCTCGCCGACGCCGTGGTTGCCGTCCACGTCGGCGCCGACCGGGTCGCCGTCGGCCGGCGCGGCCGAATTGACGTCTGCCGCGGGACCGCGGAAGTCGCAGCCCGGATCATCCACGCCTTCGACCGGGCACTGGTAGATGTCAGACAGCGACGCGTCGATCAACCGCACGTTCGGCCCTGAGAGCTTGAGCCAGAAGGCATCGCCCGTCTCGTGCGGCATCCGCTTCTGGGGCCCGCCGAACTGGACCTGATAGTTCCCCATCATCCTCCACATCTGCGCCATGCAATTGGAACACCCCGTTTGCTTGGAGTTCCGGATCGACCTCGACGTCGCGGGGATCACCAGCGCCGCGAGGATCGGGACGCCGATGAACAAGAACAGCAAATCGAGCCCGCAGGATCTCCGCATAGCCGCCTCCCGTGGACAGACTCCAAGAGGTCTTCATCCCCGGAGCGGGAAGGCGTGCGCTATCGGCGTCCGGCCGGAACCGGCCTCGAACGGTATGGAGATATGATGACGTTTGCTGCGACCTGGAAGTCCCGTCGTCCGCGGCGCGCGCGGCCGCCCCTGCGCGTGCACGTCAAAGAGCCGTTCCTATTCTACCACGGCGCAGAGGCGATCCGGCGACCTCGCCGTCACGGCCCCGGCCCGTCCAGCCGCTCCGTGTCGCCGTTGAAGCGCACCGTCGCCAGGGCCTCCGGCCAGATGAGGACCGGATGTGCTTCCGACTGGCAGACGATGACACAACCCACGGCCTGCCGGTTCGGAATGAGGAAGAGATTCTCCAGATGAGTGACCGGAATCCGCTCCCCGCTCGTCAGCCCGATTTCGAACGGCCGGAACGGCTTCTGATCGATCGCCGTGAACAGCGGCGTCAGGTTCACTCGCACGCATCGTACGCGGGGGCCGAACCGGGGTCAAGGTGGGGTGCCTGCAATCGGCGGGATCTTGTTCCATGTCCCGACGGAAGACGGCCCGGGACGGACCACATGAGGGTATGACACCGAACCGTGCGCGCGCGTCCCATTCCGCATCGTGGCGTCGAGGCCGCTTCCGGCGCCGCGCGCCCCCGGGCTTCTCGCGCCGCGACTTCCTGAAGGGGGCGCTGGCCCTCTCCGCTGCCGCCGCGCTCCCGGGATGCGGGGGCGGCGGCCACGGCGACGGCGGCGGAGGGATCCCGCGAAGCGACCGCATCCTCGTCGTCGGTGCGGGCATGGCGGGGCTCGGGGCCGCGCGCCGGCTCAAGGAGCTCGGGTATCAGAACGTCGTGATCCTCGAGGCCCGCGACCGCGTCGGCGGTCGCGTCTGGACCCACGCGCACGACGGCGTTCCCGTCGACATGGGCGCCAACTGGATCGAGGGCGCGGAGGGAAACCCGATCGCCGCCCTGGCGCAGGAGTTCGGCATCCCGACCAGTCCGTCGAACGACGAAGCGACCCGCGTGCTCGAATACACCGGTTCGTGGCTCGACTCGAACGAGATTCAGGCCGTCGAGAACGACTTCGCGGCCCTGACCGGACAACTCTCGAACGACTGGAACGCCCTTGCGGCCGCAGGCGGGCCCGACAAGAATCTGGACGCGGCCGTCGCGAAGGCGCTCGGGTTGTCCCCTCCGGGGGATTCGTACGTGTCCCTCCCGCCCCGGCTCCGATGGGCCGTGAACTCCGCGTTCGTGGTGGAGGCCGGCGCGGAACCGGCGTCGATGTCGTTCCTGGAGAACTACGACCCCGAGGAATTCGCTTCGACAGACGGAGCCGACGAAGCGGACGTCGTCTTCCCGGGCGGATACGCGCAGATCGCCGAGAAGCTGGCGCAGGGACTGGACATCCGGCTCCAGCGGCCCGTTCAGTCGATCGCGCACGGTCCCGGCGGCGTCACGGCGCAGACGCCGACCGAGGCCTTTGCGTGCGACCGGGTCATCGTCACGCTGCCTCTCGGCGTGCTCAAGGCCGGCGGCGTGATCTTCACCCCGGCCCTCCCCTCGTGGAAACAGAGCGCGATCCAGGGGCTCAAGATGGGAATCCTCAACAAGGTGGTCCTCCGATACCCGGCTCCCTTCTGGTCGAACGACTTCGAGACATTCGGCTACGTATCGCAAACGACCGGAGAATACCCCGACTTCCTCAATCTGAATTTCCACTCTTCCGGGGCGGCCATCCCCGTTCTCGTCGCCTTCGTGGGAGGCAAGTTCGCGGAGGAGCTGGGGACCGATCCGGGTCCGGTGAAGGAGATCCTCGAGAAGGGGTTCGGTCCCGGCGTCCCCGAACCGGAGGAAGTCGAGATCGTCCGATGGCAGGACGATCCGTACGCGCGCGGCTCGTACTCCTACGTCCCGATCGGCGGCACGGCGGACGACTTCGACGCCCTCGCCGAGCCCGTGGGGGATCGCCTCTTCTTCGCGGGCGAGGCGACGCACGCGGAAGAGTCGGCGACGGTGCACGGCGCCTATCTCTCCGGCGTGCGGGAGGCCGAGCGGCTGGCGGGCGTATCCGCCGGTTGACCGGCGCGGCGCCGCTCGGTGTCTCTGCGGCTCCGTGGCTCTAGCCTGACCTATTCACGAGGTTTCGGCCCGGAGGGCCGAAATCGTGAATAGGTCACCCGCGGCGC
>JACPRC010000128.1 GCA_016190175.1 Planctomycetota bacterium
CCGCGGGCGGGGCGCTACTTTGGCCGCCCCGGGAGGCGGCACCTTGCGCTTCGCGGGACGGTGCAGGGGCGCCTCGGCTCACGATCACCAGTGATACGTGCGTTTCGTCAACCTGAACGAGCCGCTCTTGTAGTCCTTCATGTGCCGTCGCTTCCAGGTTTGCCAGGACCGTGGAGTGGTCGGATACCGCTCGGACAGGAAGTATTCACACAGAGTCCGAACTCGGGTACTGCCATCCCACGCCCCCCACGTACGCAACTCCTCAGCGTTAGCGAGTGCTTCGAGTACGTCTGGGGAATCGTCGCCCCAAGCTAGGAGCGCTTCGCCGGCCTCCAGAATGATGGCGGGATTGTTGCACTCTAGGTGCCTGCGAACGACCCCGAGATCATGGGGATCGTGACCGATCTCCGAGAGGGCCCGGATCGCCCCCATAATTGGCTCCGCGGCGAGAGAGTACTTTCCGGCCAGGGCTGCCTCGCACTCGCGTTCCAGGAAACTCCGTAGGCACTCGGCGCTCCCCTTGTCCCCGAGCCGAGCGAGAATGTAGGTCGCGTGATATACCGTTACCGCGTCGCTCTTCGGATCTTCCAGAATCGCATGGACTAGAGGCAGCGCGGTCCGTCCGCGCGCGAGGACCGGCTCGACGAGTGACCTGCGGACAGCGAATGGGGACTCGGTGAGTGAGAAACCTTCCTTGGTGTTTCGTCGCTCGCTCGTTCCTTGGATGAGTTCTCGAACTTCCCTGGCGACATTCTCATCGAGATGCTGATAGGCATGCTCGTCACCGCCCACACTTGAATGGTCGGAATGAGGCAGGGCACCCGCATTCCGGTTCTTGGTGGAGAGATCATCTGGGCTCTGGCTGTTGGTCGTATCTTCCGTAGTCTGTGCGGACGCTTTCCTGGGCTCCGGAGCCGATGCCAGTTCCTTGTCGGCGCTTGCCTTCGGGCAACGCCTCCAGGCGCTCAAGAACGCTGCCACGCCAATCAAGCAGGCGAGTGAGATGGCGACACAGCTAGACGGACGGCCCATTTCTACCTCACCATCGGATCTGCCAGCGAGTCTCTGACATCGTCCCAATCCGGGGGTATGCTGTTGCGGATTTCGGCGAGGAAGAGTCTTGCCTCCTCCGCGGCATCACCCACCGATCCCTGGCCGATTCCGAGGAGCGCACTATGATACGCAATGCTGAGGGCGTTCAGGGAACCGGAAAGCGCGAGATGCCGACCGTTTGGGTAGTCGTACTGGAGGTCTACGCCCAGCCAGTTATACGAAGGCAGCGTAGAGGACTCGTTTGCGAGGTCGATCGAGTATGTCAACGCCTGATTGAACCATCGACGCAGCTCGTTCCCGGCGAACTCTGCGACTCGTGGGTTCCGTTGAATGCTGAGTAGGATGCGACCGAGCCTGGAGGTGGGCAGGGCTGCAGTATTCATCACCTGTTGGCGTTCGTGCGCCACGTGTGCCCGAAGCTCGGGCATGTCCCACGCACCCGATGCCGGCAGGACGACGGAGCCGAAGAGATCAATGCGATCGAAGGCTGTGCCAGAGTCGTTGAATCGCAAGAACCGAACGGTCAAGGCACCGAACTGCTCGAGTTCCCGGGCGTCGTCCCCCGTCGAAAACACCAGTCTTCGATCTTCCAGCACGGAGACATCAATCGCGTTGACGAGCTCAGGGGACACTCCCCCAAGGGGAGTTCCGCGTGGGGACCAATCCGAGGTGGTTGACGCGTAGTCAGGGTACTCGCGATTCAGTAGCGCCTGATTGAGCCCGTCGGCCGGGAGGTCACCGATCGGCTTGCGCGTCCGTAGCGCCACACGCAAGTGGGGGGATCGTCTGGCGGTGGCGACGACCTGATTCGATGCGTTGAAGACAGTGACCCTGCCCCGATACTCCGCCCGGCGATTCGCCTCTGTCTCCGAAAGGCCTACGTCGATGGAATTCGTCGAATCAACGCCCGTCGGCGTGGTGTTTGTTTCGTCCGCGAAGGTCAGGAAGAGTGACGAATTCCGCTGGCCTTCCACGGCCTTTCCGACGAGCTGCCCCCCTCGAATCAGCGTCCACGTGTACCGGGTTGCACCCGCTACTTCGGGCACTCGAAGCTCCTGGACCTCGCCCTTTGACCAAATCGGGATGTTCGTGTCTTTCTCGATCATCAAGACCGGAATGTTCGTCCCTTCCTCGTCCACGCTCTGCACGAACCCGCGATCTACGACCTGGAGACGTTGGACGTCCCCGGGGAGGGACGGTGGAGACTCCCCCAACCCCAGGCGCCGCGAGAACGCGACGATCGGCCGACTGGCATCCGATCGGTACAACGCAAAGCGGCCGTTCTCGCTCACCCGCGCCGTCGAGACGTCAAACGAAGTCGGCGCCACCCCGTTCATCGCGCCGAGAAGTTCTCGGCAGGCATCTCGACTCTGTACTTTCGCGACGAACTCCGCACCCTCGTCCAACGGACGCCGCACCTCCAGGAACATGTGATGATCGACATCGGCGAAGTCCGGCTCCGCCGGATCAACCCCTCCCAACTCCACCAGACCACCAAGTCCGTCATTGCGAACAAGCCTCACCTCCGGGGCGATGTACGCCCTCGCCCCGCGCGAGGCGCACCGGCGCGCCCTGGGTGGGGTTTCCCCACGCCCGCAACGCGGGGTGTTCGGCCGGCTGGCGTCGGCGCCCGCTGCGAAGGGGCGCTGGGCCCGGGCGGCGGTCTCGACCAGCGGCAGCATGAGGGTCTCGGCCTGGAAAGGGGCGATCCGCTTGACCGGGCCCGATTATACCTCCGCCGCCGTGCCGCCCGCAGGCTCTTCTCGCTGCCTCCGCTGCCGCCGCTTCTTCCGCGACCGCTTGGCCGTCTGGTGAAAGAAGCTCGTCCCCTCCTCCGCAGGCGGCGCCGGCACGTCGGTCTTGCGCTGCCGTTCCCGCGGGTGCGCCTTCTTGTGCGCCTGGACCAGGTCCAGCGGCAGGAGCCGCGTGTAGACCTGCGTCGTGGAGATGTCCGCATGCCCGAGCAGTTCCTGCACGTACCGGATCGAGCTCCCGCCGCGCAGCATCTCCGTCGCGCAGGTGTGGCGGAACGTGTGCGTGGTCGCGCGCGTGGCGATCCGCGACTGCTTCACGTAGCGGCCGATCGCCTGGTTGACCAGCTTCGCGGTGACGGGCGTGCCGCCGTAGGTCAGGAAGAGCGCGGTTTCCCCGTTGGGCCGGGCCAGCCACCGGCGCACGCGCCGCACGTACTCCGCCAGGAACTTCCCCGCCACCTTCCCCAGCGGAACGATGCGGTCCTTCCGGCCCTTGCCCCGGTTGATCCGCAGCACCCCCTCGCCCAGGTCGAGGTCGTAGATCGTGAGCGCGCGCAGCTCCGCCGAGCGGATCCCCGTCGAGTAGAACGTCTCCAGCATCGTCCGATCGCGGAAGCCCAGGGGCGAGCGGAGGTCGGGCTGCGCCAGGAGCAGTTCCGCCTCCTCGCGCGTCATCACGGCCCGGGGCAGGCCGACCGGCACCTTGAGCGCCGGCAGGATCGCGGCGGGATCGGTCAGGATCCGCCCGTGGCGGTGGAGGAAGCGGAAGAGATGCCGCACCAGGAGCAGCTTCTGGAGCTTGGTGCGCGGAGAGCCCGGCCGCTCGATCAGCGCCGTGGCATACTCCCAAAGCGTCTCCCGCGTCACGGCGCGGATGTCCGCGATCCCCCGTTCCTCGAGGTACCCGAGGAAGCGATGCGCCAAGTACTCCTGGCCGTCGAGCGTGGTCGGGGCGAGGTTGCGCTCGCGCAGGTGCTGGACGTAGTCGGCGACCACGGCGGCGAAGGCGACGCTCTTCTTCATGGCTGCGCCTCGCCCTCGGCATCCGGCGCCTCGCCGGCCCGCGGCCGGAAGCGTACGTCGTCGAGTGGCAGCCGCTCGCGCGGGTGGCACTTGCCGTGCACGCGCTTGAGGTCCTTCTTCACCACGTGCGTGTAGCGCTGGGTCGTGCGCATGCGCGCGTGGCCGAGCAGCTCCGCGAGGTGGCGCATGTCGGCGCCGCCGCGCAGCATGTCGGTGGCACAGGTGTGGCGCAGCGAGTGCGGCACGACGTGCCCGGCCAGGCCCGCGCGCTCCACCCAGAACTGGAACTGCCCCTCCAGGACCTCGCGGCAGAAGGGTCGGCCGCTCTTGGTCAGGAACACGTGCCCCGCCTGGTCGCGCGGGCGGAACTGGGCGCTCTGGCGCCGGTGCGCGCCGCCGTTCCAGCCGACCACCAGGCGCGGCCGAATGTGCGCCAGGTACTCGCGCAGGTAGGCCGCCGCCACCTTCCCCAGCGGCACCGTGCGGTCCTTCTTCCCCTTGCCCTGGCGCACCGTGACGAGGCCCTCGTCGAGTCGCACGTCCGGGATTGCGAGCTCCACCAGTTCGGAAGAGCGCAAGCCGGTGGCGTAGAGCACCTCGAGGATCGTGCGATCGCGGTACCCCAGGACGGTCGCGCGATCGCAGAGGGCGAAGAGCTGGTCGCGCTCCCGGCGCGAGAGCACGCGCGGCAGCGCTCGCACGTCCTTGGGCAGTTCGAGGTCCGCCGTCGGGTCGACCAGCACCAACTGGTACTTCGCCAGGAAGCGGTAGAAGCTCTTCAGGGCGGTGAGCCGCTTCGACTGGGTCGCCGGCGCCAGCGGCTTCCCCCGACCGCCGACCGCGTAGAAGAGCGCCGTCGGATAGGCCACCACGTCGTCGCGCGTCACTTCGCCGAGCGAACGGGCGCCGCGCTCCGCCGCGTAGCGGAAGAACGGGCGCAGCATCTCGGCGTAGCCCTCCAGCGTGCGCTCCGAGCAGCCGCACAGCCGCAGATACTCGCCGAACCGGGCGAGCTCCGCCGCGCCCAGGTTGTTACCTTCCGGTGATCGGCCTCGCATGGTTTTGTCCCGCTTGTCCCGCTTTGCCGCAACCCTTTTCCCCGGTTGGGCGGTGCGGCGGTTCCCCGCGCCACCCGGAGCTGTCCCGCTTTCGGCCCGGCTGTCCCGCTTTGTCCGATCCTGCGTTCCGTGTGGCGCTTGCGCGATTTGCCGCGTGCGGCCGGTGCGCCGCGTCGGCTGTCCCGCTTTGGCCTATCCCCTTGCTGCTGCTGCGGGATGCGTCCGTTCCCCAGGGTTGTCCCGCTTTTGCCGTAACTCCGGAATCGCCGTCTCGGCGATCGCCCGCGCCAGATCCTCCGGCGTGGTGAGCTCGTCGAACGAGCCGGCGGCGGCCGGGGCGTCGAGCAGACGATAGCGATGGCTCGAGCCGCTTTTCCGCCGCACGGTCTCGATGTACTCGAAGTCCTCGATCTGGCGCATCAGCCGCTTGACCTGGTGATCCGGTAGCCGTGACCACTCGCGCACGTCCCGGCGGCGGAAGACGATCTCTTCCGGCTCGACGCGCTGCGCACGGGCGAGGCGCTCGACCTCGCGGCGAATCGTCGCGAGGAGCGCGGCGGCGGGCGCCGAGATCTCCGCATACGCGCCGGCGAGCAGGCGCCGCGCCAGGCCGTAGGCGATCGCGTAGTCGTCGAGCGCGGCGAGCACCACGGGCGGCTCGCCGACGAGGCGCTCGCGCCGGTACTGGTGGAGGAACGCGGACGCCGCCACCAGGCCGAGGAAGCGGTCGAGATCGCGGCGGGCGCGCGTCCACTCGGCGGGGAAGGCGAGCAGCGGGGCGAAGGGGATCTGCACCGTGACCGGCGCGAGCAGGCGCTGGGCGTTCTGGAAGAGCCGCAGGATGCGGGTGCGCTCGGCTTCGCCGTTCCGGCCCGCGTGGGCCCAGGCGGCCTTCTGCGCGGCGTGGACGAGCCGAGTGGCGTCCGGGGCCTCGTCGAGCGGCGCCACCCAGGCGCGATTGGCGTTCTCGTCGTGGATCTCGTCGGCGGTGGTCGACTCCATGATCGCCGTCGGGCCGTAGACGGTGAGGATGCGGGTCTTCATCCCGCCCGATGGCGTTTTCTGGGGCACGGCCAAGGAGATTTCGCGGCGAGATTGGAGCGAACGAAGCGCGTAATCGGCCTCGGCGCTGCCGGCGCGTTCGTCCACGACGAGCAGGCGGTGGCGAAGCGCCAGCGCGTCGACGTAGTACAGGGCGGCCTGGGTCACCCGGCTCAGGTACTCGGTTTCCTCCGGCGGCATGAGCTCGACGGTCTTCTCGAGCAGGGTGCTCTTGCCCGCCGCCGACGCGCTGCGGAGGATGAGCGAGAGGGGCCGGTCGAGCTTGCGCGAGGTGGCGACGAGGTAGGCGAGCGTCTTGGTGTCGTCCTCGCCGGCGACGCCCAGGCGAAGGTAGGCGTCGCGCACGCGGTCCAGGAGGTCGGGAGCGGCCAGGAGCTCGCGCGCCTCGCGCTCCGCGTCCGCGGTCATGGGCGGGACGGCGCGGGCCTCGAGGGCATCCACGCGCTTCCGGCGGTGGAGCTCGGCCAGGGCGGCGCGCAGGGCGGAGAGGTCTTCCTCCACGCGCACGGCGGGAAGGTCGAAGCGGCCCTGGAGGGCCAGGGCGAAGGACCGGCGCGAGCGGGAGAGGTAGAGGTCGAGACGGTCGGTGTGGCTCTTGCCGGCGGACTCGGCGGTGACCACGACGCGCATGGCGTCGCGGCCGATGCGGTCGAGCCCACAGACGGTGTAGAGCGTGTCGGGGAAGGCGAAGACGGCTTCCTCGTCGGTCACCGAGACGAGGGCCGCGAGCGCGGCGGGCTGCGCGGCCGCGGCAGGCGTCGCCGGCGTTGCGGGAGCACCGGCGGGTGAGGTGGCGGGCGTCGGTGCGGCTGGGGACACGGCGACGGTGGCGGCGGGGGGAGCGAACGGCTTGGCTTCGGCGAGGAGCTGGGCGAACTCCTCCCGGCCCGGGCGCCGGCCCGGGGCGATCTCGCGGGTGAGGAACTCGTTGGCGTCCTTGACGCCCTCGGGCCATTCGAGCCGGAAAGCCTCGATCCCGAGATCGGCCAGGCGCCGGGCGACGCGTTCGGCACCCTGGATCCCCGGCTCGTCGCGGTCGAAGGCCACGATCGCGCGACGCACGGCGGCCTCGCGCAGGACGTGCTCGTGGACCGAGGTGAAGCCGGAGGCGCCGTAGCAGGGGATCGCGTTCGGGATCCCGACGACCCAGAAGGAGAGCATGTCGAGGATCTTCTCCGAGAGTACGAGCTGGTCGGGGTAGACGGGCGCCGCCTCGGCGTTCAGGACCGAGCGATGGCCGCCTTTGAGGTAGAGGTGCTTGGGGTCGCGGTCCTCGATGCGACGGCCGTAGAAGCCCGCCACTCCCTGGCCGTCGAGCGCCGGGATCGGGACCACGACCATGCCGAGGAAGTGCTCGCGGCCGCGCGCGGTGAGGATGCCAAGTTCGCGCAGGGAGGTCTCCTGGACGCCGTCGGAGGCGAGGGTCGAGACCAGGGTGCCGGCGGCGAAGCCGATGCGAAAGCGCCGGATCGTGGCCGGATCGCCCAGGCCGCGCCCGGAGAGGTACTGCCGGGCGGCCGGGCTGTCCGCGAGCGCGCGGTGGTAGTAGTCGGCGACGTCGCCGAGGAGCGCGGCGGCGGAGCGGCTCGGCGGGAAGCTCGGCGGCGCGGGCGTACCGTTGCCCTTGTGGATCTTCGACGCCACGCGTTCGGCCTGGTCGTGGCCCTTGGCGCCCATGAGCAGGCGATGCACGGCTTCTTCCGGGCTGACGGAATCGCGGAAGGCCACGTAGTCGATGACGCTTCCCGATCGCGAACAGCCGAAGCACTTGAAGGTTTGCTTTCCCGGCAGGACCGAGAAACTGGGGGTCGAGTCGTCATGGCCCGGCAGGGGGCAACGGGCCATGAGGGAGCGGCCGGTTTTCTTGAGGACGACGCCGTCGGCGGCGAGCACGTCCTCGAGCCGGTTCAGGCGCTTGGCCTCTTCGAAGCGGGACATCGTTCGACCTCCGGGTCTTCTTTGGGTTCTTTGCGGATCTCGCGGAAGAGCTCGTCGCGCAGGAACTGCATGTGCCGGCGGAGGGCGAGCACGGGAGCGGCGGCGGCGCCGGAGCGGTAGGCGCGGGCGAGCGCGGGGAGATCGACCGCGCCCTCGAAGAGGAGGTAGGCGGTCTTGCGCCCGTCGCCCTCGAGCCGGATGGCGGCCAGGCGGGCGCCCTCGGCGAGGAGGAAGGCGCCGAGCCAGAGGTCTGCGGTTTCGAGGGCGGAGGGCATGATCGGGTGCCTTGCCGAATGGGTGTCAAGGGGAATTGGAGGGGTCCCGCGCAGTCCCGCTCCATTGCTCTTCGGTACAGTGCGTGGTACATTCCTCGTACCATGTCTGTCAAGACTTTCTCGTATGCCAACGTGCGCGGCCGCACGGGCCCTACAATCGGCACTGCGACATTCTTGTGGCGGAAGTTCGATGCCCAAGCGGCGCATGTCGATGGACCACGGCGAAGCCTTCGGCCCGCGGCTCGCGCGTCTCAGGCGAGCGGCGGGGCTGTCCCTGCGCGAACTGGCGCGGGAAGCGGGAATCTCCCATCGCATGGTCTCCTACTACGAGCGCGAGACCGCGCATCCGCCGACCCATTTGCTCCCGATCCTGGCGCGAGTCCTCGGCGTGTCCGCGGACCAGCTCTTGGGACTCAAGCCGGTGCGAAGCGGCTCCCCGGCGCGCGACAACCGCCTCCAGCGACGCTTCCGGCAAGCCGAGAAACTCCCTCCCGCTGAGCGTCGCAAGCTCATTCTCCTCATGGATGCCTTCTTGGAACGCGAGTTCTTCCGGCGGGAGGCGTAGCCGGCGCGCACGCTGATGTCGGCGCCTTCCCGCGACCGTTCCACCGAGGGCGTGACCGCCCTCGCAGGCAAACGCGCGACGCCACAGCAGTGTCGCCCCCCGGGGCCCCCCAAAGTACGGCAC
>JACPRC010000130.1 GCA_016190175.1 Planctomycetota bacterium
ACTACGTCTCGTTCGACGCCGCCCTCATGGCGTCCGAGACGGGCCACCTGGTCTTCGCGACGATCCACGCCTCGAGCGCGCCGCAGTGCGTCGGCCGCCTCCTGGATCTCTTCCCGGTCGAGCGCCAGCCGCTGATCCGCCAGTCGCTCGCGTTCAACCTGCGGGCGATCCTCTGCCAGCGCCTCCTCCCGGCGGCGAAGGAGGGGGTCAAGATGGTCCCGGCCGTGGAGATCCTCTTCAACACCGCCACGGCGCAGAAGTTGATCATGAACTGCGAGGACAAGAAGCTCGCCGACCTGATCCGCGGCGCGAAGGAGGAGGGGATGCAGGACTTCAACATGTCCCTCGTCGAGCTCATCAACCAGGGACTGGTCTCGAAGAAGTCGGCGCTGCAGTACTCGCCGAACCCCGAGCAGCTCAAGCTCAACCTGCAGGGGATCTACCTTGGGGACGACCACCGGATCCTGGGGTGAGGAAACCGGCCGCAAGGAAAGTCCCGCGAGTGACGAAATAGAGTAGGAGGAAAGTCCGGGGAAACCCGTTGGAATTCAAGGACTACGTCGCCGTTCTCCGCCGTCGCTGGCTGGCGGCCGTCGGGGTCGCCGCCGGTCTCGAGCTCGCCTTCGTCGCCTATCTCTACTACGGGGAGCGCCCCCGCCACGCCGCCTCCTGCAAGATCATCGTCCGCGACGAGAAACGGCAGTTCTCGCCCCAGGACCTCCAGGGGCTCCAGTACGAGGCGCGTGGATACAACTATTACACGAAGGAGGCGCTCCTCTCCGCGCGACCCGTCTACGACGTGGCCGCCGCCGTCTATCTCGCCGTGCGCGGACGCAGTTTCGAGTCGGTCCAGCAGCGGAAGCGGTGGTGGCGCGAAACGGCCGGCGAGGCCGAGCTCGCGGCGTGGATGCAGGAGCGGGGGCTGGCGCGTTCGGTCACGGTGGCCGACGGACGGATCGTCGCCCTGGAGGTGGACGAGGAGAAAGTGGGCGGCACCGCGAGCATGCTCCAGAGCGTCTCGATGGAGAAGCCGGACCAGCGCATCCAGATCCAGAAGATCGCCGCGGTCTCGTCGGACCCCGACGATGCGATGCTGCAGGTCAACGCGGTCGCGAAGGGCGCGGTCGTCTACAGCCGCACCGAGTCCCTCAAGGAGATGGCCGCCATCGAGCGCGACCTCCAGGCGCGCGTGGACGCCGTGAACTCCGAACTGCAGACCCTCATGACGCGGCTCGGCCCCGTCGCCGAGCAGATCCGCCAGTCGGAGCGGCGCATCCAGAACCTCACCGACCGCCAGTCGGAGATCGAGCGGGAGATCGAGAAGTACGAGTCGAGGGTCGAGCAGATCCGGAGCCGCCGGGACGAGCTCCGGGGCATCACGTTCGGGGGACGGCGGGAGCCCGACGGCCTCCCCGCGATTCCCGATGCCGCGGGCCTTTCCTCCCCCATCCTCGACCGCTTCCGCAGCGACCTGGTCGGGCTGCGGACGGAGATCGCGGTCCTCACGATCAGCCGCGAGCCGGGCAGCCGGGACATCGTCAAGCTGCGGGAGCGGATGATCCGGATCCACGAGGAGTGCGTCGCCGAACTCGACCGGGTGCGGCAGGAGGCGATCGAGAGGCTCGACGCCGAGGAGCGGTCGATCCAGCTCTCCATCATCGACCTGAAGGACAAGCGCGCGGTGAAGGTGGGCGAGATCGATGCGGTGAAGGCGGATCTGCGGGAGCGGGACCCGGACCGCCGGAAGCTCGACGCCCTCACGCAGGAACTCTCGCGATACCGGGACCTCCAGGTGCGCGTCGAGCAGAGCCGGACGCTGCAGCAGGGATACTACACGATCGAGGAGGTCGCTACGTCCGCGGACCCGTCGCCGTCGCGGTGGCCGCGCTCCGCCGCGATGCTGGCCCTGATCGCCTTCGCCCTGGGGATCGCGGCCGCGTTCGTCCTCGACTACGTGGACTCGAACCTCCGGACGGACTACGACGTCCGCCGCTACCTCAACCTGCCGTGCGTGGCGATCGTGGAGGACGTGGGGCGCGCGTCGCCGATCATCCTGCGCGCCTCGCCGCGGGACCCGCTCTCCGAGAACTTCAGCATGATCGCGACGCTGGTGCGGAGCTACCTCGGCGAGCGCGAGTTCAAGACGGTCTCCGTCTGCAGCGCGGTCCCCCGGCAGGGCAAGACGACGGTCGCCTCCAATCTCGCCGTGGCCCTGGCGCGCAAGGGGCTCCAGGTTGCGCTCGTGGACGCGGACCTGCGCCTCCCGCAGATCCACACGATCTTCGGCGTGGACAACTCGGCGGGGCTGGCCAACTGGCTGCGCGGCGAGATCCCGCCGGAGACGGACCTCGATTCCGTGCTCAAGCCCTGCGAGGTTCCGGGGCTGCGGATCCTCACCAGCGGCACAGCCGCGGACGCCCCGGCCCAGGTGCTGGAGTCCGAGGCGATGGCGGACCTCGTGCGCCGGATCCGCGAACGGTACGAGGTCGTGGTCTTCGACACGCCTCCCATCACGAGCGTGGGGGACGCGCTCAGCCTCGCCCGCGTGGTGGAAACGAATCTGTTCGTGGTCGGCGCCGGGATGTGCGAGCGCCGGGCGGCGACTTGGTCGAAGCAGCTCCTCGAGAACGTCCGCGCGGACGTGTGCGGCGTGATCCTGAACTTCGCCCCGAAGCGCCAGGTCGCGTCCTACTACTATTACTACTACTACTCGCCCTCGAAGTCGGTGAGGACGAGGACGTAGGTCCCAAGTCCGAAGTCCTCAGTCACCAGTCCCCGGTCCCCGATCGGGGCGGGATCAACCTCGGCATCACACCAAAAGTTGACAGGCAGATTTTGGTGTGGCTACCTGACCTCCACCACGAACGTCGCCGGCCCGTCGTTGACGAGTTCCACCTCCATCGACGCACCGAAGCGGCCGCGCTTGACGGGTTGCCCCGTCTCCGCCGCCAGCCGCTCGCAGAACCGCTCGTAGAGCCGCTCGGACTCCGGCGGTTTCATCGCTCCGTCGAAGCCGGGCCGCTTCCCCTTGGACAGGTCCGCGCAGAGGGTGAACTGCGACACGACGAGGAACTCGCCGCCCACGTCCTCGCACGAGAGGTTCATCTTCCCCGCGGCGTCGTCGAAGACGCGCAGTCCCTTCACCTTGCGGACCAGCGCCTCGAGCCGCGCGTCGCCGTCGCCGACCTCGACGCCGAGGAAGAGGAGGAGCCCGCGGCTGATCGAAGAGACGTTCTCGCCGCCGGAGCGGACGGACGCGCGCGTGACGCGTTGAAGCAGGGCGCGCATGGGCGCAGAGTATGCCCCATTTTGACGATGATGACTAGGATGAGACGCGCGTCGATGCTCGTGATCCTCGCCTCGTGCGGCTCGGCCGAGCGTTCCGCGGACGTCCGGCCCCTGGGCGGCGACCTCGCGTTGATGTGGTCGGCGGAGGCGACGCTCGCGCCCCGGCTGCGGACCCAGCCGCCGCCCTTGCTCCTCCCCGCCGCGTTCCCGTGGGGAGACATGCTCTACGCGAAGGGGGGCGAGATCGTCTGCGCCGACGACCTCACGGGGAGGGTCCGCTGGACCGCGGAGGCGGACACGGGGTCGGCGATCCAGGCGGCCGCGTGCCGGGAGGAGGTGGCGGTTCTCGAACCGGGGACCGGCCTGCGCACCTTCTCGCGGGACGGGAGGCAACTGGGGGCCTGGGCCACGGCGGAACTGGACTCGGCGCTCCTCGCGACGCCGGGCCGGATCTACGTTGCGGAAGGGGACCGCCTCCATGCGTTCGAGCCGGCGACGGTGCGCCGGGTCTGGACCTGGCGCGCCCCGCCGGGCCAGGCGTTCCTGGGCGCCGCGGCGTCGGAAGAGAACGTGGCGGTGAACGTCTTCTCGGACCAGGGGCCGCAGGGGGAGACGTTCGCGCTCGACTTCCACGCCGGGACGCCGCGGGGCCGGCTCCTCGGCCGTACGCTGGGATGGCACGAGGGGCGGCACTTCGTGTGGCGCGAGAAGCTCTCCGAGGTCTGGATCCGCGACTCGCTCACCGGCGCGTACCTGGGGGTCCGCAAGCTCGACTCGCCCGAGGGACCGGTGCTCCTTCACGAAGGAGAGGCGCTGTACGCCTCCGTCAACCGGTATTTCACGGAAGGCGTGGCACGGATCTCGGCGGACGGGGCCCGCGAGCTGCCGCAGGAAGTCTCGGCCGTCCGGGAGATGCAGCGGGAGGGCGCGTGGAGGCAGCCGTGGGTCGGCGGGGCGCGCCTCGACGGGGAGATCCTCACCGACGTCCGCCCGGACCGGATCACGGCGGTCGGGGCGCGCGACGGGGCGCTGCACTGGGAACTGAAGGCCGCCTCCGGGATCCGCGGGTTCGCCGTCGGGCCGCGCTGCGTCGTCGTCCTCACCGGCGACGGCCGCGTCTCGTGCTACCGCCGCACGTAGTCGCCGCCCGTCGCCGCCGCGACCTGCTTGAGCAGCGCCTCGCCCCACACCGTCGCCGATACGCCCACCCCGCTTACGGCGATCTTGCGGAAGCGGTTCATCTCCGTGAGACGCTCGACGAGCACGGAGGTGTCCACGATGCCGCCCGTCGCCTCGCCGTCCGAGACCAGGAAAATCGTGTCGAAACCGCCGGAAGGCGGGCGCACGAGCGGGTCCGCGCCTCCGCAGAGGTCGAATCCGCGGAAGAGGGCGCCGGAGATGTTCGTCCCGTCGAGGATCTTGATCCCGTCGATGAACCGGACCGCCTTGTCCAGGTGCGCGCGTCCGCGGCCCGCCTTCTCGAACGCGAGCGTGGTCCCGTTGTGGAGGAGCATGACGTTGTATTCCGCGCCGTCGGGGAGGCAGCGGAGGATCCGCTTGAGCTCGTACTGGGCCACGTCGATGCACCGCTTCCCCTTGGGCGCGTCGCGGCCTTCCGGCACCCATGCCGCCGGCTCCAGCATGCTCGACGAGACGTCGAGGATGAAGAGGATCCGCGTCGAATGCACCCGGACGCCGTAGAAGGTGCTGCCCCCGGGCGCCTCGGCCCGCTCCGAGGGTTTCGGGACGTACCGCCCGGCGACGAACTCCTCGCGGTTCAGCGTCCACCACTCCATCCAGGCGTCGAAGCTCCCGTGCTTGTCCACGCCGGTGACGGTCTTGAGCGCCTCGTTGATCTCGTGCTGCACGCGGCCCTCGGTCCCCTTGAGCGCGAGGATCAGCGCCTCCGCCGACCGGCGGTCGCGTCCCGCCGCGAGGGCGCGCGCCGAGGCGACGGTGACCGACCAGCAGGGATCGCGGAGCCATCCCTCCAGCGCGGTCCGCGCGTCGGCGCGGCCGGCGAAGGCGTCGGCGAGCGCGACGCGGACCGCCGGCTCGTTCTCGCCCGAGGCGAGCTCCGCGAGGGCCTTGCGGGCCGCCTCGTCCTTCGAGCCCGCCAGCGCGGCGACCCCGTATCCCCGGACGTACCAGGTCGGGTGCCGGAGCGTCGCGACGACCGCCGCGACGGCCTCGTCTCCCGTGAGCGACGACATCGCCCGGAGCAACCGGGGTCGGTAGAGCTCCAGGGCGGCGATCCGTCCCGTGACCTTGACCCACTGCTCGCGCGCCTTGAGGAACTCGACGGGATTGCCCTGGTTGCGGCCGTTGACGTAGCGGTCCTGCGTCTCCTCCATCGTCTTCTCGAGCTTGATCCGTTCCTTCTCGAGCGACTTGAGGAGCTGGGTGGCGCGCTCGACGCCCTCGACGAGGGCGGGGGGGACGCGGCGGTTCTGGAAGGAGACGAGGCGGGAGAGACCCTGTTGGATGGCGGCGGGGTCGCCGTCGGAGAGGGCGGCGTAGAGTTCGCTGCGCGCGGAGTCGAAGTCGTCCTGCGCAAGGAGCAACGCGATCAACAGAGCGAACATGAGTCCGCCGTAAAAAGTCCTTTCATTGCGGTGGACTCATCCTCCGAAGCTCGCGCAGCGAGCGAAGGAGGATGACGCCGTAACGTTCTGCAGGGCATGAGCTTCCGTCACCCTCCTTCGCCATTCGTTTGGGGCCGGCTTCGGAGGGTGAGTCGCCCTCAAGGAACGGACTATTTACGGGCGACTCAACTCTTGACGCAGCCGCGGTGCCGCATGCAGATCCGTTCGTCGCTCACGGACAGCTTCCAAGTTCCGCGCTTGCGGCGGCGGGCGAGCACCTTGCGGCCGCCCCGGGTCTTCATCCGCGCGCGGAACCCGTGCTTGTTCATACGACGGCGGGTCCGCCGTTTCCAAATATATCCCATGACGGGCCTCCGTAGGAGCGGAGAGAATACCCGAAGGGAGCCGATGTGTCAAACGGCTTTCAGCAATCACAGCGAGTCAGACAGTGGGGGTGGGGGCGAGGTATCTCTGGGGCACCGGATGGTGCCCGAAGGATGCGCTGGTTGGCGCGGCCCATCAGTGCGGCGGGGCCTTGCAGCGCACCCTCGCGCCGGCTC
>JACPRC010000016.1 GCA_016190175.1 Planctomycetota bacterium
GGCGCGACCGCCCGCTGCGCGGGCGCAGCCCGAAGGGCTGCGGCCGCGTGTCAAGGGCGGGGGGGCCGTTTCATGCGGGCGGCGTAGCCCGCATGAATAAGGCAGGTCACGGAGCCGGCCTCTTCAGCCGCTCCCGGACCAGGCTCGCGATGGCGTCCTGGAGCGCGGAGACGACCTCGCCTTCGACCCGGGAACGGTACTCGGCCTCGCGTTGCGCGAGGCTCCGCGCCTGCTCCTCCAGCGCCTCCGTGCGGCGGTCCAGGTCGTTCATCAGCGCGCCCTTCTCGCTCGTGAAGCGCTCGGCCTCCTGGATCATCTGGTCGCGGAGCTTCTCGACGTCCGCGAAGTCCTTCTGGGAGGCATCGAGGCGCAGGGCCAGGTCCGCCTCCTGTTCGCGCAGCGCCTGCTCCTTCTGCGAAAGCTCTTCCGCGCGGCGCGCCAGGTCGAGATCGGCGAGTTTGCCGTCGAGCTCCGCCTGCAGGGATTTGGCCCGTTCCGTCTCCTCGCGCAGCCCCTTCTCCCGCTCCCCCGCCTCCCGGACCCGACGCTCCAGTTCGGCGCGCTCCTCGCGGAGCTTCCCCTCGCGTCCCTCGAGCGCCGTGTTGAAGTCCTCGAGGGACATCATGCGCGCGTACTTCTCCTTGAAGATCCGCAGCGTCTCGAAGATGGCGGAGTACTTGTCGTTGATTTCCTTCGTCCGCGTCCGGAGAAGTTCGCCCTGGCCGCTGAGCACCTTCTCGACGTTGGCGATCTCCTGGGCCTGGACCTTGAGGAGAAGCCGTCCGATCTCCTCGATCGCGTGGACCTGCAGCTCCTTGCGGTTCGTCCAGGTGGTTGCCACCGCCGGATCCTCCTCCCCTCCATTATATCCCGCGGATCGCCGAACGGAATTCCGTAACCGTTCAAGGGTGGTGTGCCGCGCAGGCTCCTGACCCCGTCGCCGATTCCCTCCGGATCCTCTGCGGCGTGCCCCGCCGTGAACGCAGGCGGAATTCCATACCGGAACGCCCGTCGGCCGATTATCATCGGGAGGATCGAATGCACTACTTCCTGACGGGGGGCGCGGGATTCATCGGTTCCCATCTCGCCGAGGCCCTGCTCGCCGAGGGGCACTCGGTCCACGTGCTCGACGACCTCTCGACGGGATCGATCCGCAACATCGAGCACCTGAAAGGCCGGCCCGGCTTCGGCTACACGATCGACACCGTCTTCAACGAGCCGCTCCTGGCGGAGCTGGCGGACGCGGCCGACGTCGTCTTCCACCTCGCCGCGGCGGTCGGCGTCTTCCAGATCGTCGAGAGTCCGGTGCGGACGATCACGACGAACATCGGCGGGACGGAGCTGGTCCTCAAGCAGTGCGCGAAGAAGAAGAAGACCGTCCTCCTCGCCTCCACGAGCGAGGTCTACGGCAAGGCGAACAAGGTCCCGTTCACCGAGGACGACGACTGCGTGCTCGGTCCCAGCTCGAAGGGACGCTGGTCCTACGCGTGCTCCAAGCTCATCGACGAGTTCCTCGCGATCTCCTACTGGAAGGAGAGGAAGCTCCCGACGATCGTGGCGCGGCTCTTCAACACGGTCGGCCCGCGCCAGTCGGGCCGCTACGGCATGGTGCTCCCGCGCTTCGTCCAGCAGGCGCTCTCGGGGGGACCGATCACCGTCTTCGGCGACGGGCAGCAGTCGCGGTGCTTCGGCTACGTCGGCGACGTCGTGCGCGCCCTGGTCCGCCTCACCCGCGAGCCCCGCGCGTACGGCGAGGTCTACAACGTCGGCAACGACCGCGAAATCACGATCGAGGCCCTCGCGCGGATGATCCGCGACAAGGTGGACCCGAACGTCCCCATCCGGTACGTCCCCTACGACCAGGCGTACGAGACCGGCTTCGAGGACATGCGCCGCCGCGTCCCCGATCTCGGGAAGATCCGCGGGCTGATCGACTACCGCCCGACGATCGACACGGAGCAGATCGTGGAGAGCGTGATCGAGCATTTCCGGAGCGCGCGGTGAACCCCGTTGGACTCCTGCGGCCTTTCTCGCACGCCTTCCGGAGCCGGGCGCGCAAGAGGTCCCATGCGTCCAGCCGGCCGGAGAGGGGCTAACGGGGTGAAGGAGAGCCCGCGGGGGATGCTCCGCATCCAGCAGGCGGACGCCGTCTGGTACGTCCGCCACAACCTTCGCCGGGGGACGATCCTCTCCTGCGCCGGCGGCGGGCTCGTCGTCATCTCCTCGGCGTCCCTCCTGGCGCCGGACCGCGGCGTGCTCATGTGGTTCCTGGCGGGCCTCATCGCCGCCATCGGCGTCGGCCTGTTCATTCTCGGGATGCTGGCCCTCCGCGAGCGGGTCACCTTCCGCATCTCGACGCGCGACGACGAGGTGGAGCTCACGATCCGCTCCGGATCGGACCGCCGGTACCGCACGCGCCGCACGAAGGTGGACCGCGTCCAGCTCGAGCTCGCCCCGAATGCGACGCGCACGGCGACCGACGCATGGGTCGTCCGCATCTCGGGCTTCGGCGACAAGATGATCACGCTCTCGAAGGGGGACGAGCGGGACATGAAGGTGCTGGCGCGGCAGTTGGCGACGGACCTCGACGCCGATCTCGAGGAACCGCGCGGTTTCACGACGCGGCACGACCGATCGTGACCGGACGAATTCCTTGCATCGTCGTTCCGGCCCGTTAGACTACCCCCATGCCCCAGAAACTCATCGACGGCGTCCAGATCAAACCCCTCAAACTCATCCCCGACGAGCGCGGGACCCTCGCCGAACTCCTCCGCGCCGACGACGCCCTCTTCCGGAAATTCGGCCAGGTCTACTTCACGACCGTCTATCCGGGAGTCGTCAAGGCATGGCACTATCACAAGATCCAGTACGACCATTTCGCCTGCGTCCACGGGATGATCAAGCTCGGCCTCTACGACGACCGCGAGAAATCCTCCACGAAGGGCGTCGTGAACGAGTTCTTCCTCGGGATGCGCCATCCGATCCTCGTCCAGATCCCCCCCCTCGTCTGGCACGGCTTCAAGGGGGCGAGCGTCGAGGAGGCGGTCGTCATCAACGTCTCCACGGAACCGTACGTCCACGCGAGCCCCGACGAGTACCGGCGGCCGTGGAACGACCCGGCCATCCCGTACGACTGGGAACGCAAGAACGGCTGAACGCATGAGAGGTTGCGCCCTCCTTCTGATCCTGCCTCTGGTCTGTCCCCAGGAGAAACCGAAGCTCAAGCTCGAGTGGAAGGCCGAGCCGGGGAGCGTTCTCGAGTACGAGGTCGTCGACGCGAAGACGAACAAGCCCCGACCCGAGGGCTGGTTCGTTTTCGCGAGCGAACTCCGGAAGAATGGAAACCGGATCGCCATCGACCGCTACGCCGACCTCGCCTGGCCGCTCCTCTTCCGCCTCCCGAAGGACGAGGTGAGGCAGGGACAGTCGTGGGAGCACGAGGCGACCTTCTTCGCCGAGGCGGCGGAATCCACGGCGCAGTGGGGTTGGGGGGGGTCCGCTTCGATCAAGCCCTGCCACGTCCGCGGACGTTACCTCCTCCGGAAGGTCGAGAAGAAGGAGGCCGACGATCTCGCCTGGATCGACGGCGAGTTCACGATCTTCGAGATCCGCCGTGACTTCGTCAACAACCAGCCCAGGCTCACCGTCACCAAGAGCAAGGTGGGCACGGTTTCCACGTCGGCCGCCTTCCACACCGGAAAGGGCGTCATCGAGCAGGCGGCCTTCGTCCTTGACGTGCCGCGAGCGCAGGAGCGCGTGCGCGAGAAAGAGGGTTGGCGGGTCTCCGACCGGCGCCTGAAGGAGTCCTTCCGCGCCCAGCTCAAGGAGACCGTGAAGCTGGAGGCGGTGAAGATGGAGAAGGCCGTCCAGGCGGGCCTCAAGCGCGCGATCGAGTGGCTCCGCAAGCAGCAGAAGCCGGGCGGGGAGTTCGGGACGGCCCGGACGCTCGAGACCGACCGTGCCGACACGAACTACACGGGGCTCGTCGCGCGCGCGCTCCTGGCCGCAGGCGTCCCGGCCGACGACGAGGCGTTCGCCCGGGCGCTCCGCTCCCTGCGGTCCGGCCCGGGCCCGAGGACGCCGCAGACGTACGCGCACCTGGCCGGCGCCGTCATCGCCCGCGCCGTGGGGACGGTGCCGTGGCCGGGAGTCAAGACCGCGGAGCTGCGGGCCGCGCTGCGCAAGGACCTCCCCGTGGAGGACGCGTCGCTCCTGCGCGCGGCGGCGGACACGGTCTCCCAGATGAGGGAGCGGAAGACGGGCGGTTGGGGTACCGGCGCGGGGAAGGGAATCGAGACGTCGAACACGATCTCGACGCGCCACGCCGTGGAGGCCGTCTTCCTCGCGTCGCTGGGCGGCGTCCCGGCGTCCCAGGAGACCGCCCGGGCGGTGCTGGACCTCCTGAGCGGCCTCGCCGTCGAGGAGTCCGACGAGATCGAGCTGCAAGTCGAATTCGTCGAGGGGTTCCGGGGCATCGAGCCGGAGCCGAAGAAGGCGTCGCCCGCCACGTGGCGGATGACGCCGGATCGCGGCGCGAAGGACCCCGGGGGGGAAGGGTTGAGGGGGAACGCGTTCACGACCCTGTGCGCGATGGAGAGCTGCGCCCTCCTGCGCGCCGCCGCGCCGCTCTCGGAGGCGCAGAAGCGCACCGTGGATTCGGCCCTCCGCCGGGGTCTGGCGTGGATCCAGCGGAGCTGGACGCTGCGCACCCCGCCGCCCGCGGAGGCGTCGTGGTCCGTCCAGAAGGAGGAGTATCTCTGCGCCCTGATGCGCGTCCTCACGGCGCTCGGCGTCCGCACGGTCGCCGGGTGCGATTGGTACCTCGAAGGCGCCTATCTCCTCCTGAGGTCCCAATACGCCGACGGCTCCTGGGACTCCAGCGGAGGGGCCGCGGTCGTGGACACGGTGAACGCAGTCCTGTTCCTCGCCCGCTCCGCGATGCCGCTTCCGCCGGCGGAGTAGAAAGCGAGGCAACCGTTCACGGGCCGCCATCAGCTCTCAGCAGTCAGCTTTCAGCCGGGCCGACGCAACTCCCGTCTTGCTGACGGCTGATTGCTGAGGGCTGAACGCAAAACGAGAGACCCCGCCGGGACCACCCCGGACGGGGCCTCTCCCGCGCCGGAATCAACGGTTTGGATGTCCGACCTCCATACGCGTTCCGGCGGAACGCGGCGGACGAAAAAGAGGTTCCGCGCCACGGGCGGGGACTTCCTGAGTTTTGCGGCGGTCACGGCCCCTCCCAAGATCGGTGCCTGCGGTGTCCCGGTAGTGATGTACGCCCAACGGGGAATTGGCCAGGCACAAACACGACCGCGCATTTCCCGGGAGCGCAAACGAAAAACCCCGCCGGAGTCGCCCCCGGCGGGGTTCAGAATGGCGCTTTCGGGCGCCCTATTTCTGGGCCTTGAGCTTCTTCCCGAGGAAGAACCAGAGCTGCGACGCGCTCCGCTTTCCGGTCAGCCGCTCGAGCACGGCCTTGGAGCCCGGCTCCTTCGCCGGATCGAAGAGGACGAGCGTGGGTCCGCCGCTGACGCCCCACAACTTCGCCTCGTGGCTGTCTTTCGTGTACGCGATCTTGAAGAACGTGGCGCGGTCGAAGAACCTCTCGAGGACGCGGTTCTCGAACGAGTTCACCGTATACTCGCTCGACTTGGAATCGTCCGTGAAGAGGATCAGGCCGAGCCTCCCGGCCTCCTTGGCCTGCGCGAGGCCCGCGTCGTCGTAGGTGTTCCACATGACGGACTTGCTCGGCTTCAGAGCCGTCTCCATCGCCTTCTCGAGCTGGGACGGATCGCCGTAGGAGGTGCGGTGGATCTCCTCGCCGTCGGGCGCGAAGAAGATCAGCTCCGGCGGCCGGGTCGCGCCGACCTCTTCGGCCGTCTTCTTGTCTCCGCACCGGACGAAGATGAACTCTCCGTGGTACTTCGCGATCGCCTCGCCGCTGAACGCACGGTTCAGCTTGCTCGTGTCGCCTCAGCAGCCCCCGCCCTTCTTGTCGGTGAAGGACAGGACGAGGATGGGTCTGCCGCTCGCCGCAGCCTGAGCCTTGCCGGCCGCCCAACTGCTCGCCCACGTGGGACCTTCGCCGGCCGGGGCGGCCGCCGCGAACGTCGTCAGCCCCGCCGCGATCGCACCCAGGATCAACGCGCGCGTCATGATCTTCCTCCCATTACCAAATGCTCCCAAGAATGGTATCACACCGGGAGCCGAACCGCAACCCCGGTCTCTCATTTCTCCTCGAACTTCTTGAGGACCGCATCGAGCCAGTCCCGGATCGCCATCGGCGTCCTCGCGTCCGGCGGCAGCCGGTACTGCTTCTCCTCCGGTTTCTCCTCCCGCGGATCGAGGACCAGGACGACGGCCGTCGCCGAATTCTCCACGCGGAACCGGACCGCGTCGGGCGACTCTTTCTTGATCTCGCTCCGGACGAGCACGAACTTCGCGCGCGCCTTCCGGACGATCCGATCGCCCAGGGCGGTCTCGAGACGTTTCGACGCATCGTTCGAAACGGAGAAGAAGTAGAGCACGGGCCTCTTCTCCTTCTTCCCGACCGCCTGCGCCTTGTCCCAGGAGTCGATGACCGTCGCGGCCCGGGTGTGCCGGGCGGCGACGCGCTCGATCTGCGCGCGGACCGTCTCCGCGTCGCGTTCCTTCATCTTCTCGACCTGTTTCCCGTCCGCATCGGCGAAGACGACGGTCGGGTACGACTTGACGCGGTACTGGTCCATGAGATCGCGGTTCTTCTTTCCCCAGTCGCAGTCCACGAGGACGCACATCAGCTTCTCCGCGGCCTTCACGACCTCCTCGTCCGAGAACGCGTCCGCGTCCAGCCTTTGGGACGGGGGTCAGCCTTCGCTGTCGAAGTAGAGCATCAGGGGGAGGCCGGTCTCTTTCGCCTCCCGCATCGCCTCATCGACGTCCCGCCGCCAGGCGACGAGCCCGCCCTGTTCCTGCGCGCACCAGGGGAGCGCGGCCGCGAGCGCGATGACGAAGCCCATGGAATTCCCTCTGCCTAGCCCGACTTATTCATGTCGGCTTCGCCGCCGACATGAACAAGTCGCCCTGCGGGCAGCTTCATCGGCCCTACGGGCCGATTCCGCTGGACCGCCCCTCCGCCTCCGCCCTCGGCCGGCGGCGCGCCAGGGCCCCCGCGGACCGCGCCGCGGGCGGCTTATACACGAGTTCTCGGCCTGCGGCCGAGAACCTTCGTGAATAAGCCGGGATAGTGATGGTGGTTCGTGATTCGTGGTTGGTGGCTAATGAAGAGACAGGGCCTTCTTTCTTCACCACCCACGAACCACAAACCACCAACCACTATATA
>JACPRC010000135.1 GCA_016190175.1 Planctomycetota bacterium
GAGAACGGAGAACAAAGAACAGAGAGAGCCGGGGGATGCCTCCCCCGGACCCCCTCCTTGCACCCGAGGAGGGGTGCGGGGAGGCTTCCCCGCCTCCTTTCCTCTTTGTTCTTTGCTCTCTGTTCTTTCTGGGTGGTCCGCCACGATAAGTGCGGACCACCCAGGACGCCGGCGCGCGAGCGGTCCGGAACCAAGCTGCGCGATTCCCCTCCGCGGACGAGCACACCTGACGTTGGTAGGGCATTCCACGATGATCCCGTCGCGAAAGGAACGCAGCGATGAAACGGAGCTACAAGAACAGCGGATTCGCCGGGGAGATGCTGGTCGCGGCCGAGCTGTCGCGATTGGGCTACGAAGTTCTCCTGGGGAACGTGGGAACGAAGCGGACGGTGGGAGTGGACTTGGCCGCCGTCGATCCTGTGACGGGCAGGACGGTCTCCGTATCCGTCAAGTCGGTTCGAGAACCGGGCGCGTTCCGGATCGACCCGGAACACGTATGCCCCAGGGCCGTGTACGTCTTCGTGATCACGCATGAGGCGGGCCAGTCCCCTGAGTTCTTCGTGGTTCGAGGTGAATGGCTCCTGGACAACGACAAGGAAATGTGGGGCAAGTGGGGAAAAGCGTACGAGCACCCTACCCGTCGCGGTGTCCGTCCGAAGCGCCTTGAGATGTGGCGAAACAAGTGGGACGTGATTGACGTCCGCGACGACGATTGATCGCGCTTCCCCCTACCGCGTTCTCCTCAGCACGAGCAGCGCCATCGCCGTGCCGTAACCCTTCCCCAATTCGTGGCTGTCGATGAAGCTGCCGTCGATCTCCGCGATCGAGAGGAGCTGCTCGACGAACCGCCTCTTCGATTTCGCGTCGCCGATCGCCGCGGCCGCCTCGCAGGTGTGGAAGACGCCGTGGAAGAAGAAGAAGCCGCCGAGCTCCTCGTCGGCGTGGAAGTCGGCGACGCGGACCGCCTCCAGCCGGTCGAGGTGCTTCCAATAGGACTCCACCGCGGCCGCGACGGACTCGCGCGTGCCGGCGCCGCACTCGAGGAGCGCCAGCTCGCACATCGCGCTCCGGGCCATCGAGTTCTTCTCGCTCGAGGCCGGCCCGCGCGAGTAGGCGAATCGCGGGCCGTCCTTCGCCCGGACCGCGGCGATCCCCTTCGCGGCGCGCGAGAGCGTCGCGTCGGGCACGTCGGCGCCGGCCTTCCTCGCGACCGCCAGGGAGTGGACGACCGCGGCCGTCGCGAAGGGGTTGGGGTACTCGTGCGCCCAGAGCCCGCTCCGGTCCTGGATCCCGGCGAGCTTCGCGACCGAAGCGTTCATGGCGCGAACGTCCTTCTTCCGCGCGAAGTAGAGCAGGCGGTAGGCCTCCGCGTAGCACTCCTCGTTCTTCCCGCGCGCGAGGTTCTTCTCCTCCCGCAGGAACGCGTCGGCGCGGTCGAGGGCGGGGCCGCCCTCTCCCCATTCGACGAGCGCGAGCGCCGCCAGCGCCGTGACGGCGACGAAGACGTTGGGCAGGATCGCGGGATCGGGACAGTAGACGTAGCGCGAGTCGTTCCACGAGCCGTCGGGGGCCTGGGCGCGGAGCAGGAACCGCACGGCCCGGCGCGCGGCCGAGTCCGCGTCCTTCGCCGGAAGCCGCGTCGAGGTCGGAAGGCCCGTCACCGGCGGATGCGAGAGATCCTCGAAGCGGTGCGCCATCGGCCCGTCCGGGAGCGTGTCCGCGCCGCGCACGAGGTTCGCCGCGGCGCGCCACGCCCAGCGCGTCCCCGCGTGCTTCTCGACGAGCTCGCGCCACCGCGGCGCCGGGTCAAGGCCCGTGATCGAGTCGAGATACGACAGGTGATAGAGCGACTCCGCCGAGCCGTCCTTCACGAACGCCTCGCGCGCCTCGTCGAGCTTGTCCGAGCGCAGGAGCTCGAGCCCCGGCGGGTCCTTCGGCGCGTCCTTCGGCGCGTGCGCGGGATCGAACTTCTTGAGGACCGCGGCAAGGACGTCACGGACCCAGGCCGCGTTGAAGGTGCGGAGCCGGTCGATCCGGTGCAGCACCTTCCCGTCCGCCGAGAGGATCAGGAAGCCGGGCTCGACGAACTCGAAGCGCCGGAGCTTGAGGTCGCCCGCAACGTCCGGATCGCAGCACATCCGCAGCGGCACGAACCGGTCGCGGACGAGCTCGACGACGGCGGGATCGGTGAAGACGACGACCTTCATGTACTGGTCCAGCACCTGCGCGCGGTTCATGTGGCCGCCGTAGGTGCGGGGGCAGTACCAGAGGACGAGCCGCTTCTGCTGCGCGGCCTTCTCGCGCGCCCGCGCGAGGAGCATCCGGCGGTCGACGCGCCAGTTCCCCGGCCGGTTCCCGAGCTGCTCCGCGTCGTGGAGGACCGTGCCGTCCGAGATCCACGGGATCTCGGAGTCGCACTTCCCGTAGAGCGCGGATTCGGGGGAGTCCTGGAGGAGCAGGAGGAGGAGAAGCATGACAGGAGAGTATCACGGCGCGGCGCCGTGCGGAGGCGATTCCTCCCCCGGCCGCCGGGCGATGTGCCATAATATGGGAACAGACGGAAGGAGGGTGCCGTGAAGACGGATCGGAGGATCGTTTTCCCGAGCAAGGACTACGTGAAGGGGTTCTTCGACGGTCTGCACCAGGCTCTGTCGAGCCAGGGGCCCATGCGAGGGATGGCCTCGCGCACCGACGAAGGAGATCTGTGGCTCGGGCTGCCCGGAGCGTGGCAGGACAAGCGGGCGATTCGCTTCGAGGTCCGCCAGGAGGCGGGCCGGTGCGTCTTCATCCTGCGATTCACCGACCTGCGCACGAACGTCGCGGAAGGCGACGTCCCCGGAACGATGAAGATCATCGCCCGGGAGGCCCGGAAGAACCAGGGGTGTCCCGACTTCGTGGCGTAGCCGCGATCAGCGCGCGATCACGCCCTCCGGCGGGACCGCGAAGCCGTTGAGGCCGGCGCCCTGGGCGCCGAGGTTCTTGGGCTTCCCGATCTGCAGCTCGCCGATCGATGCCCAGTAGCGGATCCGCTCGGCGATCTCGTCGAGCCGCGCCTTGCGCTGCGCCTCGTCGTAGAGCGGCCGGAGCCGCGGCCGGAGGTCGTCCGCCGCCGCGGAGGAGGCGTGCCCGCGCGCGATCGCGTCCTGGACGAGCCACGTCACGAGGTCGGGCGAATCCGGCAGCGCGATCACGGTGACGCTGCCGCCGTTCTGGTTGGTGACGTACGCGCGCCGGCCGTCCGGCGAGAAGGCGATCTCGTTGGGGTTCTTGCCCGTCTCGAACTCGTAGACGACCGTGTTCGTCGGCGTGAAGAGGAAGCTGGCGCGGCCGGCGTTCCAGCTCGTCACCCCGACGAGGAGCCCGTCGGGCCGCATCCCGACGCCGTGCGTGCTGATGTCGCCGTTGTCGAGGGTGACGACGTCCCGGAAAGTCCGCGCCTCGAGGTCGAAGACGAAGACCTCGGCCGCGCCGCTGTCGAAGTTGAAGAAGGGGGCGTAGGCGTAGCGGCCGTTCGGGGTCACCGCGACGTCCTCCATCCCGTGGAAGCCGCCGGGCGCCTGCTCGACGGGCAGGGTGAAGGCGACGGTGTCGCCGGCCGTGTCGAAGAACGCGAGCTGGGGGGTGGCGTTCCAGACGTTGCCCGCCTGGCCGCGCGGGACGACGAGCTCGCTCGAACCGCTCCGGAACGCGCCGCGCGTGTAGACGCCGGAAAGGACGATGCCGCCGATCTTCGTGTTGAACGCCGGGCTCGCGGGGTTCACGTCGAGGATCTTGACGTGCTCGTCGTCCCCGTCGCCGGACGCGGCGCAGAAGACGTACGCCTTGCCGCCGCGGATCGCGATCCCGTACGGGAACGTGCCGCTCCACGTGTTCGGGTCGTACGCCATCCCGACGGGGATCGTCGCGACGACGGCGAGGCTCGGCACGTGGATGGCGACGACCGTCGCGGAGTCGGAGCAGGTGACGTACGCGTACGTCCCGTCTTCCGTGAAGTCCACGTCCTCGGGCCGCTGGCCGACCGGGATCTCGGCGATCACGGCGTTCGTCGCGGTGTCGATCACGGCGACGGTGGAGCCGGGGCCCTCGGCGCCGTAGGTGCCGAAGAGGGGGACGAAGAGCCTCGCGCCGTCCGGGGTGACCTTCGCGCCGAAGGGGCCCGCGTGGGGCGTCGCGATCGTCGCGACGACGCCGGGCGCGGGTTCGGAGTTGCCGTCATTGCCTCCGCCGCACGCGGCGAGCGCGAGGAGCACCAGGGCCGAGCCGAGCTTCTTCATCCGTCTTCTCCTTCCGAAAAAAAAAGGTGCCGGTCCTGTCTCGGACCTGCACCCTGATTCGCTTGGGTCCCAGGCGCGCGCCCTCGTTCGGGGCGCGTGCGACGCCGTTCCGCGGGCAGGTCTTCTGGCTCCCGGATCGTCCTACTTCCCGCGCCTTCCCCTGCGAGGCAGAGTGGCGTACGTGCGGGGTTCGTCCCCGGTCACAGCGGCGGGACCGCGGCCGAGTCTCACGGCCTTCCCTCTTGGGCCCTCGTGGGCACCCGCGGATTCGATGGAGTCAAAGAGCGAGGCGCGCAGTATAGCGTGGAGCGGCTCTGGGTCAAGCGAATTCTCGGACGTGCGCTCGCGCTACGGCGGGGGCAGGCAGTTCATGTAGTGCCGCACCTGGCGTTGTTGCGACTCATCCCACAACCCGCTACCCGGCACCCCGCGGTCAGCCGACCAGAGCAGCGCGACCGGAAAGTGCCGCAGCCGATCGATCAGGTCCAAGCGGTGATAGAGGTAGTGTTGAGGATCGCTCTGCTCCTGAGCGTCGTGCCACGGGACGTGGGGGAACAGCACGTCGTTCGAGTACCCGCTCCAGAATTCCCCCACCATGCAGGGTCGAATGAGAGTCGCGCCGTGGTCGGGAATGTCGTCGAACAGATGCCCCGGATAGTGGTGGATCTGATGGATGTACTTGCCGTGTGCCGCCAGCGCGCTCAGGTGGCTCGCGAGACCGGGTTCCAGCCACGCAAGATCCGGCTTTGCGAAGCCCACGGTCGCGGGGAAATGGTGCACGTCCACGATGCGGCGGACCGACTCCCGGATGAGGGCGCACATCTCGGCTCCGGAGACGACCCTCTCGATATGGGCCGGCGGTTCAAGGAGGCCTCGGGTCATGGCCCATAGCGCGTGTTCCCCGTGCGTAGGGCCTCCCACCGTCACCCAGTCGGGCTCGTTGATGACCTCCCATGCGAAAACGGCGCTGCGATGGCGCTCCGACACCCTCAGGAGCGGCTCGAGCGTGGCATCGAGGAAGGGGTTCCTCGCCCCCTCCAGCAGGAACAGCGCGCGGCCTCCGCGGGTCTGGCCGTTCCGCTCTCTTCTGCGGTGGGCGAACCATCCGAAGTCGAGGAAGGAAGGGATGAGCTTGACCCCCGCCTCTTCGCACGCGCTCAACAGCTTCTCGAAATCCTCGAGGTACTCGTCCGTGAGTTGCGGCATTCGGGAGGGCATGAGGTGCACGTCCTCATCCTCCTCCGGATTATCGAGATCCTCCCACGAATCGCCGTTCCGCTTCATCCACCTCCCGTACCCCGCGACATCCTCGCCCACCGGGTAGTTGACGCCGTCTACGAGGATGAACCACCGGACGAGCGCGATCCGGTACGTCGTCCGCCACCCCTGCAGCTTGGTCTTGACGGCCCTCCAATCCACGTTGCACCGGCCCGCTCCGTAGCGATGGGGCTTGCGGCCGAAGTCCCAGCCGCACCGGACCCACGGGTAGTTGATGCCCAGGGTGAACCCCCGGAGGCAGATCGTGTCGCGCTCGCAGCGTTGCGCGGCGGGGGGGACTCGTCCCACGGAACAGGTGCGGAAAGGGCGCGTCATGTCAGCGTCCGTATCGGTCCTTGACCTGGGAATTCAAATCGCGCTCTTCGGGGCCGCCCGTGCTCTCGCGGAACTTACGGACGGCCGCCTGAAGCTCTTCGGAATCCTGCCCGTCGATCGCTCCGTCGTAGAGCCCCATGTTGTACAGCCGCGCCTGGAGGCCGGAGACGGTGTCGTGCGGATCGAGCGCGCCGATGTCGAGCTTGACGTCGAAGCCGGGCCCCTCCGGATCCCCGCGCAGCCACAGCGTGAGCGTCCCTTCGCGCGCGTCCGCAGGGACCTCCTGTTCGACGAGCCCGTCCTGGGGGATGCGACCCTCGCGGACCGAGGCGCCGACGGTGAGGCGGTACTTGCGGTCGCGCAACGGTTCGCC
>JACPRC010000017.1 GCA_016190175.1 Planctomycetota bacterium
GTCCGGAGCTGGTCCTTGTCGGGATCGAGGATCTCGGCCATCGCGCGGTCGGGCGCCTTCCAGTGGAGACGGACGGCGCGGCAGAGGGGGCGAGGCCTGGCGTCCCGATCCTCCGGGTCCGGCGCCGGCAGGATCGGCGTCGCGAGGACCGAGACGGCCTTCGCGCCGCGCTTCACCGGCGAGTAGATCTTGTCGCGAGCGCGGCGGAGCACCTCGCACGCTCCCGCCGTCGACGTCGCCTGCGCGGGCGGACGCAGGAGATTCAGGACCAGCGCCTTCACGTCCGTGATCGAGGGGCGGTTCTTCGTCGAGAGGTCGACGCTGCGGCGCACCGCGTCGGCGAGCGGCCTCGCGACCGCCTCGCCCGGGCGCACGACGAGGAAGGGCACCTCGAAGTCGGAGCGCGTGAAGCCGCCGTGGTCGCCGTGCAATGGGACGTACTCGCAGTAGAAATCGGGATAACGCGGCACGAGGATGAGGTCTCCGCTCATCGCCGACTGCAGGCGCCGCAGGCGGTCCGCCAGAAACGCGATGTCCCGGGCATCGCTCGTCCATCCGTAGCGCGGCTCGCTGAAGGGCCGGTTGCCGTTCCGCGCGAGGTACTCCTGGAAGGGGACGAGGTTGCCGGGACCCACGTAGACGGAGTACGGCGCGTCGAACCCGCCGTGCTCGCCGTCGCGCACCAGGATGAGGTCGAGGCTGCGGTAGTAGCCCGCCGCCTCGGGATCGCCCGCCTTCTCCGGCGAAGGAGGATTCTCCTCCTGCCAGCGGCGGACGGCCTCCGCGAAGTCGAGGACGTGTTGGAAGCGCGGGGGCTGCCTCCACGCTTCGAAGATCTGGTTCACACGGGACCGCCGCGTCGTGAAGTCGTCGAGCGTGAGCGACGGACCCGGCGGCTCGAGGCGCAAGCCGACCGCGAGCCGGCGGAGGTAGACGTGCGCCATCCCGCCGTTGAGGCCGACGACCGCCGATGCGTCCACCGGACGCGCGGGGATCTGCGTCCCTCCGCTGTCGAGCCCCGTCAGCGTGTACGTGCCCGCGGGGAAATAGCCGGTTTCGTACAGGAGGTCCTGGAACTTGTGCAGCGTCGGGACCCTCCGCGACTGCGCGAAGCAGCGGATCTTCGCGCCCCGTTCGCCCTCCTGCACGTTCATCGTCGTCTGTCCATGGTCCGCGACGAAGATGAACGTCGTGTTCTTGTACGTCACGTCGGTCATCGACTCCAGGAAGCCGCCGACGTACGGGTCGACGCTCTCCACCAAGTAGTCCAATTGCTTCCCGGAATATCCGGCCGCCGGGTCGGCGACGGTGCGCGGACTGCCCGACTCGTGCGAGACGTGGTCGAGGCCGGCAAAGTAGAGCGTGACGATCGCGAGAGATCGCGCGTCCTCCGCGCCGATCTGATCGCCGAGGGTGACGTAGCGATCGCGCGCGAGGACCGCTCGGCGCGCCTTCGCGGCCATGTGACGATCGGAGAGCGGCGTGAGGAGCCACAGTCCCCCGAGCCACTTGGGCTTGCCGAGGTAGAGCAGCATGTCCAGGCGCCCGTACGACGCCCACGCGGCCGCCGACGCGCCGTCGCCGTAGTACATGTTGTGCGCGACGACGCTCCGGTAGCCGAACTCGCGCTGCGCGTCCTGGTAGACCGTCGTGACGCCGCTCGCGAGCAGCCGCCGGTTCGCGACGCCGTTGATGAACGAGTCGTAGGAGTCGCCCATGCCGGTCTCGCCCTGGTTGTCGCCGGTGAAGGCGAACTTGTACGGCACGTCGAGCGTGCGATCGAACCATTCGTTGCCGGCGATCTTGTAACGGCCGGGGTCGGTGCCCGAGAAGATCGCCGCGTGACCCGCGAACGTGACGGTCGGAAAAACCGTCACCGCGCCGCGAAGCGCCACGCCGTGCTGGAACTCGATCGAGTCGGCGCCGGCGGACGTGCGCGCGCCGGCGAGCTTCGGAATGTGGACGAAACCCGCGGGAGGATTCTGGATCGCGTGGTAGAAGACGTCCTGCCGCATCCCGTCGATGTCGACGATGACGACCAGCGGCGCGCAGACGTCGAACGCGTTCTCGTATCGCAGCGTCTCGACCTGGCTTCCGGAGAGCTCGATGCCGCGCAATCCGAGCGGCGCCCCGGGCGGCACGCGCATCTGGAACCGGAATTCGTTCACGTTCTTCGCGACGTCCTCGATCCCGGGCCCGCGCACGCCGTAGTAGCCCATGACCTCCGCGTCCTGGACCGTTCCCTCGCCGCGGAGGAAGCCTCCCTTGCCGTCGCCGAATTCGACGTTCTCCTCTCCGACGAGCTTGACGCGATCGTAGCGGCCGGCGGGCCCGGTCGGGTCGCGGAGGATCACGCACTCGACGGTCGCGCCGCGCGGAATGCGCGCGGGCCCCTGTCCCGGCAGCGACGAGAGATAGACCTCGGCGGGGCCGGCCTCGAAGCGCGGCGTGCTGACGACGGCGTAGGTGCTGAAGTGCGTGACGCGCGCGGTGACGGTCGATCCGTCGACGACGGACGCGACGGGGCGCCATTCGACGCCGTTCCACGCCGCGAGCGCGACGGGGGCCGCGCTCTTGCGTCGCCGGGGCGCGAAGGGGAGCGTGATGGTGGCCGCGAGCGGGTCTTCCGCCGAATCGACCGAGAACTCGTACGCCGAGCTCAGGAGTTCGAGGGCGCCGCGGCGGGGCGGGCTGTTGCGGAGCCGCGAGACGCGGCACTCGCTTCCCGGCTTCGCCGCGCCCGGCGGCAGGACGCATCGTGCGCCGTCGGGAAGCGCGACGATCGCGACGGCCGATGCTTGGACGGTCGCGTGCGCGGTCGCCTGCGGGTCGGCGTCGGGCACGAATTCCGTCGGCGCGGGCAGCGGCTGGATGCGGGCCGATGCCGGGCCGCCGGCGGGAGCCGGCTTGTCCGGCTCGCGGCGAAGCAGCAGGATGACGAGGACGACCAAGGCGCCCGCGATGACGACCGACACGGCTGCGCCGGCGAGGACGAGGCGTCGTCGCATGGGACCCTCCCAACCCGGTTTGCGACGACATTGTACGGAGCGCGGGCGGCGGAGTCTAGGCGCCGGGGGATCCTCCAACCCGGATCATTCAGTGCGCCGTGATACGATGCTCGTGACCAGCGGGTGCAAGTCCTGCCCCGGCAAAGGTCGCTCCAGCCGGGGAGCTACCGCGGCGGCGGTGATCGCCCTGCCCGCACGATCGAGATCGATTCCGCTCACGCGCGATTGCCTTCGGGTCCGGATTCGTCTATCCTGCCCGTCTCCCTCGGCGAGAGCCGGGAGCACGGACGGAGCGGGGAGGCGCAGGATCCGTCGCGACATGGATATGGGGATCATGAAGTCGACCCGGGACACGATGTCGACGACCGTCGCGCGGGAGGATGAAATGAGCGCATCGTCAGGGAGACTCTTCAGATGAAACTCGCGTTCCTTCTCCTCCTCTTTGCGGGCCAGGACGAGCCTCGCGACGCGGCCGAACTTCTCCGACCCGTCCTCCGCAAGCACGATCTTCCCGGTATGATCGGCATGGTCGTCCGGGGAGACGGGACGATCCTCGTGCAGGGGGTGGCGGGGGTCCGCAAGCGGGGCGCGAAGGCGATCATCACCGTCGACGATCTTTTCCACGTCGGATCGTGCACGAAGTCGATGACGGCGACGATGATCGCGACGCTCGTGGACGAGGGGAAGCTGAAGTGGACGACGACGATCGGCGATGTGTTCGACGACGTCGAGATGCACGACGACTGGAAATCCGTCACGCTGGAACTCCTGCTGACCAACCGCTCGGGCGCCCCCGGCGACCTCGACAAGGACGGCTTGTGGGGCAAGCTCTGGGGGATGGCCGGCGAGGCGCCGGCGAAGCAGCGCCGCGCCCTCGTCGAAGGCGTGCTCAAGAACCCGCCCGCCTGCGCTCCCGGCACGAAGTACGTCTACTCGAACGCGGGATTCGCCATCGCCGGAGCGATGACCGAGAAGACGACCGGAGAGGCGTGGGAAGACCTCATGCGGCGGCGCCTCTTCGAGCCGCTCGGGATGAAGTCCGCCTCGTTCGGCGCGCCCGGCACGAAGGGCAGGATCGACCAGCCGCTGGGTCACACCTCGAAGGGGGCTCCCGTCGAACCCGGTATCGGCGCCGACAACCCCGCCGCCATCGGGCCGGCGGGCACGGTGTGCGTCTCCTTCGCCGACTGGGCGAAGTACGTGGCGCTCCACGTCCGCTTCGACCCGAACGGGTCCCGCGAGGCCGCGCCCGGGATGGAGAAGCTCCTGGAATCCGTGAAGCCGGAGACGCTCGCGTTCCTTCACGAACCGCCGAAAGACGCGAACCCGAAGTACGCCAAGGGGTGGCTGCTCTGCGAGCGCGCCTGGGCGGGCGGCCCCGCGCTCACGCACGACGGATCGAACACGATGTGGTACGTCGTGGCCTGGCTCGCGCCGAAGAGGGACTTCGCCGTCCTCGTCGGCGTGAACCAGGGTGGGGACAAGGCGTCGAAGGCGGCCGACGAGGCCGCGTGGGCGTTGATCCAGAGCCACCTGAAGAAGTGATGCGACGCCGTCACCTCGCTCCCCGCGCGGACCTCGGGCTCGAGGCCCGTCGCGGGGCGGCCTGTTTCGCGGAAGGAGCGGCGGGCGCCGCAGGCGGCGTCTCGCCGCGCAGCTCGAAGACGAAACGCGACGGGAGGCAGCCCTCGCGCCGTCCGTACTTCGCCCGCGTTTTCGCGCGCGTGATCGTGAGACGGCGCCGCGCCCGCGTGATGCCGACGTACATCAGCCGCCGCTCCTCTTCGACCGTGTTCTCCTCGACCGACCGCTGGTGGGGGAGCAGGCCCTCCTCGCAGCCGACGAGATAGACGCGCGGGAACTCCAGCCCCTTCGCCGCATGGAGCGTCATGAGCGTGACGACGTCGCGCGGCCGCCCCTTCTCGTCCTCCTCCGGTTCCTCCGAGGCGAGGGCGACCTCCTCGAGGAAACCGTCCGGCGTCGGCGGCTGCGCGCGGCGCGCGTAGTTCTCCGCGAGGTTGAGGATCTCCTCGACCGCGGCCGTGCGCGCCTGGCGAGAGACCGCGTCGGGATAGCACCGCGCGATCTCCTGGTCGTAGCGCAGCGCCCCGAGCAACTGCCGGATCGCCTGCGGGAGGCCGACGGAAGGGATGCGGGCCGCGAAGTCCGCGAGCGTGCGCAGGAAGGCGCGGACGGGCTCGACGCCGGCGCGCTCGAACGCGGCGCCCGCGGAGATCCCCTCCTTCGCCGCCGTCTCGAGCGTCCGGTCGACCGTCGTCTTGCCCACGCCCCGGGGCGGGACGTTCACGACCCGCAGGAGCGAGGGCTCGTCGTCCGGATTCACGGCGAGCCGGAGGTACGCGAGCACGTCCCGCACCTCCTTGCGGTCGAAGAAGGACATGCCGCCCACCAGGTCGTAGGGGATCCGCGAGGCGCGGAGCCGCCCCTCGAAGACCCGCGGCTGCATCTGCGTGCGGAAGAGGATCGCGAAGTCGCCGAACTTCGCGCGCCCCTGGCGCACCTCGAAGCCGATCTCGGAGACGATCAGCTCCGCCTCGTTCTCCTCGTCCTCCATCTCGAGGATCCGCACCGGCTCGCCGGGGCCGCACGAACCGCGCAGCGTCTTCTCGTGGCGCGAACGGTTGTGGCGGATCACCCTGTTGGCCGCCTCGAGGATCGGCTCCGTCGAGCGGTAATTCGTCTCGAGCCGGATCACCTCGGTGCCGGGGAAGTCGCGCTCGAAGTTGAGGATCTTCCGGATGTCCGCGCCGCGCCAGCCGTAGATGGACTGGTCGTCGTCGCCGACGACGGCGAGGTTGCGGTGTTTCTCCGCGATGCGGCGCAGGATCTCGTACTGCGCGCCGTTCGTGTCCTGGTACTCGTCGACGAGGAGGTGGCGGTAGCGCTCCTGGAGGCGGCGGCGCACGTCGGCGTGCCGGTCGAGGAGCACGCCCGTGAGGAGCAGGAGGTCGTCGAAGTCCACCGAGCGGGAGCGGCGGAGGACCTCGTCGTAGGCGCGGTACGTCCGCGCGACGAGCTCGTCGAAGTCGTCGGCCGCCTCGGCGAGCGCCCGCCCCGGCGTGACGCAGCGGTTCTTGAGGAGCGAGATGCGCGCGAGCGCCGCCTTCGGGTGGAGGCTCGTCTCGGGGAGGCGGATCTCGCGGAGCGCTGCCTTCACGGTGGTGAGCTGGTCCGATTCGTCGCAGATCGTGAAACCGCGGTGGAGGCCGAGCCGGTCCGCGTGCTCGCGCAGGACGCGGACGCAGAAAGAGTGGAAGGTGGAGACGGTCAGTTCCTTCGCCCCGGGGCCGACGAGCTCGGTCACCCGCTCGCGCATCTCGCGGGCGGCCTTGTTCGTGAAGGTGACGGCGAGGATGCTCCGGGCGGCGATCCCGCGCGAAAGGAGGTGCGCGATCCTGCGCGTGATCACGCGGGTCTTGCCGCTTCCCGCGCCCGCGAGGACGAGGAGCGGCCCGCCCGGGTGCGTCACGGCGCGGAGCTGCTCGGGATTGAGGTCGGCGAGGATGTCGGCGCTGCGCATGGGGTCCTCTCTCGCGGGGCGCGGATTCTATCGGCCCGGCGGCGGCGTGTCCATAGGGAACACGGCGCGGCGTGGTACAATCCCGCCCGTTCCCGTTGGAGGACCCCCCATGACTCTCACGCTCGCCGCGCTGCTTATCTGCGTCCAGGACGAGGGCTGGTCCCGCCCCGTGGAGCTCGCGAAGGACCGGACCACGATCCCATGGGCCCTCGCGCGCGTGGAGGGCGGGCTCGCCCTCGCCGCGATCCGGATCGAGGACGGAAGAGGCTTCACCTGGATGTTCCATCTCAGCAAGGACGCCGGGAGGAACTGGACGAAGACCGGCGAGTTCGAGGCGGGGAAGATGGACGGGCCGCCCGCCGCGCTCGTCCGGGGCGGACGGCTTCTGACGGCGGCCGTGCAGGACGGGAAGAAGCTGACCTTCCGTTCCTTCGATCTGGCGACGGGCAAGCCGGACGAGGCGATCTCCATCGACGTCGAGGGGTTGGACAAGGTCCAGGACGACGTGTGGCCGACGCTCGTCGAGCACGGCGGCGCGCTCCACCTTCTTTGCGCCAAACAGGACGAGAGGGACCGCATCTTCGTCCTGCGGTCCGCCGACGGAGGGAAGAAGTGGTCCGCCCTGCCGGTCCCGGAATGGACGACGCACCACCGGGACGGCTGCCGCGCGCTCCTCTTCGCGGCCGGGAGGGACCTGCATGTCGTCTTCAGCCCGGACCGCGAGATGGCGTCGATCTCGCACTATTCGAGCGCGGATGGAGGAAAGAGCTGGACCGACCGGAAGACGGCGTTCCCCGCCGACGGCTCCAAGGTGTTCCCGATGGCGGTCGCGGTCGACGGCGACCGCGTCTGCATCGCGTACGGTCGCGGCTCGTCGAAGGCGAAGACGGAGATCCGGGCGATGACGAGCGCGGACGGCGGGCGGACCTGGGCCGCCGGCGGGACGATGCTCGAGACGCGGGTGGACGACATGTCGCTCCTCTGCTCCGTCGCGGTCGCCGGGGAGAAGGCGGCGTTCTTCGGCCTGACGTTCTCCCCCGAGCAGAAGCAGGTCGGGACCGCCGTGGTCCTGAGCCGCGACGGCGGCCGCACGTGGAAGGACCTCGACCTCTCCGAAAGGATGAAGCAGGTCAACCTCTTCTCCACGGGGACGTTCTCGGCGGACGGGAGCGAGCTGTACGTCGCGTTCGTGAACGCGGCCGACATGTCGGTCCTCGAAGGGCGCGGGGAGGGGCATCTCCTCTTCCGCCGCTGGGGGCGGCCGGAAGCGTCGCAGCAGCCGCCCCTGACGGAGGAGGAGCGCAAGCAGGTCCTGGCGTTGGTCGAGCGGCTCGGCGACGAGGATCTCGAAGCGCGGGAGGAGGCGACGCGGAAGCTGATCGAGGCGGGCGAGCGGGCGCTGCCGCTGATCCGCGAGGTGCTGGGGCGGACGAAGGAGGGCGAGGTGCGGTCGAGGCTGGAGGCGGTGGTGGCGAAGATCGTGCCGCCGTGGTGGAAGGGATGACTACTCCTCCTCGTCCATCTCCCTCCGCTCCCGCGCGAGCTTGCGTCGCTCCGACTGCGACAGCACCTTCTTGCGGATCCGGATCGACTTCGGCGTGACCTCGACCAGCTCGTCGTCCGTGACGTACTCCAGCGCCTCCTCGAGCGAGAAGATCCGGGGCTGGGGGAGCACGACCGTCCAGTCGGCCGACGCGGCGCGCATGTTGGTCAGGCGGCGCTTCTTGCAGACGTTGCCGACCATGTCGCGGTCCATGCAGTGCTCGCCGACGACCTGGCCGGCATAGACCCGCGTCCCCGGGACGACGAAGAACGTGCCGCGCGTCTTGAGGCCGTCGAGGGCGTACGTCGTCGTCTCGCCGGTCTCCAGCGCGATGATCGCGCCGGCCGCCCGCTCGTCGATCTCGCCCTTCCACTCCTCGTATCCCTCGAACGAGGTGTGCATCACCGCCTGGCCGCGCGTGGCGGAGAGGATCTTGCTCTGGAGCCCGACGAGCCCGCGGGCGGGGATGCGGAAGAGGAAGTGGGTGCGCTCGTGGCGCCGGTCCATCTTCTCGATCACGCCGCGCCGCGCCCCCATCAGCTCGATCACCTTCCCGGTGTAGTCGTTCGGCACGTCGACGGCGGCGAGCTCGACCGGCTCCTGGACGGTCCCGCCCACGGTCCTCGTGATCATCTCGGGCTTCGAGACCTGCGCCTCGTACCCCTCGCGGCGCATGTTCTCCAGGAGGATCCCGAGGTGGAGGAGCCCGCGGCCGGAGACGACGAACTCGTCCGGGCTCGACGTCGTCTCGACGCGAAGCGCCACGTCGGAGAGCGTCTCCTTGAACAGCCGGTCGCGGAGGTTGCGGGTCGTCACGAACTCGCCTTCCTGCCCCGCGAACGGGGAGTCGTTGACGAGGAAGTGCATCCGGAGCGTGGGCTCCTCGATCTTCGCGAAGGGGAGGGGGGCGGCGTCCTCCGCCTCGGCGATCGTGTCGCCGATGTCGACCTCGGGGATGCCGACGACGACGCCGATCTCGCCGGCCTCGACCTCGGTGCGTTTCTCGCGTCGGAGGTTCTCGAAGGTCTGGATCTCGAGGATCTCGGACGCGTGCCGCCGGCCGTCGCGCTTGAGGAGCCACGCCTTGCGTCCGGGCCGCGCGCGGCCGCTCTCCACGCGGCCGATCCCCATGCGGCCGACGTAGTCGTTGTAGTCGATGTTGGCGACGCTCATCGCGAACGGCTTCTCGGGGTCTCCCTTCGGCGGCGGCACATGGGCGAGGACCGTCTCGAAGAGCGGCTTGAAGTCGCTCCACTCGTCCTCGAGCTTGAGCTTCGACCGGCCCGCCCTTCCGATCGCATAGACGACGGGGAAGTTCATCTGCGCGTCGGTCGCCTCGAGCTCGATGAAGAGGTAGAAGATCTCCTCGAGCACCTCCTTCGGGCGCGCCTCGGGCTTGTCCAGCTTGTTGACGACGACGACGGGGTGGAGCCCGTGCGCGAGGGCGTTCCGCAGCACGAAGCGCGTCTGCGGCATCGGGCCGTCCGCGCCGTCCACGAGGAGGAGGACGCCGTCGGCCATCTTGAGGACGCGCTCGACCTCGCCGCCGAAGTCGTGGTGGCCGGGCGTGTCGATGATGTTGATCTTCGTGTCGCGGTACGTGACGGAGGTGTTCTTCGCGAGGATGGTGATGCCGCGCTCGCGCTCGAGGGCGTTGGAGTCCATGACGCAGTCGGCGACGGCCTCGTTGGAGCGGAACGCACCGGTCTGGCGGAGCATGTAGTCGACGAGGGTGGTCTTCCCGTGGTCGACGTGGGCCACGATGGCGACGTTGCGGAGCGCGGTGGGCATGGCTGGTTCTTTAGGCGTTCATCTGGAGATTATCGGTGAGGCGGGGGAGAAGCGCCACAAGTCTGCGCGACCGTGCGCACGAGCTTCTCGAAGCTCCCGGACTTCTTCAGCAGGCTTCCGATGTCGATCAACCGCGTCTGAGGGAGCATGTGGACCGTAGAAAGGTAGCCCTTGACGATTCTCTGGAGAGCACCGCGCGCGTCGCGCAGCCTCTCCGGCGCCACGATTCCCGCCCGGCGAAGGGCATTGTCCGGCTGATTCAGCAAGAGCCACGTCTCATATTCGCGGACGACCATTACGCAACCGCCCGGCATGATCCTACGTACGACCGATCCGGCATCCGGCCCCCACACGGCAGGACAATCGTCGTCGGAATCGCATATCAGAAGAACGCCGTCGGCGGGTCGTCGCCGGGCGAGCAGGAGAGCCTTCTCGACGGTCTCCGCTCTGCATGGTCGTCGAGGCGACCGTACCCTCTCGTCCACCAACCTGGACCGCGGTTGTCGAATGGGCTCCGGATCCACGAACCAGTCGCGGACGTTCAGGAAGGTGAGAATGCGAGCGCAGAGATTGGGCACGGCATCGACTTCGCCGTACCCCTCGACAACGCAAACCAGGCGCTTCACGGGAGTTTTCCAGGCATGCCGGAGGGCGATTCTCCGGCAATGCGAAGAGGTTCCGATCTCATCAGCTCGGCGATCGAGAAGAGCCCATCCCTGATGACATCTCGCTGCGCGTCCGCCAAGGGGCCGATGCGAGTAACCCCATCTTCGTACTTGCAGACCAGGATCTCCTCGTCCCGTGCCGCATCCAGCAGATCGGGACTGTGAGTCGTGACGAGCACGGCCCCGCGAGTCGACGCGTCCTTCAGAACCTCGAAAACCAGCCGAGCCGCTCCGGGGTGGACGTTCACTTCGGGTTCCTCGATGATCAGGAGTTCGTCGCGCAGCATTTGGCGGGCCGCCACGAGAATGCCGAGTGCCCGCAGAGCACCTTCGGACATCTCCCAGGCGGAGAACGGGGCCAATTGGCCGCCGCCTTGCCTCTGCATGAAACGTAGGGACAAGTGTCGTCCTATCGGTTCGACGGCGATATCCTCCAGGCCTGGAATGATCCTCTTCATGGGTTCCACGACGGCTTGCTGAAGGTTCGCCACCTTTCGGAACGCGGTCGCGATGTTCGTCCCGGACTCGTCCAGCCGCGCGTTCTCCGTCGCCACCTGGGGCACGCGCATGGCATCCGGATTCAGGCGAACGCGATGGACCCTCGCCAGCGCCGGTCTCCTCCGAAACGGGCCCAGTTGCTTCACCAAGAGCATCAGGCTGGTCGTGTCGCGAACCCGCGGCATCGGGAATTTGACCGACTCCGAGGCCTTGACCGTACCCCCTTCACGGCTGATTTCAAACTGGAGGCTGCCACCGGCCCTCGCTTCTATGAGCTCTCTCCGGAAACTCCAGCGTCCTGCGTTGCCGCTGTGGATCGTGAACTGATGCCTCGCATAGTCCCTATCCAGATCCCCACGCTTCTCCGAGATGCGAATGTCGACGGTGACATCGCAAGGCTTGGTCCTCTGCCACCGCCGCAAGCCGACAATCCCCCCTCGCCGGTCGATTGCGGTGACCGCGTCTATGCCCACGTCTCGGCCGAACACGAGTGCATCGGCAAAATTGGACTTTCCGCTACCATTGGGACCCACGATAAGGGTGAACGGGGCCAAATCGACACGAGCAGATTCGATGCTACGGTAGTTCCGCAGTTCCACTCTGCGCCACATTCGGTGCCCTCCTGAGCGGCATTCCGGTGCCAACGGATTCTACAACAAGAGCGCCGTCCGAGCGACAATCGGCCTGGTTTGACTGCGCGCGAACTGTGCCGTGATTGCCGGTGCTCGTGTCGCGCTCCGCGCCGCCTACCCCCGCTGCTCCAGCGGCACGTACGGCAGCCGCGCCGGCCCCGTGTACTCCGCGCGCGGGCGGATGAGCCGGTTGTTCGCCCACTGCTCCATGATGTGCGCCGTCCACCCGACGATGCGGCTCATCGCGAACAGCGGCGTGAAGAGCTCGATCGGGATCCCCAGCGAGTAGTACGCGGACGCGGAGTAGAAGTCCACGTTCGGATAGACCTTCGTGTTCGCGCGGACGACCCTCTCGACGATCTGGGAGATCTCGAACCAGTCCAGATTCCCCGACGCCTTGCCGAGCTGCTCCGAGTAGCGGCGCAGGATCGTCGCGCGCGGGTCCTCGGTCCGGTAGACGCGGTGGCCGAAGCCGGGGATCTTCACCTTGCGGGCCAGGAGATCGACCACGAGTTTCTCGGCCTTCACGGGCTCGCCGATCTCCTGGAGGAGGTGCATGACCTGCTCGTTCGCCCCGCCGTGGAGCGGCCCCTTGAGCGTGCCGATCGCGGAGACGACGGAGGAGTACATGTCCGACATGGTCGCGGCGGTGACGCGGCCCGCGAAGGTCGAGGCGTTGAACTCGTGGTCCGCGTGGAGGATGAGGGCGACGTCGAGCGCCTTCTCGGCCGCCGCGTCGGGCTCCTTCCCGTTGAGCGTGTAGAGAAAGTTGAAGGCGATGCTCCGGCCCGCGACGGGATGGATCGGCTCCTGGCCGTGGCGGAGGCGTTCGTGGGCGGCGATGATCGAGCCGAGCCGCGCCGTGAGGCGGATCGCCTTGCGCAGCGACGCGTCCACCGCATGGTTGCCGCTGTCCGGGTCCCAGTGACCCAGCGACGACACGGCCGTGCGCAGCACCTCCATCGGCGTGGCTTGCTTCGGCAAGAGGCGGAGGATCTTGACCGTCTCCTCGGGGAGTTCGATCGACTTGCCGAACTGCGTGAGGAACTCCTCGAACTCCTTGCGGCCCGGCATGCGGCCGTACCAGAGGAGGAACGCCGTCTCCGCGAAGGACGAGTGTTCCGCGAGGTCGCGGATGTCGTACCCGCGGTAGACGAGGCGTCCCTCGACACCGTCCACGAGGCAGATGCTGGACGGACCCGCGACGACGTCCTCGAGTCCGGCTTTCGCGGCGGATTCGGCCATGGTCACCTCGCTTCCATCTCGGCGTCCGCACCAAAAGTGGACTGTCCACTCTTGGTGCCGCGTGGCGCGGTTGGCGGGAGCGCATGGGAATCGAACCCACCATCCAGCTTGTGGCCGGATCCTGGGTTTTGAAGACCCGGGGGCCCACCAGGTGCCCTTCCGCTCCCGGGATGCCGCGGCCCGACATTATCTTGGGGGTGCCCGGCGGGGTCAAGCGAATCCCGCGCGGAAGGGAAAGAAGTAGGTCGGGCGGCGCGCGGATGGTAGGATTCTCGCCGTGCCGGCTCTCCACGAACCCGCACCCGAATTCGCCCTGAGCGGCGTCTTCGATTCCGCCGTCAAGGCCCTGCGTCTTTCGGACTTGCGCGGCGGCTGGGCGGTCCTCTTCTTCTATCCCGCCGATTTCAGCTTCGTCTGCCCGACGGAGATCCGCGGCTTCGAGGCGAAGCGGGCCGAGCTCGCGCGCCTCGGCTGCCGGCTCGCCGCGATCAGCAGCGATTCCGTGGAGAGCCACCGCGCGTGGGCGGAGGAACTCGGCGGGGTCGGCTTTCCCCTCTTGAGCGATCCGGGCGGGGAGACGGCGCGGGTGTACGGCGTGCGGAATCCCGCGGACGGGCGGGCGTACCGGGCGACCTTCATCCTCGATCCCGAGGGGAAGATCGCCTACTCCATGGTGAGCCCGGCCAACGTCGGGCGGAGCGTTGCGGAGACGCTGCGCGTCCTCCAGGCGCTTCAGACCGGCCGGCTGTGCCCCGTGGACTGGAAGCCGGGCGACCCGACGATGGAGAGTTGAGTGGAAGCCCTCGAGGGGAAGAAGCGGGAGATCGAGCGCAAGGTCCGGGCGCGGGAGTTCGTCTTCGGGATCCAGGACGGGCTCATCAGCACGGTGGGCCTCCTCACCGGCGTCTCCGTCGCCGTCCAGAACCGGTGGACCGTCGTCATGACGGGCGTCGTCGCCGCCGTCACGGGCGGGCTGTCGATGGCGACGGGATCGTACCTGTCGGCGAAGACGGAGAAAGACCTCTTCGAGAAGGAGTTCCTCGACCAGGAGCGTCTCTCGCGCGAGGAGCCGTACCTCCAGCAGGAGGCGCTGCTCGACTCGCTGGTGAAGGAGGGGCTGGAGCGGCCGGCGGCGTATCGCGTGGTCCAGGTGATGTCGTCGCGGCAGGACCTGCTCCTGCGCACGGTGCAGGAGAAGGTGCTGGGGCTGGGGACGGCCGACATCTCGCAGCCGTTCAGGGCGGGGATCGTGATGTTCCTGTCATTCATCCTCGGCGCGGCGGTGCCGCTGCTGCCGTGGCTCCTGAGCCTCGGCCGCCTCGCGCTGCCGCTCTCGTGGGCGGGGTCGATCGCGGCGCTGCTGGCCGTGGGCGTCTTCAAGGGCGTGCTGACGGGCAAGCCCGTCGTGCGGTCGGGTCTCGAGTTCGCGGGAGTCGCGCTCGGGTCGGCGGGGGCGGGCTGGCTGGTGGGGAAGCTCTTCGAGACATTGGTCGGACCAATGCCGGGGACGGTCTGATGCCCCCCGTCGTCCTCCTCGACGTCGCCGGCCTGACGCCGCGGCTCCTCGCTCACGCGCCGAACCTCGCGGCGGTCGGGCGCGCGTTGCCAATGGTCGGACCCTTGCCCGCCGTCACCTGCACCGCGCAGGCCACCATGCTCACCGGCGAGCCGCCGTCGAGACACGGCATCGTCGGCAACGGCTGGCTCTACCGCGACACCATGGAGGTCCGCTTCTGGCAGCAGTCGAACCGGCTGCTGCAGGCCGAACCCCTCTATGCCGGCCGCCGCTTCACCTGCGCGAAGATGTTCTGGTGGTTCAACCAGGGAGCGCCCGTGGACTGGTCCGTCACGCCCAAGCCGCACTACGGCGCGGACGGTTCCAAGGCGTTCGGGATCATCGACGCCACGGACTGCGACCTCGAACGCGCGCTCGGCCCGTTCCCCTTCGCGTCGTTCTGGGGTCCCGGCGCGGGACTCGCCTCGAGCGAGTGGATCGCGCGCGCCTCGGCACTCGTCATCGAGCGGAACCGGCCGCGGCTCACGCTCGTCTACCTGCCCCACCTCGACTACGACTACCAGCGCTTCGGACCGGGAGACCCCGCGCGCGTGCGGGAGGTGGACGCCTGCGCGAAGATCGTCCTCGATGCGGCGCGTTCCATCGACGCGAAGGTCGTCGTCGTCTCGGAGTACGGCATCGTGCCGGTGAAGCGCGCCGACTTTCTCAACCGCGAGCTGCGTCGCGCGGGATGGCTCGCCGTCCGCGACGGGCCGTACGGCGAGCAGCTCGACACCTTCGCGTCGAAGGCGTTCGCGGTCGTCGATCATCAGCTTGCGCACGTCTACGTCCGCGACCTGACGCTCGACGCGGTGAAGGAGCGCCTCGCGCCGCTTGCGGACCGGTTCGTCGGACCCGACCACCCGCGTTCGGGCGAGCTCGTCGCCCTCGCGCGGCCCGACGAATGGTTTGCGTATCCGTACTGGCTCGACGACGCGCGCGCGCCGGACTTCGCGCGCACGGTTGAGATCCACAAGAAGCCCGGCTACGACCCGTGCGAGCTCCTGCTCGACCCCGCCCTGGCGCTCCCGAGGGCGCGCGTGGCCTGGAAGCTCCTGCGCAAGGCGCTCGGCTTCCGCATGCTCATGGACGTGGTCCCGCTCGACGCCACGCTCGTCCGCGGCAGCCACGGCCGCCCCCCGGCGACGCCCGAGGACGGCGCCGTGCTCGTGAGCTCCACGCGCAGGCTCGAGCGCGCGCGCTTCGCCGCCACGGACATCTTCGGGCACGTGCTCGAGCGGGTGTGCGGGAGGTGACGCGAGGGAAGCGGGCCGACGGGTCCTGGGA
>JACPRC010000132.1 GCA_016190175.1 Planctomycetota bacterium
ACGCCGCAGAGCCCTCCGACGCTGCAACGGACGCCCCCTCGCCCTCTCACGGCCCGCGCTGTGACGCGCCGTCCACCCCGCGGCGCCCGCCAGCGCGGGGCGTATTCGTCGGAACTGCGGTTGACCAACTCCCCTTGCGTCATTCCACGGCTCGGGCTACACTGTACTCGACAGCCAGCGACGGCTCTTTCAGTACATGAACCCTGGCGCGGAGTGTCTCTGCGCTTCGGCCACCCGAGAAGTGCAAGCGGGGCAAAAGCCTCCGCTTGCGCTGACCTCATGGTCACTTCTCGGGTATGCCGTCGCTGGCTGCCCCTGAAACCCGTGTGGAAGGCCGAGCGGAGGTTTTTCATTGAGAGGCGGTGTATGCGACTCGTCGCGTTCGTGATTGCAGAGGTATCTCGAAGGCCGGGCACGTTTTTGTTGCGGAGGTCGATGTGGAAGATGATCTTCCGTGGTTCGCAAGGGTTATGACAGTCATAGTCTACCTCTGTGCTGCTGCTTTCTCTCTCTGGTGTACCGTCATCGCATTTGCTGGGGGACGGCTTCCGGTAGTCGGACTCCAACTTGAGGGAGGCACGGCCAGCGGGTTGCTCTTTCTATTCATCATTGATCCCCTATTTGTGGGGTTTTGCGGAGTGGTGTGGTCCGTGCTCATGGCTAGCCTATTGTCGTTGTCGGGCCGACGCTGAAGCGGGTAGGCATCTTGAACGCCCCATCTTGCGCGGTCGCGGCGCCGGGGGTAGGATCACGGGATCGGGTCCGGCGAGTAGCTCTCGTCGAAGGCCCTCGGGCGCGAGGATGTCCCTCACAGGTCCGCGCGCTCGGGGGCCATGCCCGAGACTGTGAGGGCGAATCGCGCACGTCTCTCCAAGATGCCGGACGGAGCATCTGCTTTGCCTACGCAAGATGCGACGGCTCCCAGTATTCAAGGCAGTCGCTCCGATCCCCCTCTCAAGCGGCACCCAAGAAGTACTTCGTTCGGGCCTCCTGAACCTCGGAATTCCTGAGAAGCTGGCGAATGCCGGTGCACAGGATCACGAAATCGGCGGGTGGCTATCGACGCTCGCCAACGGTCGGCGTCTCCCGGCGGGCATCATCACCGGATGGAGAAACCGTCTTCCGCCGGGTCGGTTCCCGGCGAACAAGCTGATACCCGCGGTGCGCCATTCACGCGGAGCGCCGCCGAATGACGTTCGTGCGCTACTTCTCTTCCTCTGTTGCAAATTGATCTGCGATTGCGATTGGCCGATCCACGTCGCCAACGACACACTGTATAACCTCGTTGAACGTTGCGGGCTCTGGCCCGAGATGAGAGGGACATCTTGCCGAACTCGCTCTCATTCCCTCGCGCGCGCGCTCAACGATGAGATGCGCCGTTGGTGCCCACGACGGCTTGGGCGGATGAGCCGGAAGCGGAATTCCGCGAGCGTGTCATAAAGCACGGCGTCTCCTCCGGGACAGGGACGAATTCCACGACATTGAGTCGGCCCCCCCATCGACGGCCCCTCCCTACCCCACCCATAATAGGCGGCATGGCGCATGACGCGATCCCCGACGGCCCCGCGACTCCGACCCCGAGTGATCACGCGTCGTGCGCCACACTCCGCATGGTCGCCGTGGGTCGGCGTCGCCGTGTCGCCGGGGGGCGGGCGTGACCCCCTACGTCGCATCCGCTGTCGAGCGCGAGATCGCGCTCGTCCGGTCCGCGCCGCACGGAGCCCGAAACGCGGCGCTCCATCGCGCGGCCTACGCGCTCGGCGGACTCCCCCTCGACGTGCAAGAAGTCGAGTCGGCGCTGGTGGGCGCGGCGATCGAGGCCGGGCTCCCGGAGCGAGAGGCCCGCGCCGTCGTGCGGCGATCGCTTCGGCGCGGCGCCGAGCATCCGCGGGAGATCCCGACGACGGCGGCCCACGGACCAGTGCGCGCTCCGGCTGCGCGTCCTGCGATCCCTCCTCCGTCCTATCCTCCTCACGATGAACTGCTGGACATGGTGAGGAACTCGCTCCCCGTCACGTCGGACCCCGAGGCGGTCGCGTGGTTGGCGTCCCGCGGGCTTGACCCCGAGGCCGTCGAAGTCTGGCATTTGGCCCGCGCGCTCGCGCCGGAGGGTCCGCTCCCCTCGTGGGCGCGGTGCGGGTCGCGAGACTGGCGCGAGTCCGGCCATCGGCTCCTGCTCCCGCTGTTCGACGCGCGCGGCTCCTTGCGATCCGTGAAGGCCCGCGCGGTTTGCGCCGAGGCCGAGCGGAAGGAACTGGCCCCCACCGGCTACTCGACGGGTGGGCTCATCTTCGCGTGCATCATGGGGCGTCGGCTGCTCGCGGGCGACGTGCCGGAGTGGTGGACGCCGCAAATCCTCGTCGTCGAAGGCGCCCCGGACTGGCTGACGTGGGGCGCACGGCAGAGCGACGCGCGCGAGGACGGCCCGGCCGTTCTTGGCGTCGGCGCGGGCTCGTGGACGCCCGCGATCGCAACGCGCATCCCGGACGGCTCGACGGTCTACCTGCGCGGCCACTCGGATGCAGCGGGCGCGCGGTACTTGGACGCGATCGAGGCGACGCTCGCGGGGCGCTGCCGCATCTTTCGGAGGCGTGCATGAAGTCGCCCGACGAAAACGACCGGCTGCGCGACGGTACGCTCCCCGCCGATCCGCGCGACGGCCTGGCGCTCGTGGAGCTGCCCGTTGCGGCGACGGAGGCCGAGGCGCTATGCGTTCGTCCGCTCGCCGTCGCACTTGCGTCCCCGCGCGATCCAATCGAGGCGGTCGCGCGCGGGCTCCTGCATCGGCCGTCGATTGCGCTCCTTGCCGGGTCGAAGGGTTCGGGCAAGTCCACGATTCTGCACGCGGTCGCGCTCGACTTGGCGGCGGGCTCCCCGGTACTCGGGGAGTTCAAAGTCGGGCGGCCGTTTCGCGTCCTGGTCGTGTCGCTCGAACACCCTCCGGCACTCGTCGAAAGGACATGGCAAGAACTCGTGACGGGACGCGGAGGCGAGGTCCCCGACGGCCTCCTCGTGCGGTACCGGGACGAGCGGCCGGGGATCGACTTGTTCGACCCGTCGAGCGTGGACCGGCTGCGCCGGACGATCGAGCGCGAGAAGATCGAGGCTCTCGGGCTCGACACGATCACTCGGTGTCATTCCGCCAAGGAAAACGACAGCGGCGAAATGACGCGCGTGATGCAGGCGCTCGAGGACCTGCGGGACGACTTTCGGCTCCTGATCCTTGGGACGCATCACACGCGGAAGGCGGGCGTGAGGGGGGACGATGCGGACCTGTGGGAGCGGGTCCGCGGTTCGGGTGCGATCATTGCTGCCGTCGAGACGGTTCTTTCCGTGGAGGGCGGGACCGAGGATCGGAGGCTCTCCGTTCGCTCCAACATTCCCGGCGTGGTCCCGCACGTCGGGCTTTCGTATGCGCGGGACGGGGAGGCGGGCTCCATCGTCCTGCGGTCGATCCCCCTCAAGGACACGAAACAGCGGATCGTCGAGGCCGTCGGCGATGGGGCGTCCACCCGCGCGGAGATCGCCGAGGTCCTGGGCGTCGAGGCGAAAAGCGAGGGATTCCGTCGGGCGCTCCGGGCCGCCGTGAACTCCCGCGCCGTACACGAGGATCGCACGGGCAAGCGGTTCGTCTACCGGATAGGTGCGGACGTTGGGACACCATCAATCTTCGACGCGGACGGGATCGGTGGTGGTGGTGGTGCCTATAGCACCACACCACCATCCCACCGTGATGATGGTGTCCCGATGGTGTCCCATCCGGAAAAGGACACTTCGAGCCGCGGGGGTGAGGCATGAGCGCCTGGCGCGGCCCCGTCCTACGCGTCCCGGCCGACATCCTCAAGCGCGATCCCGCCGCGGTGTGGTTGGGCGACGACGACGCCGCCCGCGCGTTCCTGGCGTGTCCCCTCTGCGGGCGGCTGTTCAGAACGACGGGCCATCTCGTCCGAAGCCTCAAGATGCACTTCGCGGCGTGTCGGCCCTGGCATCGGGTCTGCCGGCGATGGGAGGCCGAACGGCTCGAGAAGGCGATCCACAAGGGCAGGGACTCCTACCGCGCGGGCTATCGCGCGGGGCTGGACATCCGGCGGAAGAAAATCGCGACATCGGACCGAAGTGCGGAGGAAACATGAAGGACGAGAAGAACGGCGAGGCGACCGCGGGCGGGCCCGTCCTGCGGTTGGCGGACCCGTCGGGAGTCCCACGCGCGGTGTCGCACGGGACCGAGGCATCTCTCCCGCGTCTCCTCCTCTGGAAGAGGGATCTGTGCATCATGCTGGGCGTGAAGCTCCGCACGTTGGAGCGGATGATTTCCGCGGGCGAGGTCCCGGCTCCTGATCGGCGGCTCCGAGGCCGCCCCGCCTGGCTCGCGGCGACGATTCACGAATGGGCCGAGCGCGGATGCCCCGCCGCGGTGGAAAAATGACCGGCCTTGAAAAAAAGTCGGCGAACACAAACCACTCGAGCGGAGGGGGTTCCGAAATCTCCGCGATCGAATCCGCGCGGGGCCGGAGGATTCGCCCTTGACGGAAGCGGAAGGATGCTGTATAACAGTACCATGACATGGCGATTCAACCGGCTGCCCGCAACGAGGACGGGCGAGAGTCCCCTTCTCGTCTTGCGGTTCTCGCCCAAGTACCACCGGATGCTCAAGCGCGCGGCGAAAGCCCGGAAGATCAGACCCTCGGTACTCGCCCGCGAGATTCTCGAAAAGGCCCTTGACGCCTGGGAGGGGCGGCGATGAGCGACGCAAAGAAGAGGCGCGCCTGTTCCTTGGGGTTCTGGATCTTCCAGACGGTCGGGGCCGACGGGAAGAAACATCCCCGCTGGCGGTTCCGCTATCGCGGGCCGGATGGGAAGGCGAAGTACGGAAGCGGCTACACGGACAAGAGCGAGACGGAACGGCTGGCCCGGCGGCTCGCTATCGAGGCCGATGAGATCCGGCGCGGCATCCGAAAGCCGCGCGAACTCGCCGACACGGAATCCCTGCGACCGATCGCGGAACACGTCGAGGCATATCTCGCGTGGGGGAAGACGCAAGGCGGACGCGGCGGGCGGCCCTGGGCGGAGAGTCATTGCAGGAACTTGGAGAGGGATCTTCGCTGGTGGATCGAAACCCTCAAGGCCGGGGCGCTGCGGGAGATCGAGCTTCCGGTCGTCGAGAAGGCGCTGCAAGAGAAGGCCGCGCGCGACGGCGTGGCGGGGAAGACGCTCTCGAATATCTCGATGAGCCTTCGCGGATTCGTGACGTGGGCCGTCGAGCGGAAGGCGCTCACGTCCGACCCCCTCGATGGGCTCCGGGACTTCGATACGTCGGCAAAGCCGGAGAACGTCCGGCGCTCGGCGACGGTCGAGGAAGTCGGGAAGCTCCTGGCCGCGACGCCCGAACCGTGGCGGCTCACCTACTGGCTGGCGATCGTTACGGGCTTCCGCGCGTCCGAGATCAAGTCCCTCCGCGCGGGCGACCTGGACCGTGGGGGAAAGACCTTGCGGCTCCGGGCCGAGTACGCGAAGGACCGGCGCGAGGCGATCGCGGCGCTTCCGGAGGATCTGGCCGAGGCGCTGGCGGGGCTCGTCGCCGGGCGCTCACCGGATGAGGCGATCTTCCTCGAGCTCAAACCGGCTCATGTCGCGCGTCGGCTCGCTCTCGATCTGGCCGCGGCGGGAATCTCCCGGCGGACGTTCGGCGGGAAACTGGACTTCCACGCCCTGCGGACCACTCATGTCAATCTCGGGATCGAACTCGGCTTCGACGTGAAGACGGCGCAAACCCTGGCGCGGCACAAGACCGCCGAGATGACGATGAATACCTACGCGCGGTCGAACGCGGAGCGGCTCCGGGCGGCGGTCGAGAGGCTGAATGATGCGATCATCGGGGCGGATTCGGGCTCGGGTAGTCGAAGGGGAGTCGAACGGGAGCCGCTGGCGCTTGCGGCGGGAGCCGAAAACTGCTCGCAACCCTTGGGGCGCAAAGGAGTTGACCCCTTCGGGAGAAGTGGCGAGGGTGACGGGGCTCGAACCCGCAACCTTCGGATCGACAATCCGATGCTCTAACCAATTGAGCTACACCCCCGCGCGGGCACGGAGGATCTTATGTTCCGGCGCGTCGCGCGTCAAGGGGGCGGCGGGGGAAAAAGAAAGAGCCCCGGATCGCTCCGGGGCTCTCTTCGGATCGTCGTGGAGACTACTTCTTCTTCATCTCGATCGTGGCCTTGCCGTCCTCGCCCTTCGCCTCCAGCGACATCTTCATGGCGCCGGACTCCATCGCGACCAGGCCGCCATGCTCGCCCTTCGACGAGAGTTTCCAGACGTCGGCCGAGAACCAAGAGTCGCTTTCGTAGACGGTGCCGGAGATCGTCATCTTCGTGTGGATCTTCTTGCCGGCGAACTTGCCCGCCGTCACTTCCTTCGTGTCGTCGCTGACGGTCATCTCGGGCTTCGGCTGATCGCCGGTCGGGGCCGCAGGGGGTTCCTCGACCTTGATCTCCGTCCACTCCTTGTCGCCCTTCGCGGCGGCGCTGGCCTTGACCACCTTGCCGTCCGCGGCGACGCAGAGGAGGAGGCCGTAGGCCATGGAGCCCGCGTCCGTCCACTGTTCGACGCACCAGTTGTCGCCGTCCTTGCCGACGACGGTGTACTTCATCGTCGTCTTCGTGCCCGACGCCTCGGTCACGTACGTGAGGTACCGGCCCTCCTTGAGGTCGGCCACGTCGCCCATGAAGGCGTTGTTGAAACACTTGTCGGGCTTCCAGGCGCCGCCACCGCCGCCGTTGCCGGTGCCCGGGATGGGGCTCTTGCAGCCGTACCCGGCCGCGACCAGCACGGTCACCGCGAACATCGCCAGAGCGCGCTTCATCAGTTCTCCTCCAATAAATGATGTTCCCAAGGAAGCGATAGACTAACCCGCGCGGCCCCGCTGTCAACGTTTTTCGAGCCCTTTCCACGCGCGGAGGAACTCCCGCACGCGCCGCGGATCGACGGGATTGCCGGTACGCCCGCCCTTCTTCAGGGCCGTGCCGACGATGAAACCGTCGGCCTCCGCGAATAGCGGGAGGTTCTCCGGCGCGAGGCCGCTGGCGGCGAGGACGGGCCGGTCGGGGACGGCGCGCTTCACGAGCCGCAGCCGCTCCGGGTCCGGCGGCGCTCCGGTCCGGGCACCCGTCACGAGCAGCGCATCGGCGAGCCCGCGGTAGGCCGCGTCGCGTGCGGCGGAGGCGGGGTCGCCGCCGCCCGACGCGTGCTTGACGAGCACGTCGGCGAAGACGAGCGCCTTCGCTCCGAGCGCGGCGCGCATGCGGAGCGTCTCGAACGCGCGACCCTCGATCGTCCCCTGGTCCGTGTGCATCACGCCGGTGTGGACGTTGACGCGGATGAAGTCCGCGCCCGCGGCGAGCGCGACGGCGAGCGCGGCCCGCGCGTCGTTCCGGAGGACGTTCACGCCGAGCGGCCGCGGGAGCGCGCACGCGATCGCGGTCATGCAGGCGACGACATGGGGCTCGACGCGGTCCGGGAAGAAGGGGGCATCGCCGTAGTTCTCGACGATCATCGCATGGACGCCACGAAGGGCCTTCGCGTCGGCCAGGGCGCGGCGGCGGACCTCTTCGAGATCGCGGGCGCGAGGCGAGCCCGGCAGAGGCAGGAGATGGACGACTCCGATGACCGGCCGAAGTTGGCCGAAGAGGCGCATGGCCGGTATGATAGCAGCGGTGTCCGACGTGTTCTACGTTTCGGGTCCGCGGGACTGGCCGCTCATCGCGCGCATCGCGGCGGGGGTCGTGCTGGCGTCCTCGCTCCCGGCGGCCGGCTGGCTCGTCACGCGGGGCGATGTCGTTTCGATGGCGGCGGGCGTGGCGCTCGGGGCCGCGGGGGCCGGGGCCTTCGCGGCGTTCCTGCGCTCCCTGCGCCGCCTTCGCTGGTTTGTCCTCGACGAGAAGGAGATCCGGACGGAGGACGGCCGGTCCGTGGCGTACCGCGAGATCGACCGGATGAGCGTCGAAGACGTGCGGGGAGCGAAGGCGCTCCTGCTCCAGTCGCCCCGGGTCGATCTTCGCGTTCCGCTCTTCCGCGGCCGCCGGGATCTCCTCGTCGGGCTGTCGCTCTTCGTGGCGCGGCTGGAGGACCGGATGCAGAGGCCCCGCGGGTCGATCGCCCGGCTTGCGCGCGGGGAGGCGGCATCATGAGCGACGACCTGACGCTCGTCCGCACGCGACAGCTCCTCAGGGAGCCCGGGGACGGCATCCGCACGGCCTTCGAGACCGCCGAGGAGGATCGTCGCCTCGAGATCTTCCTCCAACTGGAGCCCCTCGAAAGGGCCGAGCTGCTCGGCCGGCTCGCCGAGCCGTCGGCGAGGTTCATCATGGAGCGTGCGGACAGCACTTCGGCGGCGAGGGCGATCGAGGCGCTCGGTGCCGAGCGTGCCCGCCCTCTCGTGGCGCCGATGCAGCCCGACGAGGCGGCCGACATCGTCCGCCGTCTTCCCGCGGAGCTCCGCGGCGCCCTGCTTGACGGTCTCCCCCTCAAGGAGGAGGTCCAGCGGCTGCTCGCCCACCCCGAGGGGACGGCCGGGGCGCTCATGAACCCGCGGTTCGTCAGCGTTCCGGAGGTCGTCACGGTATCGCAGGCGCTGGACACGATCCGTCACGCGGCCCGCGCCGAAACCATCAACTATATCTATGTCGTAGACAGCGGCGGCCGACTGATCGGCACGCTTTCCGTCCGCAACCTCCTCGTCGCGTCGCCCGGCGCCCGCGTGAGCGACATCGCGACGAAACGGATCGCAAAACTCGCCGCCTCCGCGACAGAAGCGGAGATCGGCCGTACGTTCCAGACGCACCGCTTCCAGGCCCTCCCCGTGGTCGACGATCGTGATCGCCTGATCGGCATCGTGACGCTCGACGACGCCATGGGCACCCTCCGCGAGGAGGAGGAGCGGATGGTCTACGGCGTCACGGGCATCCGCCCCCGCGAGCACCTGATCGAGGGGATGAGGGCCGCGCGCGGCCGGATCCCGTGGATCACGGTTACGATCGCGGGCGGGCTCCTCTGCGCCGCCATCGGGACGATCTTCAAGCGCACCCTCCAGGAAATCGTGGTCCTGGGACTCTTCGTCCCGCTCGTACTCGCGATCGGCGAGAGCGTGAGCAGCCAGACCACGGCCATCGTGATGAAGGCGCTCGCGGGTGGCGCCGTGGAGCGCACGCGCCTCGCCGGGTTTTTCGTCAAAGAGCTCGCGATCGGCCTCGCGCTGGGCGTTTACGCGGCCGCGATCGTCGGCGGCCTCACCCTCATCTGGAGCGTGGGACCCAGGGTCGCCCTGACCGTCGCGGTCGCCGTGTCGCTGTCCGTCACGTGGGCGGCCGTGCTTGGAGTCGCCATCCCGTACGTCCTGCGCAGGACCCGGGTCGATCCCTCGATCGCGGGCGGCCCGGTCGTACTGCTCCTGTGCGACCTCTCCACCCTGGTGATCTACCTGGGCGGGGCCCAACTCGTGCTGTTGTGAGCGCCGCGCTCATGCGGGGATCGCCTGCACGGCGTCCTTGAGGATCGTCAGGAGCTGCTCCCACTCCTGGCGGCCTCCGAGCCGCACGCCGCGGCGGGTGAAGCCCTCGAAGCGCTCGGACTTCACGTACTCCCGGATGTCGAGCTGCGGCGGCTTGCCGCCCTTCTGGACCATCCGGACGCGGTACTTGCCGATCGTCGGGAACTCGCGGACCACTTCCTCGGCCGGGGTCCGCCGGGCCTTCTCGACGCCTTCCATGGTCACCTCCAAATAATAAGACCGCAGGCAGGGAGCAACCGGCGTGCCCGCGCGGAGCGAGCCGGAATCGCGGTCGCGGGGAGGGGCGTGTTACGTTTCGTAACATGGCACGTTACGTTTCGTAACATCGTGACCGACGTACAAAATCCCCATTGAACTCCGACGCGGCCCGCGTTACATTCCCGCTCTGTCTTTTTGAAGGTAGGAGAACTCATGGGGTATGAAAGAGCGGAGCTCGTCACCATCGGCGAGCGGTTCAACACGGACTCGCTCCTGGAGTGGAGCGGGCAGATCGCGCAGGCGGCGAAGCAGGACCTCGCGCGCCTCAAGGGGCGGGGCCTCACCGAGAAGCTCCTCGCCGAGATCGAGACGTCGCGCGAGGAGGTCCGGAAGCTCAATCTCGCGCAGGAGAAGGAGAAGAAGGACGTCTCGACGCTCGCGATTCCGCGGCGGGCGGCTATCGCGGCCGGGCTCGACTGGCGCGAGGAGGTCCGGGGGCTCTCCGACGCCGTCTTCGACAGCGAGCCGGACATCCAGGCGCGCTTCCGAACGGGGGTCAAGGCAAGCCATTCGATCCCGAAGCTGATCACCGAGATCGGTCTCCTGATCGGAGCCGCGAGGGAGCACCTGCCTGCGCTGAAGGGCGTCGGTGCCGACGCGGCGCTCATCGCCCGCGGAGAGAAGATCCTGCGCGATCTCCAGGAAGTGCAGAAGCGCCAGACTTCCGAGAAGGCGCAGAGTTCCGGCGCCGGAGTCGATCTCTTCCACGCGCAAGGGGTCCTCTACACCCGGAGCCGCTTCGTCGTGAGGATCGCCCAGGTCGAGTTCCGCAAGGACCCGAACCTGATCGGCAAGTACTCCTATGCCGCGCTGAGGCGGCAGGAGGCGGCCGCGGAAGGACGCCGCGGCAAAGCGGTTGCGGTCAAGTCGTAGCCGACTTCATCGGCCGTGCCCTCGGTGACGCGGGGGCACGGCCATCACCCGGCTCGGACGGCGCCGCCCCACGCGGGGCACATGCCTTCGCCTTTACGGACAGTGCCTACCTCGGGCCGGTCGGTCCCATCCCGAGAGCGGACGCCTGCCCCCCGGCCGCGGTCGGGCCCTCCCCATGCGTGGACGGTGCGGAAAATTCCGCGGTCGGTCGCTCCCCGGCCACGGACGGTCGCTCCCCAATGGCGGTCGGTGGGTCCGCGGGCGTGGACAGGCACTTCCCAAGCGTGGACGGTCAGTCCCAAAGTCCGGTCGGTGGCTCTCTGAAGGTGGACGGGTGTTCCCCCCGGATGGTCGGGCACCTCCCCGGCGCGGTCGGTCGTTTCCCCGGCGGGGTCACTTCGCCCGATAGACCGTCACCGTCGTGTTCGCGTTGCCCACGATGACGAGGTCGCCGCGCCTTCGCGACGCCGGAGCCGTCGCTTCGGCGGCGCAGGCGCGCACGGCAAGGCTGGTGGGGCCGCCGTCGACGACGATGGAGTCGATCTCCCTGCCGCTCTCGACGTCCCAGAGCTTGAGGGTGCTGTCTCCGCTTCCCGACAGCGCGCGCTTGCCGTCCGGACTGAAGGCGACGGAGTTGACCGCGGCTTCGTGTCCCCTCCACGTCCCGGCCTCCTTGCCGCTCTCGACGTCCCAGAGCTTGAGCGTCTGGTCCCAACTCCCCGACAGCGCACGCTTGCCATCGGGGCTGAAGGCGACCGAGCTGACGTCGCTTCGGTGTCCCCGCCATGTGGCGATCTCCCTGCCGCTCTCGACGTCCCAGAGCTTGAGCGTCTTGTCCCCGCTCCCCGA
>JACPRC010000144.1 GCA_016190175.1 Planctomycetota bacterium
GCCCCTACGGGCCCCCTGCCAGCCCGCTACGACCCGGAAGACCTCCCCACGAATCCTGGCCCCTCACCGGCCCGCCAGCGGCCTCCGGTTACCCATACCGTAGTGTCTGATTCACTGGCGACCGGCGCTACGGCCGGAAACTCCGGTTCATCTTGTACAGGTGCGCCAGGATCTCCGCCACCGCCTTGTACAGCTCCGGCGGGATCAGGTCCCCGAGATCGAGCTTGACGAGGACCTCGACGAGATCCGTGTCCTGATGGACCGGCACGCCGTGCTTCCGCGCGAGATCGAGGATCCTCTCCGCGAGCGCGCCGCGGCCCTTGGCGACCACCCGCGGCGCCTCGTCCTCCGCCCGCACGTACTGGAGCGCCACCGCGACCTGCCGGTCCGAAGCCATCACACCCTCACATCGATGCCCGAAACGTCGCCCCCCCGTTCGAACGCGGCGAACGGGGACTCCGGAAGCGGGCTCGCGACCTCCGTCGAGACCGACGGTTCCCAGCCGAGATCCCGCAGCGCGCAGGCCAGTTCGTCGTTGCCGCTCTCCAGATGACGGCGCGCATCGGATCGTCGAACCTGGAAGCGCACGGCCATCCCGCGCCCCGCGGCGTCCACCTTCGTCCGCACCGGTCCGAGCCGCGAGAGGTCCGTGTCGAGGACGACGTGGAACCCGGGGCCCGCGGCTCCCCCGTGCCCCCCCTCGCGTCGGATGACGCGGATCGGGACGTCCATGACACGATTCTCGTGTCGGATCGACACTTGCAGGATCGCGACGCCGTCGTCCTGCAGCCTTGCGAGCTGGTTCACGACCCGGTGCGCGAGGAAGCGGTCGAACCTCTCGAAGAGCGGGCCGCCCGTCTCCCGGGCTTCGCGGAACTCCTCGACGGAGGCGATCGCCGCGCGCTCGAGTGCGAAGAGCTTCGAGCGGAGTTCGTGGAGCTGCGACGCGGGGAGCCGAAGGGCGCGGATCTCCTCCGGGTCGCCGCCGGGCCTCTCGAGGATCGACCGCACGATCGCGAGCGCTTCGTCGACCCGCATGCCGGATTCGGGCGACGGTTCCAGCCTGGAGGCGATCTCGAGCGCCCGATCGAGGAAGCGCAGGACGGGGGAGCGGTCGAGGAGTGCGCGGACCGCCTCGTCCGAGGGAAGCGGTTTCGGAACAACCGCGGGCGCCTCCTCGGGGACGGGTGCAACGGTCTCCTGCATCGACCGGAGCACGGGGTTGGCCGTGGGGGACGGCAAAGGGGCGGGTTCGGCCATCCGCGCGAGCCTCGTCACGGTCCGCGGGTCGGGGTCGATGCCGTGCGCGACGAGGAACGCGGCGGCCTCGATGCGCGCCTCCCCCTTCGCCGCGCGCGCGGAGGCGAGCGCGGACTCGACGCGGTCCCGGTCGATCGGCGCGTTCATGCGCATCAGGGCCCGAACGAGCCGCTCGGTCTCCGGGTCGACGGGAAATCCGAGCCGCTCCGGCAATCCGCGCGCCGGGAGCGGCTCCCGCGCGTCCGGGAGCGATACGTCCAGGACCAGCGCCCGTGCGGAGGCCTCGCGGACCCTCATGCGGACCGCGTCTCCGACGTTCAGGGCGAGCGGCAGCTCCAGTTCGAGCGCGAGCGCCTGAATCTGGATGAGGTAGCGGTTGGCGGCGAGGATCTCCTTGACGATGCCGGAGAGGATCGCGCCGACGGGGAGGGGCGCGGACGAGGCGGGGACGGAGACGTAAGGTGTCAGTTCCATGTCGGCCGTCAGCCGTCAGCCATCAGCTATCAGCTATCAGCTATCAGCCACTCCCCCCATCCTTGAGATCGGCCTCTTCCAACTGATAGCTGACCGCTGATTGCTGATCGCTACAGGTTTTGCAGCTTCCTCAGCCCCAGGATCATCTCCACCTCGCCCCGCTCCAGCCCGGTCTCGCCGCAGATCTCGTCCGGCGACTTGCCGCGGTCCTGGAGCGAGTAGACCTTCTCGTGGAGCGGGTTGACGGGGCGGGGCGGCGCGGCCGGCGCGGCCGCGGGCGGCGCGGCGCTCCTTCCGAGAAGCGCCTCCAGCTCCTTCTTCTTCTGGTCGGCCTCGACGATGAGCTGGTTGAGCATCCGGATCTTGAGGTCGGCCTTGGCGATCTGCTCGCGGGCGACCTCCTGCATCTGCACGATGAGGTGCTCCAGGTCCTCGCGCGCGCGGCTCTCCAACTCGCGCGACTCGAAGAGGCCGGGGGATTCGCGCTTCCGTCGCAGCGCCCGCGAGATCATGAGGCAACTGATAAGGAGAGCGAACCCGAGCGCGAAGTAGACGGCGGGATTCAACGACGCACCGAGGGCGAATGGGGCCAGAGAGGTTCTCCTTCCTTCGCGCAGTCCTTCGACTCGCCCGCCCACGGCGGGCTCGCTCAGGACGAGTATAGAACGGCCGAATCCGGGATGCAAAGATGTGCGGTCGGAGTGACGGCGTTACGGAGAGGTGACGCGAGACCCGGCGGCAGGCGCGCGAATCGGCGGGCATTGAGCTTGCTCGCGCTCTTGATCGATGTCCTGTGCGCGAATCGTGACGGGGCGCCTGATCGTGCTCGCCGCGAAGCTGTCGCTGCTCGCCGCGGCCTTGGGTATCGTCGCGGCGCTGATCCCGGCGATCCCCCATGGAAGGTGCGCCGGCCGCCAGGGCGGCACGCAGCACCTCATCGACAACCTCTCGCAGGCGACCGAGATGTACCAGATCGACTTCGGCGCCTATCCGCCCAGCGGCGCGTCGTTTGCCGCGACGATGGGTTCCGCGTCTCTCGGCACGGCGCTGAGGAGCGTCGGCCCGGGGAAGCAGCAGTACTTCGACTTCCGACCGGGTGACATCGACGCTTCCGGCAACATCGTGAGTCCGATCCGGCCGGACAGGGAGTTCCTCTCCTACCGGAACAACCGTCAGAGCTTCCCGGGTAACGCCGGCGACCCGAACGCGCACAACAAGAAGAAGTTCGACCTCTGGTGCGCGGACTGCGAAGGCAAGCCGGACGGGGTGGACAACTGGTGAGCGCGGCGAGGCCGCTCTCCGAGTCTCCCGGTCCCCAAGTCTCCCGGTCGCTGTTGTGGCCCGGCTGTGACCATGTTACCCGTGCGTAACTCGATTCGCGCAGGCGGTGGCCCGCGGAAGCAGGCATGCGCAAGGATCTGGAATCGAACATGTTGTGCCGGGGATGTCTCCTGGCGGGCGGCGGGGATGGTACAGGTTTTGCTCGCATGGGAAGGCGCATCGGTCGAGTCGGGGCTTCCCCGCCTTGACCGCCGTTCCGGGTGGGCTTATAATCGGCTATCCTCGGTGACTTGATCAAGGGGGACCTATGGGCCGCGCGCGAACGTCCGGTTTCACCCTCGTCGAACTGCTCGTCGTCATCGTCATCATCGCGCTCCTGGCGGCGCTGCTGCTGCCGGCGATCGTGAAGGCGCTGTGCAGCGGGCGCCAGGGCGGCACGCAGCACCTCATCGACAACCTCTCGCAGGCGACCGAGATGTACCAGACGGACTTCGGCACCTATCCTCCCAGCTCGACCGGCTACAGCGCGACGATGGGCACATCCACGCTGGTCACGGCGCTGAAAAGCTACGGCCCGAAGAAGCAGCAGTACTTCGAGTTCCGGCAGGGCGACCTCGACGGCTCGGGCAACGTGATCAGTCCGATCCGGCCCGGCACCGAGGTCCTCTCGTATCGCAACTGCCGCCAGTCCTTCCCGGGCAACGCCGGCGACCCCAACTCGCACAACAAGCAGAAGTTCGACATCTGGTGTCCGGACTGCGTCAACGTGCAGAACGGGGTCAACAACTGGGGCGGGAACTAGAGGGGGGGAGCCATGAAACCCTCGCGCGGCTTCACCCCGTTGGACTCGCCCGAGTCGGCCGAGTGGCGCGGCTCTTCCGTACGTCACACCGGGGAGAGCGTATGAAGAATCGAAGGAGTCTGACGGGGTTCACCCTGATCGAGATGCTGGTCGTCATTTGCATTATCCTCATCCTGATGGCGCTCATGGGCGTGCTCATCAAGGGCGTCATCGACCGCTCGCGCTACAAGGACACCACGGCGCTGGTGAAGTCGCTCAAGACGGGCTGCGAGTGCTACATGGCCGAGGAGAAAGTCTATCCACCGCAGACCTACGGCGCGTACTCCGGCTCCCAGACGCTCCACTTCCTCCTCGGGAGGCAGGCCACGGTGAAGGCGTCGCAGGGGGCCGGCGGGACGGTGACGAAGAGGGACCCGTACCTCAACTTCCAGTCGAAGTGGCTCTCGGGGAACCCGGGGAGCGGCTACCCGAACCCGCCCGTGCAGCTCATCGACGCCTGGACCAATGTGGTCGAGTACTACAACCCGAAACCCAGCGCGACGGGCACCGCTCCTTCCTATTACATCGTCTCGAAGGGCAAGGACGGCGCGCCCGGCACGGGGGACGAGGTAACGTCGGACATCGGGGATGATTAGAGAGGCGGCCATGAAGAGATCGCGTGGTTTCACGCTCTTGGAGCTGCTCGTCGTCATCATCATCATCGTGATCCTCGCGAGCGTCGCGATCGTGATGGCCTCGATGTTCCTGCGCGGGCAGGGCGTCCGCCAGAGCGCGATGACGATCCGGCAGACCTTCGCGCGCGCCCGGCAGCTCGCCGTCACCCAGCGCGTGATCCACTGGGTCACGTTCTACAAGATCGCCGGCACGAACAACGCGGGGATGCGGCTCTATCGGGACAACGGGGACGGGGTCCTGACGGGCTGGCCCACGCCCTCCGATCCGCTCGTCGAGAACGACCCGATCGAGCTGCCGCGCCATGTCGACTACCATCTGAACGTGTCGTACGTCGGCTTCACGCCCAGCGGGACGGCCCTCTTCCCGCCGGCGTACTCCGAGGTCCAGGCGAGCTCCTTCGACGCGCAGATGGCGGCCTCCAACCCGAACCTGATCGGCGACGTCGTCGTCAAGACGACCGACAACAAGTATTACATGTGCATGGACATCGACCGCGCGGCGGGCAAGGTCCGCCGGGACCAGTTCGTCGCGAAGTAGGAGGGACGCTAATGAGGCCGAGACGTTTCGAGCGCGGCGTCACCCTGATCGAGATCCTGCTGGCGCTCCTCGTGATGGTGCTGGGGATCGTCGGTATCCTGGCCCTCTTCCCGGCGGCCCTCCAGGCGTCCAAGGAGTCGGTGGAGGAGACGCAGGCCGGGATCACCGCGGAGTCCGTGGCCCAGGCGCTCACGAACGCGGTGCGGTTCGGCACGTACGACGGGACCAAGGCACGGCACCGCATCGTCCTCACGCACGACCTGAAGTACACGGGGACCAACTCGTACGTCCGCTACGCGTTCTGGCTCCCGAAGCTCGCGGGCGAAGACTGGCTCCACTACCCGAACGGCGTGGCGGACGCGCCCAGCTCGGCGCCTGCGGACGGGCTGACCACCTACATCGGCACCGGGGTTGCCGCCAACACGCCGTACGATCCGGAGTCCCTGCCGGCGTTCAACCTTGCCGGCGACCCGTGGATCTGGTCGTCGGTGAAGACGGTGCGCGACACGAACGACCCGTCCGATCCCTACACGCAGTTCGGCTTCTCGTTCTCGGTGATGAAGATCAACACGCTGGCCTACATGATCGGCACGGCGAAGCCGGGCGGCGGGACGTGGACCGAGGCGGACCTCGAGCCGCTCGTGAAGATGTTCGAGTTCCGGATCAACGTCTTCCGGATGATCACGGAGGTCTCCGGGGGCGGGTCGGGGAGTCAGACGGCCACGACCGTCAAGAAGCTGATCCCGCACTCCCAGGTGACCCTGAGGGTGTCCGTCAAGTGAAGGAGACGCCTATGTCCCGTCGGGGCCACGTCCTGCGAAGCCCGACTTGTCCGCCGGAGCTTCGGCGAAGGCGGAAGGGCGGAGCAGGATTTACGCTGCTCGAGCTGTTGATCTCGATCATCCTCATGATGATCCTCTTGGGCGCGGTGACGCTCATCTTCATGCGCACGACGGACACCGTCACCACCTCGGAGGCGCGCACGACCGTCTATACGAACGCGCGTTACGCGCTCGAGGTGATGGAGGCCGACGTCAAGGGGACGCTCTCGTTCACCTCCGGCCGGCAGCGCTTCATCCTCGACAACGGCCAGGTGGGCACGCCGGGGAACGACCCGACCTACAACAACGGCGCCAACGACCACGTCGGCATCGCCGCGGACCGCATGATCTTCCGCACGACCACGACGGTCGCGGACACGCTCCAGACGGTCGAGATCGAGTACTGCCTCATCCCGGCGTCGAAGTGCCTCACGGCGCCGGGCGGGGTCCTGCCGGGGACGAACACGGCGGCGGGAGACCCGTCGAAGAAGCAGACGATCGGCCTCAACACGGGCGCGCCGCGTCCGCTCTACACGCTCGTGCGTCGCGTCCGCGCGGAGAACCCGAACACGGGCGCGTTCGACGCCGGGCCGAAGGACAAGAGCCAGGTCGTCGTCCAGGACATGGAACTGTGCAACTACATCATCAGTTTCAACGTCGAGTACTTCGCCAACAACGGCCTCTATTCGAACCTCCAGCCGAGCCCGTGTCCCCTGGCGGACCCGCTGGGCAACGGGACGGGCGCCAACGACGACAAGAACCTCACCCCGTACCGCATTCCCATGATCCGCATCACGCTCGTGATCGTCGAGGACACCATGGAACGCCAGGAGCGGGCGGTCCAGAAGACGATGTGGATCCCGATGGGGTAGGGTGTCCCGCTCGCTCTTCGTCGCCGACGTCCATCTCGCCCCGGGCAAGCCGGAGTCGCAGCAGGCGTTCGTGCGCTTCCTCGAGGCCCAGCGCGGTCTCGACGCGCTCTATCTCCTCGGCGACATCTTCGACTACTGGATCGGCCCGCGCCACCTGCGCTCCCCCGACTACCGCCCCGCCATCGACGCGCTGCGGGCGGCCGTCCGCTCGGGAACCCGCATCCTCTTCGTCCCCGGCAACCGCGACTACTTCGTCGACGGGACCTTCGCGTCCGCGACGGGGGTGAGGATGCTCGGCGACTCCGCGGTCGTCGAGCTGGGCGGCCGGCGCGTGCTGCTCGCGCACGGCGACTTCGTCTACAACCGCAACCCGAAGTACGCGGCGTACCGGCGCCTGATGCGCTTCGGCGCGCTGCGATCGCTCTATCTTGCGATGCCCGAACGGATGAGCCGCGGGATCGCGCGGGGTTTCAAGACCGTCTCGATGAAGACGACCCCCGCGGTGCGGTGGACGCGCGAGGCGCTGATCGACGGCGCGCGCCCGCACTTCGCCCGCGGGATCGACGTGCTCGTCTGCGGCCACATCCACGCGCCGCAGCACGTGCGGACGGAGTACCGCAACCGCCCGCGGGACGTGTACGTCCTGGGGGACTGGGACGGCGGCGGGCGCGAGGTGCTCGAGTTCGACGGGGAGTTCCGGATGCGGGCGTGGAACGGATAGGAAGCCGGTTCGAAACTCGGAGACCACGAAGAGCACGGAGATCCGATCGCGCAGCTCACCGGCTTGTTGGACATCCTCACCGGATCGGCAGCCGCATGATGCCCGGGCGGCACTATTCCATAGAAAGGCCGCGTCCTGCTCAGGGTCCGCCTGCTCACGGCATCTCCCCGGGAAGTATGCGAGGCCCGCAGGCTGTGTGCTTCTGGGGCTCCTGCCTGGTCCCCCGCTACGTTGCCCGGAACCGGTCGTGGTCGCGCGAGGGGCTTCGGAGGACGAACTGGACTCGCCCTCGTCTCCGTACCACAGTCTGACGAGATCTCCGCAGCTCGAGAAGATCCTGGACGGGGGTGCGGGGGCGGAGCCCCTGCACAGTTTGTTCTTCGTTCTGTGTTCTCTCGACGCGGCGGCTTGCGTTGCGGCCGTGCCGCGCCCTTACTTCCTCACCGGCCTCCCCCGCCGGTCCTCCTCGTAGGTGAACGCAAGCCCGCACCTCCGGCACAGGCAGTGCGAGACGACGCACCCCCGCGACGAACCGGGCGTGCGGCGGTGCGTGAGGAAGTCGGACGCGCGGCACACCGGACAGGCCGGCGCGACGCGCTGGACGAACGAGGCATGGTGCATGTCGTCACTCCGTGATGCGGATTCCGACGAAGCGCGCCGTGCGGTCCGGAGCGCGCTCCGCGAACGCGATCTCTCCCGCGACGCGCCGTTCCGTCTCGCCTTCGCGCAGCGCGGCCTCGACGCGGCCGTCCGCGTGCAGCGAGAAGAAGCGCGCGAAGTCCTCCGGCGGCCCCTCGACGGGCGGCTCGATGAGCAGTGCCGATGGGGACAATCGCGACGCGCGGCACGCCGCGCGGTCGCCCCCGGCGAACACGGTCGCGGGGAGGTCCTGCGCCGGAGTCCGCGACTCGAACTCGGCGGACAGCCGCTGGACCGCACCCGCAAGAGCCGCGGCATGCAACGGACCGGGCAGGACCGCCCGCACGCGTCCGGACGCCGGCACCGCGCGACCCACCCCGGCGAGCAGGAGCGGGAGCTCGGGAAACGAGGCGTCCAGCCGGTCCGCGAATTCGCGGCACGCGCCTGCCGGGCCGATGACGAGCGCGTCGAAGAGACCCGTCTCCAGCTTGCGGATCGCGTCGTCGTGCTCGGACGAAACCGAAACGCGGTGACCGACGGCGATGAGAACGGATCTCGCGAGTCGGGCGATGGCACGGCCCTCGTCGTAGACGAGCAGGTTCACCCCGTTGGGCTCCTACGGATTCCGTTGCGATTCCAGGTCCCGTCCCGTCGGTCTTCGCCGACATGTCGGCGCAACATCGGCGAGTCCAACGAGGTTCATGCACAACGCTTATCGTCGCGCTCGCCGAGGCCGCTTGACGGGAATCTCGGCGAAGCATGCGTGAAAAATGTCTCCGTCCGTACCACAACTGATTGTGGGTCACTGCGCGAGATCCACTAGCGGATGCATCCCGCGCGGCCCCATTGTTGATGTCGGAGGCGATCCGCGGGAGGCCGCAAGATTTTTCCCCTTGACCCCGCTCCCGCCCGCGCTATAGTTAGCTACGTAAGACGCAGACGAACGGGGCCTCCGCTCTTTTTTTTGTGGACGAAGTGGAACGAAGTGACGGGGAGTGGAAGGAAATCCCTGATGTTCCTTGGTGAATTCACTCATACACTGGACGAGAAGAACCGGATCGTCATCCCTGCGAGCTTCCGGATCTTCATAACGGACCCCCAGGATCGGGAAGGTTTCTTCGTCATCGTGAGCCCGAATCCCGAGGAGCGCTGCCTCCGGCTCTACACGATGAGCCAGTGGAAGCGCGTGTCGGACCGGCTCCGCGAGCAGGCGGGGAAGCTCGAGGATCCGTCGGCCGTGCTCCGCTTCTTCGCCACGCGCGGCCAGTTCGCTCCCGTCGACAGCCAGAGCCGCATGGTGGTTCCGCAGAAACTGCTGGACCACGCCGGGCTCAGGCGCGAGGTCGTCCTCGTCGGGATGATGCAGTGGATCGAGGTGTGGAACGTCGAGGAGTATCGCGAAGAGACCCAGAGGTTGAAGAGCGCGCCGGTGGACGTGAAGAAGGCGCTCTGGTCGGACTAGTGGTGAGCCACATTTGATCCTGTGGGTTGCGGAGCGACCCACGGAAATGGACGTGTCGGACCAGTAGGGCGGAACGGGCGGCGCGGCTAGGGGGAAACGGTCGCGCAGGATTTGGGGGAGAGAGAGCATGGAACGGGGAGACAGGGGGGAGGACGCGCTCCAGGTCGTCCGCGCGTTCATCGAAGGGCTCGCCGGAAGGACCCCCTCGCGCGAGGAGGTCTTGGCCATCCGGCCCCAACTGGAGGAACTCCAGGCGAGGCTGGATCGCGTGCGGGCAAGAGGTCTGGAGTTCCGCAGTGTCGACCTCGGCGACGACGTCAAGGCGCTCTGGGCGATCCTCCGCTCGAAGGGCGGCGGACTGCGCAGGGCGGCGAGTTTCCTGTAATCGCGGCGGCCGGCCGGACGGGTTCGACGCCGCCGCAAGGGGAGCGGCCGGGAGTGTCGTGAGGAGAGGGGCCGTGAGGGGAGGGTGTTGTGCGCGCGGGGAGAGAGAGGGGAACCCCGAAAGCTCTTGGACTCACGACGCTTCCGGCCGCTCGTCGTGCCGCACCAAAAACTCCCTGTCAACTTTTGGTGTGGCGCTCTCGGACGCGGCCCTGGCCCTGGAGACGGGGGGCCTGATGACGGCGGAGCACCGGCCGGTCCTGCTGGAAGAGGCGGTCGGCTTCCTGGCGCCGCGACCCGGCGGCACGTACGTGGATGGAACCATCGGGCTCGGGGGACATGCGGAACGGATCCTGGAGCTCACGGAGGGGAGGGTGCGCCTCTTCGGGATCGACCGGGACGAGGCCGCGCTGGAGAGGGCGCGCGAGCGACTCTCGCGATTCGGGGACGCGGTGACGCTCGCGCGGGCCGACTTCGCGGATCTCGACCGGGTCCTGGAGGGGAGGGTCGTCGACGGCATCCTGCTGGACCTCGGGGTCAGCAGTCTGCAGCTCGACGACCCTTCGCGGGGATTCAGCTTCCGCTTCGACGCCCCGTTGGACATGCGGATGTCGCGGACGCAGTCGCGCACCGCAGCCGACGTCCTGCGGGAATCGACGGAGGAGCAGTTGGAGGAGATCTTCCGCACCTGCGGCGAGGAGCCGCGGGCACGGAGGATCGCCCGGGGCATCGGGAGGACGAGGGGGAAGGGCCTGGAGACGACCCGGGCGCTGGCGGAATTCGTCGAGCGTCTCGTGGGACGCTCGGGGCGAATTCATCCGGCGACCCGGGTCTTCCAGGCGCTCCGCATCGCGGTGAACGGAGAGCTGGAAAGCCTCAAGAGGTTCCTGGGACGATTCGATAAGTACTTAGGGAGCGGCGGGAGAGCGGCGATCGTCTCCTTCCACTCCCTCGAGGACCGCCTGGTGAAGCGCGCGTTCCAGGCGGGCGCCCGCGAGGGACGGTTCCGGGCTCTGACCCGGAAGCCGGTGCGGCCGTCGCGGGAGGAGGCGACAGGGAATCCGCGCTCGCGCAGCGCGAAACTGCGGGCGGTGGAGAAGGCGTAGGGTCTGGCCCTGCCCGTCCGCGGCGCCGCGAGCCGGGGGCGGGGCCGTCGCTCCGCGCGGGCGACGGGGAGAGAGGCGTCCCGGCGGGGGAACCGGGAGCACGGGGGAACGGTGTGAAAGGCGTCCGCGTCGTCCTGACGGTCGCCGTCCTGGCGAACATCGGGGTTCTCGTCGTCACCCAGCACGTCCGCGCCACCCGCCTGCGTTACGCCGCAGCGCAGCGGCAGGCGGAGCTCCGCGCGCTGGAACAGGAACAGCGGACGCTCCTCCTCCGCCTGGCCGAGGCCCGGAGTCCCGAGCGGCTCGATCGCCGCGCGAAGGAGATGGGCGTCGAGGTGAAGCGGCCTCCGGCCCCGCGGGGAGGCGCCCGATGACGGAACGCGGCGTGCGCGCGCGCGCGGCGCTGGTAAGCCTCCTCGTCCTCGCCGCGTTCGGCGGCCTCGGGTACCGCCTCTACGCGATCCAGGTCCGCGGTCACGCGGCGGCGGTCGCGATCCGCGGCGCTCAGAGCTCCTCCCGCATCGTGACCGAGCATCCGCGGGGGATCATCCGCGACGCGCGCGGCGAGCTCCTTGCGGTGTCGGTCCCCGTCGAATCGGTCTGGGCGGATCCGGCTCTCGCGGGCGGGGAAGCCGCGCCCCTCCTCGCCGAGGCCCTGTCGATGCCGGTCGAACAGGTCCGGGCCCGGCTGGCCCCGGCGACCCGGCGGTTCGTCTGGATCCGGCACGACGTCGACGCCGCCGCGGCGGCCCGCGTGCGGGCCCTCGCAAAGGAGTTCGCGCGGCTCCAGCGCCTGCCGCGCGCACCGTTCGGAGTCGAAGTGGAGTTCGAGCGGCGCTACCCGTCCGGAGCTCTTGCGGCCCACTTCCTCGGGATGGTCCACCACCGCGTCGCTTCCGTGTGGGCGAGCCCGCACGCGATCCCGGCGCAGACGGCGCGGCTCCTCGCCCGGACGCTCGGCCTGCGCCCCGAGGACGTGACCGGGCGGCTCGCGCGCGCCGACGCGCAGCGCGTCTGGATCAAGCGCAACGTGACGGAAGAAGAGGTGCGCGGCGTCCGCCGGCTCGCCGACGAGTGCGCCGCGGGCGGGACGTTCGGCGTGGAGACGGAGAACGACCTCGGCAGCGGGGGAGTCGAACAGAAGCTGGACGCGCTGCTCGACGGGCCCGTGGTCGAGAGGACCGCCCGCGTGGACGGACTGAGGCGGCTTCTGGAGGTCCGGGACGAACCGCGGGCCGGCGTCGTCGTCACCCTTACCCTGATCGCGGAGGTCCAGAAGATCGTCGAGGAGGAGCTGGCCGCGGCGGTTGCGACGCACCGCCCGCGATGGGCGACCGCGGTCGTCCTGGATCCCCGGACCGGGGCCGTCCTCGCCCTGGCGAACTGGCCGGGGTTCGATCCGGCCGACCCCGGCGCGCATCCGGCCCTGGTGAACGTGGCCGTCTCCGCGCCCTTCGAACCCGGCTCGCAGATCAAGGCTTTCTTCGCCGCGGGCGCGCTCGACGACGGCAAGGCGCGCACCGACACCTCGTTCGAGTGCGAGAACGGACTTTGGAAATACGGCCCGCGGATCCTGCACGACCATCATCCCTACGCGCGGCTGTCGCTCGAGGACGTGATCGTGAAGTCCTCGAACATCGGCGCGGCGAAGCTGGGCCTCTTCGTGCTGCGGAAGGACGGGATGCACCGCTGGGCCCGCGCCTTCGGCTTCGGCGAGCCCTGCGGGATCGACCTTCCCTCCGAAAGCGCGGGAAAGGTGAAGGAGCTGCGGAACTGGATCCCCTTCTCGACGGACGTGTCGTTCCCGATCGGCCAGGAAATCGCGGTCACGGAGATCCAGCTCGCCGCCGCGATGGCGGCGCTGGCGAACGGCGGCCTCCTCATGAGACCGTACGTGGTCCGGCGCGCGGCGCTCGACGACGGGACGCTCCTCTTCGAGAACGCGCCCGTGGTGCGGCGCCGGGTCCTGAAACCCGCCACGTGCGAGACGATGAGACGCATCCTGACGCGCGTCGTCGCCGACGGCACGGGGAAGGAGGCGGCCGTGCCCGGGATCGCCGCCGCGGGCAAGACGGGGACGACCCAGCTCATGAACCGGCACGGGACGCTGTACGGGTACATCAGCTCGTTCGCCGGCTACGCGCCCGCGGAGGATCCGCGGTTCGTCGTCGCCGTCGCGATCGGCGAGCCCAAGGGCGAGGCGTACTACGGGGGAAAGGTGGCCGCTCCCGTGTTTCGCAGGATCGTCGAGAGGGGGCTGCCGCTCGTCGAGTAAGGAGCCATCAGCCTTCAGCGGTCAGCTTTCAGCCGACCGGGCCAAGGCTGATGGCTGACGGCTCAGGAGGGGGGAGATGGCGGAAGACCGGCCGACGTCCGGCGACGTGTCGCCGATGGAGATCTTCGGGTGCACCGCGCCGATGAAGTACGCGCGGAGAAGGGAGGGAGGGATGCTGCACCGCCGGTTGAGCGAACTCCTGGACGCGGTAGGGGGCGAGAGGCTCCGGTTCAAGGACGCGGACGTCCGCGGGATCGCGTGCGACTCCCGGAACGCCCGCGCGGGCTGGCTCTTCGTGGCGATTCCGGGGACGCGGGAGAACGGCGCGAGCTACGTCGAGGACGCCGTGGCCCGCGGGGCCGCCGCCGTCGTCTGCGAGGGCCCGGCTCCCGAGACGAAGGTGCCCGTCTGCGTCGTCCGGGACGCCCGCGCCGCGCTGGCCGACATCGCCGCGCGCTTCTACCAGGACCCGACGGAGCGCCTCAACGTCATCGGGGTCACCGGCACGAAGGGGAAGACGACGACGGCCTGGCTCCTCGCCTCCATCTTCGATTCCGCGGGACGGCGTGCCGGCCTCTTCGGGACCGTGCTCAACCGGATCGGCGAGGAGATCCTACCGGCGGCGAACACGACCCCGGGACCCCTCGAGATGGAGGCCCATCTCCGGCGTCTCGCCGACCGCGGCGGCACCCACGCCGTCATGGAGGTCTCCTCCCACGGAATAGCGCAGAACCGCATCGCCGGGATCGAGTTCCGCTGCGGCGTCTTCACCAACCTCGCCCCGGAGCACCTCGACTACCACGGCACCATGGAGCGCTACCTCGCCGCGAAGGCGAGCTTCTTCGAGAGACTCGCTCCGGAAGCCGTGGCGGTGCTGCCGCGCGCCGAGGCGGCCTCGGCGGCCATCGCCCGCCGGACGGGGGCGCGGATCGCCTGGTATGGGA
>JACPRC010000134.1 GCA_016190175.1 Planctomycetota bacterium
CCGTCGCGGCCCGAGATAGCGTAGATCTGGGAGTCGTCCGACCCCACAACGCAGTCGGGGACGCCGTCGCCGTTGAGGTCGGCCAGCGCGGGGGAGGACCGGACCTCGCTCCCGGTCTTCAACTCCCCGCGCTTGGCGGTGCCCCCGGTCTCGAACTCCCAGAGCTTGGTGCCATTGCGGCCTGAGAGGGCGTAGACCTTTGAGTCGTCCGACCCCGCGACGCAGTCGGGGACGCCGTCGCCATTGAGGTCGGCGAGCGCGGGGGAAGAAGAAACGGCGCCCAAGGTCATAAACTCCCAGAGCTTGGCGCCGTCGCGGCCCGAGATAGCGTAGATCTGGGAGTCGTCCGACCCCACAACGCAGTCGGGGACGCCGTCGCCGTTGAGGTCGGCCAGCGCGGGGGAGGACTCGATTCCGCTTCCGGTCTTGAACTCCCAGAGCTTGGCCCCGTCGCGGCCGGAGATGGCGTACACCTTGGAGTCGTGCGATCCAATGACGCAGTCCAGGACGCCGTCACCGTCCAGGTCGGCGAGGGCCGGCCGATCGATCACGGGCCCTTCCGTCTTGAACGACCACAACTCCATCGGACTCAGCGTCGCGTGGGCGTACGTCTCATCCGGCTCGCGCTGCCACGTGACGCCCCTTCCGTCCACAAGGCCTGTCACGTGGTCGAAGCTCCGCCTCCGCCACTTCCGCACCGTCACCTTCGTCCGCCGCGGAAAGTAGTTCTCCTTCTCGAACACGAGGTCGTACTCGCCCGTCGGGAGCGCAAGCGACTCTACCGGCAGCGCGAACGTGCCCACGCGTTTGCCGTCCGCGCGGCTCACCGTCATCTTCACGCCCTCGGGCCGGCACGTCACCCAAAGCTGCCCGACCTCGTGGACGAGCACGCGCTTGAACGCGACCTCCCCGCCCGCCGGGACGTGGATCGGCTCGACGAGATCCTCGTGGTCCGCGAGCCGCAGCCGCATCTCGTGCCTCCCCTTGAGCACGCGGAGGCGCGAACCGTCCGCGAGGAACGCGGGGCCGTCGTCGATCCGGACCTCCGCGCCCGGCGGGTCGCTCACGATCGTGAGCCACCCGTGGTCGAGCACGAGCGGCGGCGACCAGCGCGTCGTGCTCCACGGCGCGACCCGCACGTCCGCGACCTGCGTGTCGTAGCCCTCGCGCGCGAACCGCTGCGTGCGCGTCCCCGCGGGCCAGACGAAGCGCTTCTCGCCGTGGACCTCCACCCGCCCGGGGCCGGCGAAGTACCCCAGCGCCGCGACGGCCGCGAGCACGCCGACCGCGATCGCCTTGTGCCGCAGCGCCGCTTTCCGCAGCCGATAGATCACGCTCGCCCGCCGCGCGCCGATGGGCTCGCCGTCGAGGAACCGGCGCAGGTCCTCCGCGAAGTCGGCGGCGGTCAGGTAGCGGCGCGCGGGCTCCTTCTCCATCGCCTTTAGGACGATCGTCTCCAGCTCCGGGTGCACCTTCGGCTCGACGCTCCGCGGCCTCGCGGGATCGCGCTCGCGGACCTGGAGCACGATGTCGAGCGCGGTGGCGCCCGCGAAGGGCGGCCGGCCGCACAGCAGCGCGTAGAGCGTCGCGCCGAGCGAGTAGACGTCGCTGCGCGCGTCGCATCGCTTCCCGGACGCCTGCTCCGGCGCCATGAAGGCCGGCGTGCCCACGATGACGCCCGACGCGGTCATCGTCGTCCCGCCCTGGACCTCGCGCGCGAGGCCGAAGTCCATGACCCACACGTGGCCCGCGGCGTCCAGCATGAGGTTCTCGGGCTTGAGGTCGCGGTGGACGATGTCGCGCCCGTGCGCGAAGTGGACCGCCAGCGCCGCGTCGCGCAACGCCTCGGCCGCGCGGCGCGCCGGCAGCCGCGCCTTGTCGAGCGTCCTGCCGTCGATGAACTCCATCGAGATGAAGTGGCGCCCCGCCTGCTCGCCGACCTCGTAGATCGGGACGATGTTCGGATGGTTCAGCTTCGCGGCGGTCTGCGCCTCACGGGCGAATCGCCGCACGCCCTCCGGATCGCTCGACTCGAGGAACTTGAGCGCGACGAAGCGGCCGAGGTCGCGCTGCCACGCGCGATAGACGGCGCCGAAGCCGCCGCGGCCGATCTCGCGGAGGAGGACGAACTTCCCGAAGACGCGCTGCGGGTCCTCCATCGCCTGCGCGATCTCCGGGGCGACCTGGAGCTTGAGCGTCTCGTGAACGGCATCAGGGGAGATCTGCCCCGTCTCGACGAGGATCTCGCCGAGGCGCTTCGACGCGCCTTCCTCGGCCAGTTCCTGCTGCGTGCGGAGCGCGACGTTGACCTGCTCCTCCGACGCCCGGCCGCTGCGCGCGAGGAGCTTCCCGAAAAGCAGATCCTCGGAGCGCGCGCGCCCGTAGTCCGCGGGGCGTCCGAGCCGGCGGTTCTGCTCCTCGATCAGCTCGACGAGCTGTTCGTCGGTGATGAAACCCTTGGCGACGAGGGCGGCGCCGATCATGCGAGGCTGGTCCTTGAGCGCCTCGCGGATCTGCTCGGGGGTGACGAGCCGCTTTTCGAGCGCGATCTGGCCGATGAGGAGGTTGTTGCCCGGCACTGGAGGAACGATACCGCGTGATCGGGGTGGGGGCAAGAAATCGGCATGGATCAGAAGATAGGGCGCGAGGGGGCGGCTGATTGCCGACGGCTGACGGCTGATAGCTGAACGCCTGCGGCTACCGCTTTCCCTTCACCCGCTCCATCGCCTTCCGGATCTCCGCCTCCTCCGGCGCGATCTTCAGGGCCTCCTCGTAGGACGCGGCCGCCTCACGGAACTTCTCCTGCGCCTCGAGGATCTCGCCCTTGCGGTAGTGGGCCGGCGCGTAGCGCGGTTCCAGGCGGAGGGAGTCGTTGAGATCGTTGAGCGCCGCGTCGCGGAGCGAAGGCACCGTCATCCGGAACCGTCCGAGCCAGTACCGCGCGGGGGCGCTCCACCGGCGCATCCGCGCGACGCCGTCCTGGTCGTCGATCGCGGCGGCGGTGTTCCCCTGCAGGAAGCGCGCCCTCGCGCGGATCGCCGTGAGGTCCCGCGCAAGCCACACCAGCTCGGGCGCGGACAGCGCCTCGCTCGCCCCCTTTTCCGCTGCGGCGCAGTCGCCGCGCAGGAGCGCGCGCATCGATTCCGCGACCATCTCGAGCTCCTCCTTCGATTCGTCGAGCCAGAGCGGTTTCGCGGAGGCCGCCTTCAGACCGTCGAGGATCTGCGGCGCGAGCGGTTCGGAGGGGCCGTCGGGCAGCGTCGGGATCTCGAGGTCGCCCGCGAAGCGGACGAACGCGGAGAAGAACTCGCCGTACGGGACGTCGGCGTCGAGCGCCGAGGACTTCCGCATCCAGTCGTCCGGGTCGGCGCCGCGCGAGAGGATCCACCGGGCGCGGCCCGCGAGGGCGAACATCGCGCTCTGCGAGGAGGGGTCCTTCTCCGTCGCCTCCATGAACGCCGCGACGCGCTTCCACGGCTCCGCGGCCTTCCGCTGCCGGGCGTCGGGGGCGAGCGAGGAGTCGTTGGCGATCGAGTCCAGCTCGTCCAGCGTCTCGTGGAGCATCCCCCACCGCGAGAAGACCTTCGCGATGCGCTTGAGCCGTTCGCCGCGATCGGCGAGCCGTTTGAGCTCGTCGTCCTCCTCCTGGAGCAGGGCGCCGAGTTTCCCCTCGATGCGGGCGATCGCGGTCCGCGTCGCGGGATGGGACGGATCCAGCTCCAGCGTCTGATTGAGCACCGCGCGGGCCTTGAGGTACATCTCCCGGCGCTGCGGCCGCGCGCCGACGGCCTCGCGCTCGTAGCGCTCGGCCTCGTCCAGACCGCTCCGGATCAGGCGGGCCTTGCGCACGGCGGAGCCGAGGAGCCATCCGCCGAAAAGCAGCGCGAGCAGGACCGCGGCGGCCGACGGGAGGAGAACGCTCCGGTGGCGGCGCACGTAGCGGCGCAGCTTCTCGGAGCTCGAGAGCGGGCGCGCCAGGATGGCCTCGCCGCGGAGACACCGGTCCAGGTCCTCCGCGAGTTCGCGCGCCGTGCCGTAGCGGCGGAGCGGGTCCTTTTCCAGACACTTCATCGTGATCGTGCGGAGATCGACGTCCGCGCGAGGGTTCAGGATCTCGATGGGGTACGGCTCCTCCTCCACGACCTTCTTCAGGACCTCGTACGCGCTGTCGCCGCGGAACGGGGCGCGGCCGCAGAGGAGCTCGTAGATCGACGCGCCGAGCGAGTAGACGTCGGTGCGGTGGTCGAGCGGCTTCCCCTGCGCCTGCTCCGGGCTCATGTAGGCGGGCGTCCCCGCGATCGCGCCGCTCACGGAGAGCGAACTGTCGACCTTCATGGATTTGGCGAGGCCGAAGTCCATGACGTAGGCGCGGCCGCCGCCGTCCACCATCACGTTGGCGGGCTTGACGTCGCGATGGACGATGCCGCGCTCGTGGGCGAACTGGAGGGCGGCCGCGACCTGACGGGCCAGCTCGGCGATCCTCTTCGGGTCGGTCGGCGCCAAGGCAGACAGGGTCTTGCCGTCGACGAACTGCATCGCGATGAAGTTCTCGCCGGCCTCGTAGATGGCCGTGATGCCGGGATGCGTGAGCTGCGCCGCGGTCTGCGCTTCGCGGCGGAAGCGGGCGACCTCGGTCGCGTCGGTCGTCTTGAGGAACTTGAGCGCGACCCACCGGCGCAGCTCCGTGTCCCACGCCTTCCACACCTCGCCCATCCCGCCTTCGCCGAGCTTCGCGGTGCGGACGTACTTCCCGAAGCGCTCGCCGGCGGGGACGTCCGCGTCCTTCCGCTCCGGCGCCGGCGCCGGCCGGTCGTCCACGCGGACCGTCCTGTCGTATGTCGTGAGATCCAGGTAGCCCTTTTCGCGGAGGAGATCCGCGAGTCGCGGGAGCGGGCTCACGTTGTTCCGGGCCATCTCCCTGAGGAGATCGAGACACTCTTGCACGTGTTCCGGCCTGGCAAGCCCCTTCTCGACGGCGAGCTGGCCGAAGAGGAGTTCAGGATCGAGGGGATTGGAGCTCATGGTGCCGGGATTGTACCCGCGCGCCCGGCGTCAGCAAAGGACGGGTTCGCCGGCCTCGTCCTGGGTCGCGAGCACGAGCCGGGTCGAGCGAGGGAGCGCCTTCCGCGCGGCCTCGCGCGCGAGCGCCGGTCGATTGCAGTCTTGTGAGAGGTGCCCGAGCACGACCGTGTGCGGCCGCCCGATCCGCGCGAGCGTCTCCGCGCATTGCGCGTTCGAGAGGTGGCCATGGTCGGAGAGGACCCAGTCGATCGTCCCGGGATCGCGGCCCGACGCGCGCTCCATCTCCGGGTCGTGGTTCGACTCCAGAAAAAGGACGTGGACGCCGGAGAGCGCCTCGACGACCTCGTCGGGGGCGTGGCCGAGGTCGGTCGCGTAGGCCAGCCGCTTGCGGCCGCACTCGATGCGGAACCCGTGGCTCGTCCATCGCTCGCTTCCGGGATGCGGCAGGGGGAAGGGCGTGATGTGAAACGGTCCGATGCGGAACGAGCGGCTGCCGAAGAACTGCGCGCCGTCCAGTCCGCTCGCGCGGTCCTTCGCCGCGAGCCAGTTCTCCCGCTCGATCCACACGGGCGCGCCGAGTTTCGCGGCCATCGGTCCGAGATGGTCGTGGTGGCGATGGGTGATGAGGACGGCTTCGAGTCGGAGGCCTTCGAGGCCGTCGAGCATCCGGCGCCGCGAGAGTCCCGCGTCGACGATGATCGCGCGGTCCTCGTGCGCCACGACGGTCGCGTTGCCGCCGCTGCCGGAGCCGAGGTTGCGGAGGAACACGCGGGGAGTATAGCAATTGCTTGGCGATTCCGTCCTCCCGTGCTAGAAGGGGACCCATGTTTCCGGTCGCTGCCGCGTTGCTGCTGTCCCTCGCGCAGGAGGAGCCGCAGCGGCTGGAGCTCCACGCCGATCGGCCGGTCCTCCTGGAGGGCGTCCCGTTCACGCTGACGATCCTCACGGACCGCGCGTTCACGGGCGAGGCGGACCTGGACGGCCTGCGGCGGAAGGGCAACCCTCTTCCCCGCGTCATGGTGTGGAACGGCGTCGGGATCGCGGACCAGGTGACCGCCGACGGTCCCGTGACGGTTCGGATCAAGGACCGGTCCGCGACGTTGAACCGCAGGGTGCTGCCCGCGTGGCTCTGCCTCGTGCCGCCGCTTCTCTGCATCGTTCTGGCCTTTACGACGCGGCAGGTGATCCTCTCCCTCGCCTTCGGAGTCGCGGCGGGGGCCGCACTCGTCGCCGGGTTCGGAGCCGCAGACCTGCTCCGCTCGCCGGTGCTCGCCCTGGACACGGTCGTGGGGGAAGTGTCGCAGCCGCAGCACGCGCTCATCCTGACGACGTTGCTTCTCGTGGGCGGGCTGATCGGCATCATGGCGTACAGCGGGGGGATGCGCGGTTTCGTGGACCGCTTCGCCGGGTTCCTGCGGACGCGCCGGTCCGGGATGGTGGCGACCTGGGGGCTGTGCCTCGGGCTCTTCTTCGACGACTACGCGAACTCGCTGATCGCCGGAAACACGATGCGGTCGCTCACGGATCGGCTGCGCATCTCGCGGGAGAAGCTGGCGTACCTGGTGGACTCGACGGCCGGCCCGATCACGGCGCTCGGCCTCGTTTCGACGTGGATCTTCCTCGAGGAAAAGACGCTCCTCGCCTCGGGGATCGCGGACCCGGCCGAGATCCTGCGGCTGGTGCCGTACGGCTTCTACACGCTGTTCGCGATCGCCTTCGTCTTCCTGATCGCGGCGACGTCGCGGGATTTCGGACCGATGTACGCGGCCGAAGTCCGCGCGATCACGACGGGTCAACTCCTGCGGCTCGGCGCGCGCCCGATGGTGGACCGCGAGATCGCGGACGTGACGCACGTGGAGAACCTGAGAGAGCGATGGCACAACGTGCTCGTGCCGGTCGCGGTGCTCGTCGGTCTTACGCTCGTCTCGCTGATCGTCACCGGGATGCGGAATCCGAGCCGGCCGGCGGCGGCCGCGGGGGTGCTGCAGATCCTGCAGTACGCCAGGCCGTTCCGCGCCTTCCTGTGGGGCACCGCGGGCGCGACGGTCGTGGCCGCGGTCCTCGTTCTGGCGCGGCGCCATCTCGAACTTCCCCAGCTCTTCGAGGGCTGGCTGCGCGGCATGCGTTCGATGCTCGTCGCCGCGGTGCTGCTGGTCCTCGCGTGGTCGATGGGGCAGATGTGCCGGGACCTGTCGGTGGGACGGTACCTCGCGGCGCACCTCCCGGGCGCGTCGATGACCCCGTGGCTCCCGGCGGCCGCGTTCCTCGTGTGCGCGGCGACGAGCGTGGCCGTGGGATCGGCCTGGAGCACCCTTGCGCTGCTGCTGCCCGTGCTGGCGCCCCTGGCGACCGGACAACCCGACGGCATCCAACTCGGCGTGCTGGCGGCGGTGCTCTCGGGATCGCTGTTCGGCGATCACGTTTCGCCGATTTCGGACACGACGATCATCTCGTCGCTGGGATCGGCGTGCGATCACATCGATCACGTCCGGACGCAGGGGCCCTACGCCGTCGCGGTCGCCGCCGTTGCGACGGCATTCGGCTTCGTGCCGGTGGGGTTCGGCGTCTCCCCGTACCTGTGCCTGCCGCTCGGCGTCGCGGCGCTCGCGGGGGTCGTATTCCTCCTGGGCAAACGGCTGCCGAGGGGGGCGGAGGAAGAGTAGTCCTGCCGTCCGTGTGTCCAGGACCTGCCGGCCGCGACGCGGGCGCTCTACAAGCAGAAGGGGGATCTGTTCATGGCGACGAAGCGGCTCCAACGCTCCGGCCGGGCCGCGTTCGCGGATCAGCCGGTCCTGGCCGCGCGACACAACCCGGACCTTCTCTGCCGCAAGAGTGCGTCGGAGGATAAGGCGCCGGCGCCGTCCAAGCAGCGACTTGGGCGGGGGAGCTTTGTCCAGTCCGGAAACCCATGAAGGAGAAACGGTCATGATTCGGTTGCTGAGCATCGGCTTGGCCGCACTCGCTTGCACGGGCTGCGGTTCGTCCACCGTGGGGCAGGAGAAAGACCCGCCGAAGAAGATCGTCCTTGATCTCGGCGGCGGAGTGAAGATGGAGTTCGTGAGGATCAAGGCGGGGAAGTTCATGATGGGGGACGACGACAACGCACCCGCGCACGAGGTGACGCTCACGAGAGACTTCTGGATGCAGACGACGGAGACGACACAGACGCAGTGGGAAGCGGTGATGAGGAAGAACCCGTCGCATTTCGAGGGAGCCGACCTGCCGGTGGAGAGGGTGAGCTGGGAGGACTGCCGGGAGTTTCTGAAGAAGCTCAACGAGAAAGTGAAGGACCCGTTGAAGGGAAGGACGGCGGGACTTCCGACGGAGGCGGAGTGGGAGTACGCGTGTCGGGCGGGATCGACGACGAAGTGGTCCTTTGGGGATGATGGGGAGAAGCTGGGGGAGTATGCCTGGTACGACAGGAACTCGGAGTCGAAGACGCACGCGGTGGGGACAAAGAAGGCGAACGCATGGGGATTGTACGACGTGCACGGGAATGTATGGGAGTGGTGCGAGGATTGGTACGGGGAGTATGCTTCGGGAGCGGCGACGGATCCGAAGGGACCTTCGAGCAGCATCGTCCGGTGCCTGCGCGGCGGGTGCTTCGGCAGCGACGGCGACATCACTCGCTCCGCGAACCGCGACGGGCGGGATCCGGCGAATCGCAACGGCAAGCGCGGGCTCCGGGTGGCGTTGCGCTAGCCCTTGACACGGGGCAGCGGCGCGGAGCGCCGCCGCCCGCCGCAGGCGGGCGGGTTCCGCTTTGCGGAACAGCCCCGAGTCAAGGGCTAGTCTCTTCTCCGCGCGACTTATTGTGTCTTTGCTATTTGGCCTTTGAGGGGGTTCCCCGCCTTCCCGTCTCGCCCGACAAGGGCCGGCGGCGGGCCGCGGGGGATCGAGGCGGGCGTTGAAACCCGTCGGGACATAATGTACATTGGTGATGTACATGGAGGAGTCGAGATGACGCGGAGGTGTTCCGTCGCCGACGCGCGCAATCGCCTTCCGGAGCTCCTTCGGAAGGTGGAGGCGGGGGAGGCCGTCGCCATCACGCGCCGCGGTCGTCCCGTGGCGGCGCTGGTCTCGCTTCCCTCGTTCCGCGCACGATCGGGAGAGCGGGGAGCCTTCTCGGCCGCCTATCGCGCCTGGCGCGCGACGGTCGATCCCCGCGACCTTGGATTCCCGCGCGGCCACGTCCGCCGCCTGCGGGACCGGTCCCGCGGCCGCCGCGTGAGCCTGTGACGCTGCGATTCGCGGTCGATACCAACATCATCTCGGCGGCCTGCCGACCTCGCCCCCCGAACGGTCTCTTGAGGCGCCTCGACGACCACTCGTCGGAGATCGCCCTGCCTACGCCCGTATGGCACGAACTGCGATACGGAGTGGCTCTCTTGGAGGCGTCCGCGAGGCGGGACCACCTCGAGCGGTTTCTCACCGATGTGGTCCTGGTTTCGTTCCCTCTTCTCCCCTACGACAAGCCGGCCGCGGAGTGGCACGCGTCGGAGCGGGCACGCCTCCAGCGCGACGGCCGCCCCGGTCCCTTCGTCGACGGACAGATCGCGGCGATCGCCTACGTCAACGATCTCATCCTGGTGACCGACAACCTGCGGGTCTTCAAGCGGTTCCACGGGCTCCGTCTCGCCAATTGGCTCTGAAGGAAGAGGACCTCAGGCGCCGATCAGGCGCGAGGGTCTCGCCCGCCGCCATGTCCGACCGGCCCACCGGATGTGCGGGGAAGGGCTGTATCGCATCGGGAAGGGCGGTGCGGCGGTTGGGGGACACTCTACAGTGGTTGGGGAAGACCCTGCGGGACTTGGGGAAGGGTCGCGCGGAGCCGCGGGGTCGTCTTGTTGCACTCGTGAAGCGCCCAGCGCCGATTGGGGATCGGCCTGCACGACTTGGAAGGGACCCAGCAGCCGTCGGGGAATTCCCTGCGGGGCTAGGGGAAGGCCCTGCGGGACTCGACACCATTTGCGCGAGGCGGGTCGCTTCGCTACCATGGGCTCATGGACGACGAGAAGCGCCGGAGCCGGGAGCGACACGTCGAGATCCTCCGCCGCGCGACCCCGGACGAGCGGCTCCGGGCGGCGTCGGCCCAGCGCCGGATCAGCTTGGAACTCCTCAAGGCAGGCTTGCTCGCCCGCTCCCCGGGCCTGACGGACCGGGAAGTCGAGGATCGCATGGGGGAGATCGTGTTCGGCGTCGAGGTCTGGCGGGAGATCCGTGAACGAAGACAACGTCGTCGGCCTGGTCCTGGATCGGCTTGACGCGCTCGGCGTCGAGTACATGGTCGTCGGCTCGTATGCCTCGAACCTCTACGGCCGGCCCCGCAGCTCCTTCGACGCCGACTTGGTCGTCCGCGTGCCCGGAGAGAAAGTCGAGCCGTTCGTGCGGGCTTTCCTGCCGGACTTCGCCGTGGAACCCGACGGCCTGCGACGGGATCTCGAATCCGGATCCGCGTTCAACTTGATCCCCTACGACGCGCTCTTCAAGATCGACATCGTTCCTCTCCGCCGGACTCCGTTCGCCGAGGAGGAATTCCGCCGCCGCCGGCAAGTGCGGGCCCTGGACCGTGCGATCTGGATCGCCTCGCCCGAAGACGTCATCCTCTCGAAGTTGCACTGGTATCGGCGCGGGGGCGAGGTGTCGGGACGTCAAGTCGAGGATGCGCGGGACGTGTACGCCGTTCAGAAGGATGTGCTCGACGACGGCTATATGAACCGTTGGGCGGACGAACTCGGAGTCCGGGATCTCATGGACCGAATCCGCGCCGGATGAGGATCTCGGCGCGGCGACCGGAGTTCATGGTCGTCGCGCACGTCCGGGCGAGGAGCGGATGGGGCGTCGTCACGGCGCGCAGAGGACCTTCACCTGGCTCGGGGCGACCTGGGTGCCCATCGGCATGTTCGCGCTCGTCCCGTTGTGCGCGGTCATGGAGAGCTGCATCACGATCGGATTCCCTTCCACGAGGACCTTCATGCTGCCCATCATGTAGGACATCTCGCCCATGTTCTTGCCGGAGACGACGCCGCCGGCGGTGCCCGCTTCGTCGCCGCTGGAGCGTCCGATCTGGGTCGTGAGCGTGCAGACGGCCATGTTCTCGATCTTCACCTTCTTCGAACAGGTCGCCCCCTTCGCATCCGTCGGCATCGCGATGTTGGGGTACGGGACGGGGACGGGCGGAGCGGGCGGCGCGGGCGTGTTGCAGGCGTCCGGAAAGGCGAAGCACTGGCCGCCGGCGTTCGTGGTCGCGGGAAACATGGTTCACCCGAGGAGGATGTTCCGGCCGTCGATCTTCACGTCCTTCTCCGCCGTTTCGACGACGCGCTCCGCGTGAAGCGTCGATGTGCCCTCGACGACGGTCCGCACGCGGCCCGCGTGCGTCTGGGTCGATTCCTTGACCCAGCGGAATTCGTTGATGAGCCTCTGGAGCGAAGAGCCCGCGACCGTCTCGAGAAGGTCCGCTTCCAGCGACACACGCGGGCCCCGGACGCTCACCTCGTCGCCCGCGACGATGCCGACCTTGCCGCGCGCGCGGATCTCCAGGTCGCCCGGCGCCTCGAAGAGGGTGCGGCCGCGCCCGGAGAGGACGCCGATCACGTAGACGTCCTCCTCGCCGATCGCGAGGACGACGTCCCCGGGCTCGGGGTGATACGGGTAGGCGAGCGCGAGCCGCGCCCACGCGTCGCCGCAGGGGCGCTCCAGCCGCACGCGATCGCCGTCGATTCCCGCCACGGTCGCGGGTCCGAGCGAGGTTGTCGTGTCGGTGAACATGATCCCTCCGTACCGTCCAAGGGGCGCTATCAGCTCTCAGCGATCCGCTTTCAGCCGGACGGACGGAACGCCCGTCTTGCTGATGGCTGATGGCTGACGGCTGAACGCCTGCAATTCTCCTACGTCGGTTTCCACATCTCCGCTCTCTGCAGTTTCTCGTCGGTCCGCTTGATCCCCTTGAGGTCCGCGTTCTCCCACTTCGCTGCGATCTCCGTCGCCGCATGAAGGTTCGCGTGGCGCAGGTCCGCCCCGGAGAAGTCCGCCGCATCGAGCTTCGCGTGCGCGAGGTCGGCATACGGGAGCTTCGCGCCCGCGAAGGTCGCGCCCTGCGCGTCCAGCCCCTCGGCGCGCGCGGAATCGAGGAAGGCCTGGGAGAAGTCGGCGCGCGGAGCCCGGGAGTTCTCGAACGCGGCCCGCGAGAGCTGCGCGCCGCGGAAGAGCGCCTCCGTGAGGTCCGCCTCGGAGAAGTCCGCGTTCGGCGCGTACGCCTTCGCGAAGTCGGCCTTGCGCAGCTTCGCACCGCTGAAGTCCGTGCCCCGCGCGATCGCGCCCGCGAACTTCGCGCCCTCCAGGTTCCCCGACGAGAAGTCGCTGTGCGTGAGGTCGCAGCCCGAGAAGTCGGCGCCGGGGAGCGCGCAGCCCGCGAGGCGGATCTTCACGAGCGCCGCGCCGCCGATCGTGCACTTCGAGAGGTCCGTCCCCTCCAGGAGACACGACGTCCAGCGGGAGTTCGCGAGGTCCGCGCCTTCAAGCTTCGCCCGGAGGAGCAGGACGCCCTCCAGTTGCGCCCCGGCGAGGGTCGCGCGCGAGAGGTCCGCTCCGGAGAGCTGGACGTCCTTCAACCGCGCGCCCTTCAGATCGGCCCCGCGCAGGTCCGACTTGTCCAGGAGGGTCCGGTCGAGGAGCGCCCCGCCGAGGCGCGCCCCCTGAAGGTCGCACGCCGTAAGATCGCAGCCCGTGAGGTCCCAGCCCGCGAGGTCCGCGCCCGGGAAGCGCGCGCCGCGCAGGATGGCGGAGCGGATCGCGGCGGGTTTCATTGCGACGGACTCGAAATCCGCGCCGCGGAGGTCGGCGCGCTCGAAGACGCACCCGTCCAGCCGCGCGCCGCGGAGGACGGCACCGCGGAGGATGCCGTCGGTGGCGTTCGCGGAGACGAGGGCGGCCCCGCTCAGGTCCGCGAGGGACAGGTCGGCCCGCTCCAGCAGAGCGCCGGCGAGATCGGCCTTCGACAGCCGCGCCCGGAGGAGGACGGCGCCCCGGAGGTTCGCCTTCCGCAGCAGCGCGCCGGAAAGGTCCGCGCCCGCGAGGCCGGCGCGCTCGAAGTTCCATCCGGAGAGGTCCTTTCCGGCGAAGTTCGCCTCCATGAAATCGAGGCCGGAACAGTCGAGCGGCATGGACCTCGCGGTCCGGAGGTCGCACCGCACGAAGGAGGCGGTCCGCAGGACGGCTCCCTCGAAGTCGGCGTTCGCGAACGGGCAGGCGTGGAAACGCGTTCCGTCGAGCGCGGTCGCGCGGAGGGCCGTCTCCGACATGTCGCACCGGTCGAAGGCGCCGCGTTCGATGCGGGCCCGGGAGAAGTCGGCGCCGGAGAGCGGGCCGTCCTGGAACGCGATCCGGACCGCCCGGACGTCGATGAACCGGGATCCCTTCAAAGGCACTCCGCCGAACACGGTGCCGTCGAACGAGGCGCCGGTGAAATCGGCTCCTTGCGCGCTTCCGCCGCGGAGGTAGCCCGCGGAGAACCTCGCGGCGCCGAACCTCGCTCCGTCGAGCTTCGAGTCCGCGAACGTGCATTTCTCGATCGCGGCACCGGAGAGCTCCGCGCGGGACAGGTTGCAATCGAAGAAGGCCGCGGAGGAGAGCGAGGCGTTCGAGAACGAGCAGTCGGAGAGATCGCTCGTCGTCCAGCAGAGGTTCGTGAGCTTCGCGCCCGCGAGTCGGGCGGCGGCGAGCGACGAGCGGTCGATGCTCGCGCCCGCGAGGTCCGCGCCCGTCAGGTCGGCGGCCGCGAGATCGACCTCGAACCAGATGACGCCCGCCAGGGCGGCGCGCACGAGCTTCGTCCCCCGCATCTTCACGGCGTGGAAGACGACGCCGGAGAGGTCGGCTTCCGAGAAGTCCTCGCCGGAAAGATCGACGTTCCGGACGACGTCGTCGCGGACCGCGGCGCCCGCTCGGACCTTTGCCAGGAACTTCTCCCGGGTCAGGATCTCAGTCAAGCTTCGTCCCCGTCAAATCCGCATCCTGGAACGACGCGTCCTCATGCGTCGCATCCCGGAATTCGGCCTCGTACAGGTTCGAGGCGCGCAGATCCGCGCCGTCCAGCTTCGCGCCGACGAAGTTCGCGCGGAAGAGGTTCGCCTTCGGGAGGCTCGCGCCCGCGAGGTTCGCCTCGTCGAAACGGGCGAAACGCAGGTCCGCCTTCGAGAGGACGGCCTTCGCGAGGGACGCGCCGACGAAGTTCGCGCGCGTCAGCACGGCGCCGAAGAGGTCGGCGGCGTCGAGCTTCGCGTCGGACCAGACGGACTGCGCGGCCCGGACGCCTCGCAGATTCGCCTTCGAGAAATCGGCGCCGCGGTTCGCGGCGAACTTCGTCAGGTCGGCCTCCTCGAAGAGCGCCCCGGCGCCCTTCGCCTTGCCCGCCTGCGCGCCGTGGAGGACGGCCTTGCGGAAGTCCGTCCCCGCGAGGCCGGCCTCCTGGAAGTCGGCGGCGGAGAAGTCCGCCTCCCGCGCATCCGCGCCTCCGAGGTCGGCGCCGAAGAAGGAGGCCCTCCTGGCAGAGACGCGCGCGAGTTTCGCCCCCGCCATCTTCGCGCCGCCGAAGTCGGCCGCGTCGGCCTTCGCGCCGGACAGGTCGATCCCCGTGAGATCGGCGGCGGCCAAGTCGGCGGCGGTCAGGTCCGCCTTCCCGAGCCTCGCCCCCTTCAGGTTCGCCGAGGAGAGCACGGCCTGCGCGAAGGCGAGGCCCTCGAGCTCGAGGCCGGAAAGGTCCAGCCCCCGCAGGTCCTGTCCCTGGAACCCGCCGCTCTTCGCAGCATGCGCCTGCACGGACTCCCGAGTCCACGGGGTCCGCGGAGGCGGAGGCGGAGGCGGATCCGGCATCGCGGGCATCTTGAACTCCGGCGGCGGCGGGGGCTGGAACTCCAGGTCCGCGCGCGCCGGCGGCGGGAACTGTGCGGCCAGGTCGGGCCGGTTAGCCTTGAGCGTATCGTACAGCGACAAGATTCGCGCGTGGATGTCGTCCATCGTCGGGAGTTGCGCCGGCGCCTCGATCGGTCGCGGCGGCAGGCCGTGAGACTTCTGGATCTGCTGGAACTGTCCCTTCTGCTCCTCGATCTTCGCCTCGTACTCCCCCATCTCCTTCTTCATCTGCTCCACGCGGGCTTCGACGTCCTTCACCCAGTCCATGGGCGGGCGCTCGGGCGTGCGGACCGGCGCGAAAGCCGGCGGGGCGGGGCGGGCCTCCGCTGCTTTCCGGCGTTCCTCGAGGATCTCGGCGCGCCGCGCGGCGCACGCGTCCGGACTGCGGGGCGCGGCGAGCGGATCGGCCAGCACGAAGTGGTCGATCACGCCCTTCATCTTCGCGTTCGCGATCGGCGTGACCCCGCGCCAGACGAGCACGAGGCGCTCGGCATCGGCGTCGATCCAGAGCGTGTCGAGGTGGAGAGGGACTTCACGGAAACCCGCGGCATCGGTCACGAACCAGCGGGCCCGGAGGCCGGGGAGTCGCGACTCGTAGGCCCGGATCGACGGATGGAGGTTCTCGAGGAGGATCTTCTCGTCGCCCCGGAGGTAGGCGTAGAACTGCTGGTCCGGCGGCGCCGCGTTGAAGAGGGTCCAGTCCGCATCCTCGGGGAGGCCGGGCCAGTGCTTTTTCTTCCACGCCTTGCCGTACGTTCCCGCCTTGTGCATCCGCTGCGGCCAGACGAAGGGGATCGGACCGAACCCGGCCGGATCGGGGCGGCTTTCGGGGTCGGCGTGCAGGCGGTCGTAGTCGAGGATGTTCGGCAGCACCCGGCCCGTCTTTCCGAACTCGTCGCCCTTGCCGAAAGGGTTTTTCGGATAGGACGGTCCTCCGTAGCTGAAGGCGTACGAGAGCTTCATCGCCCGGAAGGGGACCGGTTCCGAATCGGCGGGGAAGACATAGAAACGGTACGTGCGCACGCGGTCGCCGACGACCGCGAGGCGCTTCGACCATGAACCCAGCGCGAAGCCGGCGGTGCAGACGACGTTGGGCCGCCCGCCGGGCTGGTGGCAGGTGCCGACGAGGAGCGCGTCCGCGCGCGGCTTGAACCAGGCGAAGTCGGAGGGATAGCGCACGGGTTTCGCGGGGTCGTCGTTGTCGTGCCGTTCGCCGCTCAAGAGATCCTGTTTCGGCGCGGCGACCGCGGGCGCCCCCGGTTTGAGATCGAACGTCCCCTTGACGAGGAGGGTGGCCGAAAGCGCGCAGGGTGGGACTTTGCCCACGACCCACCCCACGGTCAGCCCGGAGTCGTTGAGGACGTTCATGGCATCACGACGATCGCGTTGCTGACGTTCCACAACGGAGAGTTGACGGTGACCGCGACCGGGCTGACTTGCAACGAAGATGGGCCGCTGAGGAGGCTCAAACCCCCGACGGCGACGAGGTCCATGTTGGCGAGCGAGTTCAGCGAGAGCTGGGCCGCCTGAATCCGGGTCGCCCCGAGAGTGGCCTGCACACTTCCCATCTGCGCCTGCAACTGTCCGACGGTGACGTCCAGATTCCAATACTGGTGGTACGCCTGGAGGGCTGCGGCCTGGAGGTTGGCCACGTCCGTGCGCAGCGTGGCGATCTGCTGATTCACATTCACGGCCCTGCGGTTCACTTCCGTATAGAGCTCGTTCTTCGCCGCGAGCACGACCTGGTCCGTAGTGGGGACCAGTTCCAGATGGCGCAGCCCTTTCCATTCGTAGGTGGGACCGACGTGCTTCTCGAACTTCGCGGTGCACGACATCTCGAAGATGGCGGCGAGGACCGCTTCGAACTTGATGCCCGCGAAGATGTCCACGGCGACGGGCAGGATGAGCTTCGCTTCGGCGCCGTAGACCTGTTTCGTCTCGGCGCCGATGACGATCTTGTGCTCCGCGCCCAGGACGAGGGTGAAACTGTTGCCCTCGACTTTGGTTTCGTAGGCGCCGAAGTAGTTCGTGGCCCGCTTGGCGACGCGAACGTTCCAGTCCCCCTCCGTCCACATCTTGATGCCGGAGACCTCGGTCTTGAGGTCCTCGATCTCCTGTTCCTGATCCTGCTCCTTCTTCTCGCGGCCGGACTCCTGGGAGATCATCTCGCGGAGTTTCGCGAGTTCCTCGTCGGTGAGGCCTCCGCCGCCTTGGGGACCGGGAGGCCCTTGCGCCCCCTGGGGTCCTTGAGGGCCCTGCGCTCCCTGGGCTCCTTGTGGCCCCTGAGGACCCTGGTCTCCGGCGTCTCCCTTGGCGCCCGGGATGCCGGGAATCCCGGGGACGCCCGGCTCACCCTTCTCGCCCGGATCTCCCTTCTCTCCCTGCGGGCCCTGCGCCCCTTGGGCCCCCTGGTCTCCGGCGTCTCCCTTGGCGCCCGGGATGCCGGGGATCCCTGGGACGCCCGACTCACCCTTTTCGCCCGGATCTCCCTTCTCTCCCTGCAGGCCCTGCGCCCCTTGGGCCCCCTGGTCTCCAGCGTCTCCCTTGGCGCCCGGGATGCCGGGAATCCCGGGGACGCCCGGCTCACCCTTCTCGCCCGGATCTCCCTTCTCTCCCTGCGGCCCCGGGGCGCCCGTCGCTCCCTGGGGTCCCTGGGGTCCGGGCGGACCTTGAGGCCCCTGCTTTCCCTGGTCGGGGTCTTCTCCTTTGCCCTTGCCGCCGCCCGCGAACTTGAAGGCGATAATGGGAAGCGAGCACAACGCCAGCGGCTCGCGCATGTCCACGTTCGCTTCGGGGTTCATGAGGCTCCTCATGGCGCACCGATCTCGATGCCCGTATTCTTGTGCGGCGAGTAGAGCCGGATCTTCTGGTTTCCCTTGGCGTTCTCGATCTGGATCCGGTTCCCGCCGCTCGTCTGGATCACGCACTGGGTCTGGTTCTCGCCGGTGACCGGACTCGGGGTGGCCGCGTTCGGCACCGCGCCCGCGATGACCGGCCGGTCGGGGTCCCCGTTGACGTGGACGACGATGACCTCGGTTCCCTTGTGCAGCGGGAAGTGCATCCCCATTCCGCTTCCCGCGTACGGTTGCGCCATGCGGACGAACCACGACGCCTGACCGCCGCTCTTGTCGGAGAGATCGAAAGGCACCCTGACCTTGTAGCGGCCGTGCGAGTCGATCTCGGCGTACTCGCCTTCGCCCGCCGCGTCGACGATCGCGGAGAGGGCGCCGTGGATGCGCGGTTTCGGCGTCGTCCTGGCGGGGCGGAATGGGACGGAGGCGGGGATCGCGCGGAACCGGTTGCGGTAGGCCGTCCCGGGAAGGTCGAGCCCCTCGGCTTCCTGCGATCCCTCGTGAGTCACCTCGGTGATGAGGTAGCGGGTGTTGAAGTCGGACCGGTCATGGTCGCGGAGTTCGAAGGTCGCGCCCGCCCGGAACGTGACGACGTTGCCCGATCCGTCGAATCGGGTCTGACCGACCTGCAGTTCCTCCGCCCGGATCCGCGCGTAGACCTTGCCTTCGTCCGGGTCGCGGTAGTGGTCGCCGTACTCATAGGAGTCTCCCACGGTCGGCCCACCGCCCACGGAGGCCTGCGCCCGCAGATCGACCTCCGGGATGTGCCAGTTGTAGTCCTTGACGATGACCTCGGAGGGGACGATCTGCTTCCAACAGGCGAATTCAGGGATCGTCTCCTCGTGGGGGCCCCGGTCGGGCCCGCCCGCGGCCGCGAAGGCGGGGCGGTAGCGGATGGGTCCCTCCGAACGGACCGTGCGATGCGGGTCGCCCGAATCCGCGAAGAGGATCCGCTCCCGCTTCTCCCCCTGCTCGAAGAAGTAGAAGAGGCCCTCGTGTTCGCACAGGCGATGAAGGAAGTCGAGGTCGGGCTCGCGGTACTGGACGACGTACTCCTTCTTCGGGTAGTCGCGCGCGAGAGGCTTGAACTCGAAATCGGCGTCGTCCAGACCGCCGTCGCCGAGAACGCGGGCGACGATCTCCGGCACGGTGAGGTCCATGAAGATCCTGGACCTGGAACCCAGGCCGAGCTTCCACAGTCGCGGGACGAGGACGGCCCGGCACCGGGTCCAGTCCCGGTGCAGGCGGTCGAGCTGTCCCAAGTCGGCGATCCGTCCATGCACGAACAGCGACTCGCAGGCGGAGCCGCCGCCCGCCGGCGTCACGCGCCGCTTCAGCTCGAGGCGGCAGGGCGCCTTCAGGATGTCGTCCAGGGGAAGATCGTGGGCGCGGGAGACGAGGTCGAGCTCGAAGCGGAACGGGCGCGCGATCGCTTCGCTCCCATGGAAGGAGAGCACGCCGAGAGGCTCGTCCGGGCGGGCCTCGGTATGGAACCGGTAGTCCGATCGTTCGAACTGCGCCATGGGGAGGGTCTCCTTTGGAAGTGGCGCGATAATAGCGTGGGACCGAGGGGAAGGTCGAGAAACATCCGGGGTGGGTGTTCACGTGGGCCGGCCTCACCTCCGAGACGCAAGGACTTCCGGCGCCCGATCCGAGGTTGCGGAGGAACAAGCGGGGAGCATAGTCGTTCGTCGCCGGATTGTCGCCGCAGAACACTCCGATTCCGCGGAACCGCCGCCGGGTTCGGCGGTTGAACAAGCGATTGACGACGGCGACGCACCGTGACAGAACGCGCCGCTTCGCTACGCGACCTGGGGTCTCTTGTTCGGAGGATCGACATGAACACGACGTCTCTCGCGGTTTCGGTTCTCGCCCTGGCGGGCCTGGGCCTTTCGCCTTCTCCAGCGCAGGCGCAGGAGTGGGAGAAGCTCGGCAGCCGCGTGGTCCAGTTCCACGCGGAGAAGGACGTCATCGAGGTGACGGCGAAGGAGGGGAAGTTCGACAAGATCCGGTTCGGGGTCGAGGACGGCGACCTGATGATGTTCAACGTGAAGGTCGTGTTCGGGGACGGGCAGGCCTGGTCGCCCGACACGAAGTTCGAGTTCAAGGAAGGCTCGCGCAGCCGGGAGATCGATCTGCCCGGAGAGGCGAGGTTCATTCGGCGGGTGGAGTTCGAGTACAAGAGTCGCATCCGGAAGGGCCGCGCGACGGTGAACCTGTGGGGGCACCACGCGGGCGGCGGGGGCGGCGAGAAGGAGCGCCGGTGGGAGCGGCTGGGGAGTCGCGATGTGAGCCCCAGGGTCGAGAAGGACACGATCGTGGTCACGGCGAAGGAGGGCGTCTTCGACGCGATCCGGCTGGACGTCGAGGGCGGCGACATCATCCTGTACGATCTCCGGATCGTCTTCGGGAACGGCGATCCCTACTCCCCCAAGACGCGCCTTCACTTCAAGGAAGGCTCGATGAGCCAGGTGATCGATCTGCCCGGCGAGGCGCGCTTCATCCAGAAGGTGGAATTCGCCTACGAGGGCATCCGCGAAGGCAAGGGACGCGCGACGGTGCACCTCTTCGGGCGTCATGCCAAAGGGGGGGTGACGGCACGCAAGGACCCGAAGGACCGGTTCCCCGGCTGGGAGCACCTCGGCACGCGGACGGTGGACTTCGGGGCGGACAAGGACGTGATCCAGGTCCGCGGGGAGGGGCCCTTCACCGCGTTCAAGATCGAGGTCGACGACGGCGCCCTGGAGATGTTCGACATCGTCGTCCATTTCCACAACGGCCAGACCGTGTCGCCCAAGACCCGGCTGGTGTTCGACGACGACACGCGCAGCCGCGACATCGACCTGCCCGGGAAGGCGCGGATCATCACGAAGATGGAGTTCTTCTACAAGAGCATCCGCAGCGGGCAGGGGAAGGCGACGATCCACGTCTACGGCAGGAAGTAGCCGCGCGAATTCCCCGGGGCCGGGAGGGTATGGAGCCCTCCCGGCCTCTCGGTTGGGTTGGGGATGGGGAAAGCTTGGTTGATGTCGCGGTTCTTCACCTCGGGACCGCTCCGGCATGAACCGGGAGGCGCTCCGAAGAGCTTCCGCCCGCCGCGGGCGATGAAGATCGACCCGACCACCAGCCGGACGGCCGGCGGCGCCAGGGACTCCCGGTCCGTGCGCGCGAGACGCGGCATCCCGTTCTCCATGGGGGCTCACCGCGGCGAGAACGTCCTCCGTCCCGCCGCGAGCCCCCAGATCATGGAAGCGCTGCAGATGACGAACAGGGCGTACATGCAGACGCGGGCCACTTTCGGCGTTCCCGTGGCGACCCCGCCGAGGGCCAGCACGGCCGTGACGGCCGCCAAGCCGAATACGAGCGCCGTCCGGCGAAACACGGATCCTCCGCGGGCGGTTCCACTACATTGACTTCGGTGGTGGCTCGCAAGCGTCGCCACCGGCAGAATCCAATGTGACACACCCCTGGCCTGACTTGTTCATCCGGGCTCCGCCGCCCGGACAAGTCCGTACCCTGCGGGCCTACGCCGCGCAGGCGGGCCAGGCGGGCCGATTCCGCTGGACAACCCCGCTCCTTCGCGCTCGACACTCCGTCTCGCGCGACGGGCTAGTGGTTCGACTACATTGATTCTGGGGGTGGCTCGCAAGCGTCGCCACCCCCAGAATCAAATGTGACTCACCACTAGTTCAATTCCGTCGACTGGAAGATCTGGTTGGACCAGGCGATCGACTGACAGTAGATCTCGAAGACCCTGGAGTCCTCGATCGTCAGGCTGTTCGCCAGGGCGGAGCAGTGCTCCCAGTCGCCCATTTCGTACGCCTTCGCCAGGTTCAGGACCATTCCCAGTCCGTACGGCTCCCCGATCAGCGCCGCCTTCACCGGCTCCGACAGGGGCAGCTCCTTGACGATCTCCGGCATAGGCCGGTCGAGGATCGCGTCGAGCGAGGAGAGCATGCCGATCATCGAGAGGTCGAACGCGTGCTCCTTCATCCCCGCGGCCAGCCCGAGCTGCTGGCAGAAGTGGGAGCGGACGAGCGACGAGACGATGAGCTCGTGCGGCTTGTCCTGGCCCATCGCCGAGAGCGCCAGGAGCGAGACCCACGCCTTGATCGGGCGCGTCCCCAGCATGATGAGGGCGCGGCGGATCGTCTCGATCTTCGAACGCAGGCCGAACTGGGCGGAGTTGATGTACCGCAGCAGCTTCAGCGACATCGCGACGTCCTGCCCGAGGATCCGCTCCAACTCGGGGAAATCGACGTCGGTCCGGTTGACCTCGCGGAGGAACCGGAGGTAGTTCACCTTGTAGGCCGGGATCTCCTTGCGCGAGAGGACCTGGGGGCGGCAGAAGAAGTAACCCTGGAAGAGCTGGTATCCCGCCTGCAGGGCCTCCCGCTGTTCGGCATAGCTCTCCACCTTCTCCGCGAGCATCAGGAGGCCCCGCCGCGCGAGCATCCTGGGATAGGCGGCGCGCTGCTCGGCGCTCGCCGCCCTGTAGTCCACCTTCACGACGTCGGCGAGGGCGACCAGCGGGTCCATCTCGGGACGGCCCGTGTAGTCGTCGATCGCGAGGCGATACCCCGCGTCCTTCAGCGCGCGGCACGCCGCGATCACCTCCGCGTCGGGCTCGACGGTCTCGAGGATCTCCAGCATGGTGTTCTCGCGCGGCAGAAGGAAGCCGAACTCTTCGACCAGCATCCGCCGGGTCATGTTGATGAAGCCGAGCCGCGTCCCGACGAGCGTGCCCAGCCCGAATGTGTGAAGGGCGCCGTCGATCACCTGGTTGGTGGCGGCGTCCCCGTTCTCTCCGGTGAAGCGGTTCTCCCAGCCGGAGCGGCTCAAGATCTCGTAGCCGTAGACGTTGAGCCCCCGGTCGAAAATCGCCTGCCGGGCCACGTACACCTCGTTCGTGCCGGGAAGCCCCTGCAGGGACAGGATCGGCGTCTCCGGGGCCGCCTCGGCGGGGGGCGGCAGGGTCGCGGTGCGTTCTTCGGGGTCGATCACGTTCAGCTCCTCCCAGTAATCGTGTCGGAGCAGCAAGAGCAACGGGAGGGCCACATCCCGCCGCCGGAGGGCGGTCGTGAACCCATGCGGAATGTGCTCAAGTTTGTGGGGCGGGATGTTGAAAAACGTGCGCTCCGCGGACGGATTCCCGGCGGTGCGCCCTTTCCGGTCGCCCGCGCCGGGAAGGAAACGTGAGCGGAACAGGGGTCCGCGTGGCACGGGCTTTGCACTATGCAAAATCGAATTCCGGGTTTCGCCCCAGGCGGGGTTATCTACGGGCCAGCGGTGAGGGGAGAACCACCGTGATAGACACATTGAGTCCGACGGCACGTGCAGCCGGCGCCCGCAGGCACCGATGCGTGCTCGTCGTGGAGGCGAATCCGGCCGTGCGCCGGGAGATCCGGAACCTGTTCCTGGCGCGCGGGTTCTTCGTCAATTCGGCGACCCGGACCGCGGATGCGGTGTCGCTGACAGACCAGGACCACTATGACGTGGTTGTCTGCGACGTCCAGCCTCCGGGGATCGACGCGACGGAACTCACGCGCGCCCTCCGCGGCGCGCGGGAGGCGCCCATGATCGTCGTCATTACGACCGCCCCGCTCTCCCCGGTGATGGAGGAGGCGTTCCGCGACGGCCGCCTCCTCATCCTTCGCCGGCCGGTCGGCCCGGCGATCCTGCTCGCCGCCGTAGAGCGGGTCCTGGCCGCTTTCGAAGCGGAGGCGAGGTCGCCATGAGCCGTCTGCGGTCTCTCGGTGGGCCTCTGATCCGGGCGTACGCCCGGATCGCCGGATCGAGCCCTTACCTGTGGCTCGGAGGTGTGGTCGGGGTGGTGGTGCTTGTCAACACGATCGCTCTCGGGAGCGGGGGAGGCGGAGACTCACGGGAGGCCTTCGCGCTTCCCGCGGGCAGGCTCCTCTTCCTGGCGCACCCGCTCCTCATCGGGATCGTCCTGGGTGCCGCCGGGGCCGCGCGGAAGGGGCAGGAGCAGGACGGGCCTCTCATCGAGACGCTCCGGGAGCAGGCGATGACCGACCCGCTCACCGGCCTCTTCAACCGCCGCTACCTCGACGCCGCGATGAAGGAGATGACGGAAAGGGCCTCGCGATCTGGAACGTCCCTCGCCCTCATCCTCCTCGACCTCGACGAATTCAAATCGGTCAACGACGCCCGGGGACACCTGGCCGGCGACCAGGTGCTATGCGATGCCGCCGCCGCGATGAGGGAGGTGTTGCGCCAGGAGGACATCCTGGGCCGCTACGGCGGAGACGAATTCGTCATCCTCGTGGAGGCGGACCCGTTCTCCACGATGAGGCTCGCGGGGCGGGCTCTCGACGCGGTCTGGCAGAAGGCGGGGCTCGCCTTCACGGCGGGGGTCGCCTACCGTCCTCTGGATGGCGAAACCGTGCAGGACCTCCTGAGGACGGCGGATGCGAGACTGATGCGCGCGAAGACGAGGAAACACGAGACCCGGAGTTACTCCCGTGCATGAAAGGAAAGCGTTCAGCCGTCAGCCCTCAGCCATCAGCCTCAGCGCGAAGAGGGCGACCGGGAGCCGACGGCGGAGATCGGATCGCTTGCCATGAAGGTACGGCCTTATCACGATCGAGGTGAGCCATGACGTCCGACATCGAGACCGATCTCCTGCTGCGGTCCAGCCGCTCCCGTCGTTCCCCCCTTCGCGATCTCCTGGGAGCGCTGAAGGACCCCCACACCTACTCCGTGTGGAAGAACGGCTATGCGTTGCTGGGGCTGGCGTGGGGGCTTCTTCTGCCCGCGTGCGCGCTCATCCTGGATTCCTGGTCCGCGGGACGGTCGTTCGCGCCGGACCTCCTGCTGAAGCATCCTCTCCATCTTCTTCTCCTTCCGGTCCCGTTCCTCTTCGCGGCCGCGCTGGGGTCATTGGGGACGGTGCGGCGAGCGCAGGACGGCCGGATCGGGAGCCTGGTCGAGAAGCTGGAGCGCCACATCTCCGAACTGGCGGAGGCGAACCGGAAACTGCTCGAGGCCGAGCAGCAGAAGGCGCAGTTCATGGCGAACATCACGCACGAGCTCAAGACGCCGCTCACCACCATCCGCGGGTTCAACGAACTCATCCTCGAAGAGCGGCTGGGACCCCTGACCGACCGGCAGCGGAGCGGGGTCGCCACGTCGCTGAAGAACGTCGATCGGATGCAGAAACTCATCAGGGAACTCCTCGAGTTCGAGCGGATCGAGGGCGGCGACCTGTCGCTCGATGTTGCGGAGTTCGACCTCGCCGCACTCCTGAAGGAGACCGTCTCCGGCTTCGAACCCGTGAGCGGGAAGAAACGCCTCTGCATCCAGGTCGAGGCGCCCGAGACGCTCAAGGTCCGGGGCGACCGCGAGAGGATCCGCCGGGTCCTGTCGAACCTCGTCTCCAACGGAGTCAGGTACTCGCCGGAAGACGCCACGATGGGCGTGGAGGCGAAGGCGACGGACGCCGGAACGGTGTGTGTGACGGTGTGGGACGCCGGCTCCGGGATGTCCGCCTCCGCCCGGGACCACCTGTTCACCCGGTTCTGGCACCCGGGCTCGCGCCCGAAGACCGAGGGGACCGGGTTGGGACTGGTCATCTGCAAAGGCATCCTGGAGGCGCACGGCTCCTCGCTGGCGGTGGATTCCATCCCCGGCCGGGGAACGCGCGCGAAGTTCGAGTTGCCCCTGGCCGCGCGCAAGGCCGAGAAGGTACCGGCATGACCGGCGTCGGGGTATCTCATGAGAATCCTGGCCGTGGACGATGAGGAGGACACCCGGACCCTGCTCAAGGAGATCCTCTCCTCTGCGGGCCACAGGGTGACGGTGGCGGCCACCGCCATCGAGGCGATGGTCCACGTCCAGATGAACCGCTACGATGTCGTCCTGCTGGACGTTACGATGCCCGGCATCGACGGCCACGAACTCGCCCAGGTCATGTCCAACAACTGGGAGACGTTCGAGATTCCGATCCTCGTGGTTTCCGCCCGGTCGGATCCGGAGAGCAAGTCCTGGGCGCGCCTGAACGGGTGCGTGGGATACGTCGAGAAGCCCTTCTCGGCGGCGGAGCTCCTGGAGGCCGTGGAGGAGGCGGGGAAGACGACGCGCGGGGAGTCGGGAACGAAGGCGTAACGCGGAAGCCGTCAGCCGTCAGCCATCAGCTATCAGCCGCCTGTGATGCACCCACCCGGCTGATAGCTGATGGCTGACGGCTGAAGGCTGACGTCCTCACGCGCTCATAGCTTCCGCCTTCTCCGTGCGCGTCGTCCGAAGGACCTTGGCGACGCCGCTGAGCGACTTCATCAGGACCTGATGGATGCGGGCCGCGGCACCGCCGTCGATCTCGCCCACCGCGTCCAGGGCGCCGCAGGCCGCCGCGGCGATGGCGTCGGTCGGACGGAGCCCCAGCTCGTCGGCGCTGCGCACCGCTCCCTTGAGCACGTGGCGGGTCGCATCCGCGGCGTCGCCCTTCCGCCGCACGGTGCCTACGACGAGGAACCGGGAGATCCGGCGGATCGTCCTGAGCGCCCACTCGTGGTCGTCCCGGCCGTCGGGCGCCTTGCGGGAGACCCGTCGCGGGGCGTTCCGTCCTCCGCCGGCGTCGATCCGGCGGGGGCCGGGGGTGGCCACCTCCGCGAGCACCCCGGCTACGGCGTCCCAGATCTCGCACGGGACCCCGTCGTCCGTCCTCGGGGAAGTGAGGAACCCATCATCCATGGCTTCATGCAGCATCGGTCCCTCCTTGAGCAGTTTCGGGTTCCGGCGGTCGCCGCCTCACGCGGTCCGCATGGCCGGGAAGGGCGGGGGCGCGGTCCTCCGCAGGTACGCCTTGATGGCTCCCGCGAACTCCCCCGCGCTTCGGTATCGTCTTCGGATTTCCTTGTCGATGGCCTTCGAAACGACCCGCTCGATCTCCTCGGGGATGCCCGGAAACCAGGTGCTCAGGGGCGGCGGCGGCTCCGAGACGATCTGCCGGAGCACCTGCGAGACCCGGTCGCCCTCGAACGGGGATCTCCCCGCGAGGAACTCGTAGAGCGTGATCCCGAGCGAGTAGATGTCGCTGGCGGGGCCGACGCGGGCCATGTCCCCCATGGCCTGCTCGGGCGAGAGATAGAAGGGCGTCCCGAGGACGCTCTCTGCGACCCCCTTGGAGGCCGCGACCGAGATCTCCATGGCCAGGCCGAAGTCCGTCAGGAAGACGTGGCCGCAGATGTCGCGCAGGATGTTGTCCGGCTTCACGTCCAGGTGCAGGATCCCCTGCGAGTGCGCGTAGTTCAGGGCCTCCGCCACGTCCACGACGGTCTCCAGCGCCTCGCGGATCGGCAGCCGGACTCCCGCCAGCGCCGCCCCTTCCACGTACTGTTTCACGAGGTAGCGGGTCCCGGAATCGACGCCGGAGCCGAGGTGTCGCACGATGCCGGGATGCACGAGCCGGGCCCCCATCGAGATCTCCTTCTCGAAGCTGTCGTCCGAGTCCGGGAATCCTCCCGGATGCAGGATCTTCAGGGACACCCATCTTCCCTGCGGAACCTCCCACGCCTTCCACACGGAGCCCAGCCCGCCCGTGCCGAGTTCCTCCACGAGGATGAAGTCCTTGAACTGATACTCGGGATCCTGGACCTTCTCCATCACTTCCGCGGGCACCCGGCGCGTCGGGCTCGAGGACCCCTCATGCGGCGAGGTCAGGGTTTCCAGCGACAGGGTCGAGGGACACGTCCGGCCGGCGCCCCTTCGGACGTTCTCAGGATGCCAGGATTCCCGTTGCCGGAGCGGAACTCGCTGTCTCATATACTCCTCCGCCCTGGAGCTGACGCTCCCCAAGTGCATGGAGAAAGGGTACGCAAACCTCCGGCCACCCCGCAGGGCAACTCCCCGGGCACCGGGACCATGCGTGGACACGCTCTCCGCAAGGGACGCGGTCTGCGAATGTGGAGACCATGTTGATTTCCGTGCGCATGATTCGTGAAGTTTCAGCAGACCCGCATGCGTCCCCGGGCGGGAGGTCCGTCTCCGCCCCGCTACCGGATGCGGAGTCCGTGGCCCTGCGGTTGCGACGAGAGACGCCGGTGGACGCTGTCGAGGGCGGGTATCGTGATGTTCGCCGCGCATTCCGACGTTTCCGGGCTGGAAGGGTTTCCCGGCGTGCGCCGGGATTCCAGCGGATGCCGGAGCGAAAGGAGGTGGAGCGTGCGCAAGCTCATGTCGGCGGCGCCGGCGATCGCGTTGCTCTTGGCCGAGTCGATCGCGTGGGCTCAGGAAGAGCCCTCGCGCTCCGAGTCCCGTGAGTGCAGGTTCCAGGCCCACAATCCCGTCATTCTCCGGGTGGGAGAGTGCGAAGAGATCCACGGGAAGAAGAAGTGGATCAGCGTGCTGACGAACACGCGGACCGTCGTGAGTCTGCGCAACACCAACTACGTCCGGTACGAGCGGGATTGCGAGGGCAATGTCCTTCAGACCTTCGATACGATCCCGGCCGTTCTCTCCGTGCGATTCCACGAGATCGTCCTCCGCGAAGACGGGGGCGCCGAGCTCGAGGTGAAGCCGCTGGGAGATTCGCTCTGGTGCGTGAATCCGCATCGAGGCGGCTACCGGATCGGCCTCGCGCTCTCGCTGGGGGAACGCGACCTGGCCGACGATGCGGGTTGCTACGTGGCCACGGCGACGGTGACGGTGACGGCCGAGCCGTTCGAAGATTGCAAGGAGATCGAGCCCCCGGACGGGAGCGGAGACAAGGGCAACAACGGAGTCGGCAACGGCGAGGACCCGCAACCGCCGGGGGATCCCCCGATCAACGACGGACCTGGAACGGGCCCGGGGAACCCCGGGAATCAAGGAGGGCAGCACTAGTGGCGAGCCGCATTCGAATCGGCGGGTTGCGGAGCCCCGAGGTACGAGGGCGGAGCGACCCACGGAAATGGATGTGTCGAACCACTAAGGGGGTGTCGAGATGCCCGGGGGCGGCGGCCGAGGATGGGCCGCCCTCGATGCGCGACCCCCTGCGGAGGAGTCGCCCCTGACGCGCGTCCACCGTGAAGGTGGTCGGGCGGGGCTCGGTGTCGGCACATGTGCCGGCGCGGTGCCCGGCCCGGTTGTTGGAAAGAGGTGTGCCATGCGTGCGTTCCTTTCGGCGACGGTGACGTTGGGCGTGCTTTTCGCCTGCGGCTGGGTGTCCGCCCAGGAGGAGGGATGGTCGGCGTCCCGCGAGTGTACGTTCAAGGCCCACAATCCCGTCATCCTCAAGGTCGGGGACTGCGAGGACGGCCACGGAGTCAAGTGGATCTCGGTGCTCACCAACACGCGGACGAAGGTGAGCATGCGGAACACCGACTTCATCCGCTTCGAACGGGATCTCGAGGGCAACATCCTCGAGACCTACGACAGGATCCCCGCGGTCACAAGTATGTTCTTCGACGAGATCGTCCTGCGCGAGGACGGCGGGGCTCCGCTCGAGGTGAAGAGGTTGGGGGAGTCGCTGTGGGGCGTCAACCCGCACCGGGGCGGCTATCGCATCGGCCTGGCCCTTTCGCCCTGCGATGCGGACCTCACCGATGACGCGGGCTGCTACACCGCCACGGCCACGGTGACCGTGACGGCCGAGCCCTTCGAGGACTGCAGGGACCTCGAAGAGGATTAGATGGCCACGACCGGAACCCGTCCCGCGCGCCATCGGGACGGGTTCCGGATTCGCGTCCCGGATTCTCGGGAGGGTGTCCGATGATGCACCTGCCGCGCCGCGCGCGGACGACCGGCTGGCTCGCCCTTCTGCTTCTCGCGAGACCCTCCCTCTCTCTTGCCGTCGAGGCGGAGCCGGCTTTCCTGACCAAGGAACTGACTCCCGGCAAATCGGACGGCTTCAAGATCACGCTCCGCACGAGCCGGCCGGCCGAGACGGTGTGGATCCAGCCGGTGGACTACTCGATCGACCGCCGCGGACAGGTCTCCATCGAACCGCGCAAGGACGTCCGCTATTCGGGACGGGCGTGGAGCAAGTTGCGGCCGACCCAGCTCACGCTGCGCAAAGGGCGCGACGAGGTCGTGAACGTCCCCATGCTCGTTCCGCACCGGACCCCCGCGGGCGAGTACTACATGGGGGTCCAGATCTACACCGTGGTGAGCGACCCGTCGCAGGACCAGCCGCTCCGCGTGAAGGTGGAGGTCAACCTGGTGGTCCTCGTCATCCTCGACATCAAGGGCCATACGCCGAAGCTGGGCGCGGAGATCGTCGACCCGAAGATCGTCGTCCGCGACTCCATCCCCGAGGTGCAGGCCACCTTCCACAGCCTGAGCACGGTCAGCGCGATCGCGCGCATGGCCGTCGTCGTGCGGGACGGGGAGCGGAAGATCGTCGACAAGTTCCAGTTGAAGGCCGCCTCCTCGCCGCAGCCCGACGGGCAGGCGTTCGTGCTTCCGGAAGGGCTGAGGGACTTCGCGGGGGAGGGGAACCGCAAACTTCCTCCCGGCAGGTATTTCGGGGAGATCTTCTCGGTGTTCGGCGCAAAACCGCAGCGCGTCTCCAAGCCGATCGAGTTCGAGGTCGCGGGGGGCGGCACGAAACCCGATACGCCGCTGGCGGACGTCCGGGTGACGCCGGAGAAGGCGGTCCTGGAGATCCCCGCGGGGGGGATGCAGACCGCGATGCTGGTCGTGAAGAACCGCGGCTTCGACCCGGTCGACCTCGTGTGGAAGGCGCCGGACGGCGTCTCGTTCTTCCCGGACAGGCTGCGTCTGGAGCCGGGGAAATCGCTGAAGGTGCAGGTCCGTGTCCGCCTGCCCGCGGCCCAGGACCCGCGGCGGGACCTGCCCGTGGAACTCCTGCTGGAGGGCGGGACGGAGAAGGACCGCAAGCTTCTCGGAATCTCCGTTTACGCGCCGGGGACGGCTCCCGAGAAATGAAGGAGAAGGAAGATGCCGACCGCTTCGACGGGCAGGAATGTCGACGAGAAGGAGGGCGGGTGTACGACCGGGCTCATCATCCCGTGGCCGCGGAGAAGGCTGGGCAGGCTCCTGCGGTTCCCGTGGCGCGGGCCCCGCCCGATGCTCGTCCAGCGACCGGGGCGGGGAATGCGGCCATGAAGGCCCGCATCGCGGCGGGTCCCCTCCTCTGGTTCCTTCTGTCCGGATGCAACGGGCCGAATCCCCGGATCGACAAGACGAACTGGCCGGACCTGCGCGCCAGCGCCCGTCCGACCATCCTGAGAGACCCCCAGGCCCCGGACCGCGACTTCCAGGAATGGCAGGAGATCTCGAAGAGGCGCGCGGCCGAGGATGCGGAGCGCCTCGCGAAGCAGCCCAAGGTGACCGCCGCGTTCGCCGACCTGGCCATCCGCGACGCGCTGCTGGAGATCTCCGACCAGGCGAAGATCCCGGTCGTGACCGACCCCTCCGTCACCGGCACCGTCACGCTCAACCTCGTGAACGTCCCGTTCGAATCGGCGGTGAGGCTCATCGCCTTCGCGGGGAACTACGCCTACTCGACGGACGGCCACGCGTTCTACGTAGGGACCCTCGACCCGGCGAGCCCCTCCTACGCCACGCTGACGACGACGCGCATCGTGTCGACGAACCTCCCGCCGAAGGAGATCGCCGCGAGCCTGAACAAGGCGTACGCCGCGTACGTCTCCTTCAGCGAGGCGGTCCACAAGATCGTCCTGACGGGTCCGAGCTCCGTCCTGGACCGGCTCGAAGCCGACATCCGCACGCTCGACCGGTCGAGACCGCAGATCCTGATCGAGGTCATGGTCGTCGAGACGAAGTCGGGGTCCGACGTCGACTTCGGTTTCGAGCTGGCCCGGATCGAGTCGACGCTGGAGCAGACGTACCGGCGGACCGACCTTGCGGGGACGCCCGACGTCTCGACTCTCGATCTGATCACGAGGCTGGCGGCGACGTTCGACGTCCTGTCCTCCCGCAACGTCGCCCGGATCCGTTCCCATCCGAAGGTGGTGACCTCGGACGGCGTTCCCGCGGAGATCCGCTCCCTCGTGGAGTCGTACGTCGTCATCACCCGGCCGGGGCTGAACTTCCTGACGTCGAACCTGGAGATCATCCGGTCGGGCACCTCGCTCAAGGTGACGCCGAGCCTGACGCGGACCGGGGAGATCGAACTGGTCCTCGAGCCGGAGGTGGCGGACGTGATCGGCATCAGCTCCGACGTGAGCGGGTCGCTGCCCGTGATCAGCCGCCGGGGCGTCAAGAGCACCGTCCGCGTGAAGAACGCCGACGTCGTCGTCATCGGCGGGTTGTACGAGGAGAGCATGCGGAACGTCCGCCGGGGGATCCCGTTGCTGAAGGACATCCCGGTCGTCAACGTGCTCCTCAGCCGCGAGATCGGCGACGCCCGCGAGACCGAGCTGCTGATCTTCGTTTCCCCGAAGGTGATCCAGTAGGAGGGAGGATGCGGCTCGTCGTCTGGCTCCTGCTCGCCGTCGGCCGCCAGGACGACGCGGTCGACGCGAAGATCGGCGATGCCCCGGCCCATCTCCCGGTCGGCTGCCGGCTCATGCTCCACTGCGCCCCGACGATGGACCGCACGATCGGCTCGTACCTCCTGGGGGACCGCGAGGTGTTCCTTCTCGAGAACGGCGCGGAGGAGCCGGGCGTGCTGAAGTGGATCGGGTGGAAGATGCCGGAGCGCGCGAGCGTGGTCCTGGCCGGCGCGGAGGAACGGAGGAGGCTCCTCGTCGGCGGCATCGAGGAGAAGCGCCTGGGGGAAGTCTGGGACGCGGCGCTTCTCGACGGCGGGCGGCTCCTCGCCGTGGTGGTGCGGGCCGACGGCGGCATGGTCCTGAAGGCGGGGGAGCGGACGATCGGGCCGTTCCCGAGGATCGATCTCCTCCGGGCGGACGCGGATCGGCTTGCCTACGTGGCGCAGACCGGGGACCGCGCGCGCCTCGTCGTCGGCGACCGCGCGTTCGACGCGGTGGGGCGGCCGCGACAGATCTTCGTCTCTCCCGACGGCGCCTCCGTGGCCTGGATCGAGGAACTCTCCGACCGGCGGCAGCAGGCCGTCGTCGACGGCCGCCGGGGGGCCGCGGGACGCTCGATCCACCACGGCATCCACTTCAGTCCGAACGGGCGGCACGTCGCGTACGTCACGCGGGAGGAGAAGGGATTCCGCGGCTGGGCGGACGGCGCGGAAGTCCGCTCCGAGCGGTCCGTCGTCGCCGCCCGGGTCCTCGACGACGGCACGGTCGTGGCCGTCGAGACGTGGAGCGAGCCGGGCAGGTCCGGGCCGGAGGCGCGGGGCCGGCTGGTCGTGCGCGGCGCGCCCCAGGAGCGGATCCTCCCCAGGCCGGTGTACGACTTCGTCCTCCACGGGGCATCCCTCTTCGGCGTTGCGCGCTCGGAGGAGCGCAGTGTGATCGTGCGCATCGGCCCGTCGGGCGATGTCGCGTACGAGGAGACGCCGGGCCGCATCGGGACGCTCCTGCCCGAGCCGGGGGGGAAGAGGCGCGCGTTCACCGTCGCGACGAAGGCGGGGCTCTTCGTCCAGATCGACGAAGCGCGGATCGGCCCGTTCGAGCGGGCCGACCTGTTCCACCTGCGGTTCACGGGCCGGTTCGGGTACGTGGCTCAGAAGAAGAGCGGCGTCGTGTTCGGGATCGAACGGCAGTCGACGCAACTGGCGCTGACCGAGTACGTCTCCCCGATCGCGGTCACGCGGACGGAGATGACGGCGATCGTCGCGGGTTTCCTTGCGCAGAACCGGAAGAAGGAGATCTGGCGGCGGGTGGTGGCGTTGGAATAGGAGGGGGTGCGGGGGAGTCCTCCCCCGCCTCATTGTTCTGGGCCCTTTGTTCTTCGTACCTTGCGCCA
>JACPRC010000011.1 GCA_016190175.1 Planctomycetota bacterium
AGGGTTTCGGCGCTATTCAAGAGAAGCCCCCTCCTCCGCTCCCTTCGGGAGCTACGGAGGGCAGGCCGCCCCTCCTGTCCTCCGTAGCCCGAAGGGCGGAGGAGGATGGGGCGGGGAGCCTCACTTCTCCGACAGCGACCGGTAATACTCCTTCACCCAATCCCGGAACTCGTCCGGGATCTCCTCGTCCATCGAGTTCACGAGCTGGTCGCGCTTCTCCTTCGAGATCGACTTCGTCGGATCGCGCGTGACGTCCATCTGGTCCTTGATCGTCTTCCGCAGCGCGTCGAGCTGCTCCGCGATCGCCTTGGCCTCCGCGTCGTAGAAGGCGCCCTGGCGGCTCCGGAGCTTCTCCTCGAGCTGCCGCATCAGCTCCAACGCCTTGGCGAGGTCCTGCGACGTGTAGCCGCGCTTCTCCATCGCGACCTTCACCTTTTCGGTCGTGTTGCGGATGTCCGCCTGCCGGTCGGCGAGGCGATCCATCTTCTGCTGGATCTCCGGGGGCGGCACGCCGCGGAGCCCCTCCTTGTTCGAGCCGCTCACCTTGCCGCCGCCCGTCGAGCCGCCGCTCGGGTCCTTCGACGTGTCCTTCACGCGGCCCGCCTCGTACGGGTCGGGCGTCGAGCGCGTCGGCGTCTGCTTCCCGCCCTTGCCGGACGCGGACTCCTCGACCATCTGGCCGGAGCTCTTGCCGCTGCGCCCCTCGCCCGACCGGCCGCCCACCTCGTTCGAGTTGGGCTGGAGGTTTCCCGTCACGCCTTTCGCGCTCATGTTGGAGATCGGGCCGTCCGCCGCGGTCCAGCCCGCGCCCTGGTTCAGCGAGTCCATCCACGAGCTCGTCACGTCCTGCGAGTCCTCCGCGAGCTGGTCCTCCTTGTCGAGGAGGTCGCCGATGAGGTCCTCGAGCTCCTCCGGCAGGTCCGCCATCGGGACTTCGACGTCCTTCGTCGGCTCCTCCATGTTCCACTTGAGGTTGTCGGGCGCGTCGGCGAGCCAGCGCTCGATGTTCTCCGTGATCGACTTCGCCAGCTCCAGTCCCGACTCCTCGTGCGGGATCGCCATCTCGACGGCCTTCTTGTTGAGCGCGTCGGCCGCGAGCTTCACCTCGCTGAAGGCCTCGTTCAGCTCCTTGAGGACGCTGCCGTTGGAGAAATCCTGCGGCGGGAGCTTCGAAAGGTCGGTCACCTTCTCCTGGAAGAACTTGCCCCAAGCCTCTTCCGTCTGCCGCAGCGTCTCCAGCCGCTTCTTGTCCTCGTCGGTGAGGTCCTCCGGCGCCTTGCGCTTGAGGTCCATCGACTCCTGGATGACCTTCTTCTGCTCGCTCATGAACTCCTTGAGCCCCGCGAGGAGGTCCTTCGCCTCCTGCCGCACGGTCTTCTCGGAGGCGTCCGCGAGCGCCTTGGCGAGGTCGCCCTTCTGGATCGAGGCCATGAGCCCCTCGATTTCGGCGATGATCGCCTCGAGCTCGGAGATCACCTGTCCCTGCGCGCCGGCCGCGGCGGCGAGGTCGGAGCGGATCTCCTTCACCGCCTTCACGGCGGGTCCCTCGATCACCTTGCCGAGCCGGCCGCGGGCCGCGAGGTGGCGCGTGTCCGGGTTCGTCCACTCGGAGTAGATCTCGGCGAGCGTCTTCAGGATCCCGTACTGTTCCTTGTAGAGCGCCTCGCGATCGGGCTTCGCCGCGGCGGTCTGCTCCTTCACCTTCTTCTGCCGGACGAGCGCCTCGCGGAGGCGCGCCACGATCCCCTTCATCTCCTTGAGGATCTCCTCCTTCGCCGTGGCGTCGTCCACGATCCGGAGGTACACCGTCTCGGAGGTCGATTCGTTCCCCTTCCGGTCCTTCGCGACGGCGAGGAGGCCGATCGTCTCGCCCGCCGCGGCGCCCAACTCGGCGACCTTGAAGAGCCGCGACGCGCGGATCTCGCGCGGCGCGATCGGAAGATCGGAGAGGGGCGCGCGCTCCCCCTTTCCGCGCACCGTGAAGAGCGCGACCGAGGCGAGGCCGAAGTCGTCCGACGCCTGCACCACGCACGAGAACGAGGCCTCCGCGCGGACGGACATGTTGCGCGCGGGCTCCAGGAGCTTCACGAGCGGCGGCAGGTCCTTGAGCGACGTCACCGTGTACGTCGGGCTCCTCCCCTCGAGACCGTCCCCGTCGATCCACTCGAAGCGGTAGCTCCCGCTCTTGACGACGTCGAGTTCCATGCCGCGCAGCGGCGTGCCTTCCGTCGCCGCGACGTGAACGCTCTTGAGCGGTTTCGTCGCCTGGAGCGCAAGCGAGACGCGGGTCCCCTCCACCGCGGCGATGTGCCCTCCCGCCGGGTCCTCGACGCGCGCGGGCAGTTCCAGGTAGTCGGGGTAACGGTACTCCAGCCGCAGGCGCGCGACCCGCGCGCGGCGGAGGACGTCGACCTGGAACGAATCGCTCTCGGCGTCGCCGGCTTCGACGGCGTACCGGAACGGGCCGTCCACGTTTCGGAACTCGAAGACGAAGTGCTCGCCGGTGAAGCGCATCTCGTACTTCGCGCCGCCGACGACGACGCGCGCCGCGGAGGGGATCTCGCCCGAAACCTCGGCCTTGATCGCGACCGTCGAGCCCTCCACGACCCGGGCGTCGCCCGGCACGACGCGGAGCTTCGTCCTCGTGATCGGCGGGATGAAGGCGCCGGGCGAGGCGTAGCGCGAGAGGGCGTTCATGAAGTAGTCGGGCAGCGCGGCCGCGTAGCCGCCGAGGACGCCCACAAGCAGGACCGAGACGAGCGCGAGCCGCCGCAGCGAGCGCCACGGCATGACGCCCCGCGGATCGAGACCGCTCACGATCGCCGCCGCCTCCGACCGGAGGAGCTGCAGGAACCCCTTCGGCGTCTTTCCCTCCTTCGCGAGACGCTCCGCGTTGATGAGCCGGTTGTCGAGGGACGGGTACGTCCGCTCCAGGAGGATCGCGGCCTCCTCGCGCGTCAGCGGCCGTACGAGCGGCCAGAGGAGGAAGCGGAACGCGAGGCCGAGGATTCCCGTGACGAGCGCGGCATCGAGCGCGATCCGCGCGGTCCGACCGAGATGGAGGAGGTTGTCCAGAGCGGCGAGGACGACGGCGCCCGCGGCCGCCGCGGCCAGAAGGAGAAACGTCGCCCGCAGGAGATGCACGCGCTGCCAGCGGGTTCGCACGGTATCGATCGCCTGGTCCAGCATCGCATCCTCACTCGATGACGGCGTTCTCGGACACGCCCTTCAGTTTCGCGTCGGCGACGTACTCGAACTCCGGAAGTCCCTTGTCCGCCGCCACCCGCAGCCGGTGCAGGTAGAGCCGTTTGCGGACGTCCCAGGAGAGCTTCGTCGCCTCGAAGGTCCAGACCTCCCAGCGGGCATAGCGCCAGCCCTTGTCGTGGCTCTCCTCCGTCCGGGTCAGTTCCACGAGGGCGCGCAGGATCTCGCCGTCCCTCGCGATCGCGACGATCCGCTTTCGCGTGAAGAACTCCTCGATCTTCGCGACCTTCTCCTCGACCGCCTTCCGCTCCTCTTCTTTAACCCCCTCACCAGTCAATCCGTAGCGCACTTTCTTCTCGCCGAACAGGTAGACGTCGTATCGACCCGAGAGGAGGCCCGTCAGCGGCGGCTGGAAGGACATCTCGCGTTCCAGGCTCACGGCCGCCGCGGCGCCGGATACCTTGATGGTCCCGAGCTTCGCGTCGCCGGCCTTGCGGTTCGGGAAGACGATCTCCTTCACGTACAGGAGGTCCTCGAGCTTCTGGTCCTTCTCGCCCTTCTGGTCGGTCAGGAGCAGGAAGCGGCGCCGCTCGTCGTCCTTGTCGAGGTAGAAGACGCAGACGACGTGGCCGCGCATCGTCTCGCCCGTGCGCAGCGTCACGTCCGTCATGAGCTTGCGCAACGGGTACTTGAAGGGGAGCTTCACCTTCGTATGGTCGCTCTCCTCCTTGAACATCCAGCCCTGTTCGAGCTTCTCCTCCTCGACGACGACGCCGATCCGCACGATCTCGGGGCCGTCGATCTTGAATCGCTTGGACTTCTTGACGTCGAAGAGCTCCAGCTTGCGCCCCTCGGTGAGGGAGAAGGCTCCGTCCGCCCGCTCGCCGTTCGAGAGGGTCACGACGGCCTGGTCGGCGTCCTGCGACAAGCACAACAGGATGAGAGGTACCATGGTCATCAGCCCTTAGCCCCTAGCCCCTAGCCAGACCCCCTCTCCGGCCAACGGCTAGTGGCTAACAGCTGACGGCTACTATATTACCTGCATTCGCTTCCGCAGGATCCATTCTACCGCGAGAATGACGAGTACGAGCGCGAACGGGATCCACGACTCCGCGGTCACGAACTCGATCATCTCCATCCGGATGCGGCCCGAGGCCTTGAGCGCCTCCGGGAGCCGCTGCGCGGATACCGCATCGAAGTACATCCCGCCCGACGTGGCGGCCGCCTGCCGCAGGAGCGCGTCGTTGAGCGCGATCCGGTCGAACTCGGCCGCGGTGCGCTCGACGAAGAAGCTGCACGTCGCCTCGCCCGCGCTCACCGGATGCAGGCCCGCGTTCTTCGGGAAATAGACCCCTTCCCCTTTCTGGAGCGGGACCTTCTCGCCGCCGACGCCGGCCTCCGCGATCGCGTCGCTCCCTTCGCCCTGGACGCGAATCTTCACCGCCTCTCCGAGCCGGTAGAAGTCCTTGTCCGTGGCGACCTGGAGCGCGCCCTTCGGCCGCGCCTCGGACTCGCGGTTCGCGGTCCAGCGGACGACCTGTCCCCAGAAACGGACGTAGACCTCGTCGCCGCCGCGGTCCTTGTGCTTCATCACCCACTTCCAGTCCGCGTCCGAGGCGCACAGGAAGACGCGCCCCGTGCCGTAGCGGTGGGAGATCGCGAACGGCAGGTCGCCCGCCTTCGCCAGGACCTGCGCGCCGGCGCGGACACCGCCCACGGAGTACATCCCGTCGAGAGGCGGGAACCGCATCAGTCCCGTGAAGGCGGGATGGACGATTCCCTCCGGCGTCGGCGCCACGGCGAACGCGCCCGATTGCTCGCGCGCGCCCGCGAGGTCCACCGGCAGGAGCGCGGCCAGTCCGAGCGCCGGGAGGCCCGAAGGCGCGAAGGACTCCTTGCCTCCGAGGACGACGAGCCCGCCGCCGTCCTCCGACACGTAGTCGCGGAGCGCCGCCGCCTGTGCCGGCGTCATGTCCTGCCCGCGGACGTCGCCGAGGATCACGCAGTCGTAGCGGCGCAGCGCCTCGCGCCCCTCGGGCAGTCCGGCAGCCGAGCCGGTTTGATACCCGCGATCCAGGTTCGTGCGCAGGAACGCGTCCATCGCGAGGTTCGGATCGCGCTTCAGCTCGCGCGTGAGGAATTTGTAGCTCCAGCGCGGCGTGCCCTCGTAGTAAAGGACGCGGAGTTTCTGCGTCATGATCCGCATCGCGAAGAAGCGGCTGTTGTTCTCGACGATCTTCTCGGACGGATGCGGCAGGACCTTCGCCTCGAACTCGAAGAGGCCCGGCTCGGCGGCCGTGAACCGGAGGACGACTTCCTGGGCGCCCTTCCCCGTCTCCACGGTCTGCTGCGCGAGGACCTTCTCGCCGCGGACGATCTGGACGGCGGCCCGCTGCCCCGCCAGGTTCGTCGCGCGGACCGTGACGCGCACTTCGATTTGCGTGTGGAGGAGCGCCTGACGGTCGACGCGCACGTCCGTGACCGCGAGATCGGGAAGATCGGCGAGGGCTTCGGCGACCGAGCCGAGACCGACGGCGTAGACCGGCGCGCCGGAGGGCACATTCGCGACGCTCGCCGCGCCCGTCTCGCAACCGTCCGTGAAGAGGATCGTCGCGCAGAGCGCCGCGCGGTCCTTCGCCTCGCGCGAACGCGTCACGGCGCCGGCCAGGTCGGACCCCTCTCCGGCGGGAAGGAGCTGCTTCAGGTCGGCCGGGCGCGCGCCGGCGTCGAACGCGACGACCTCGACCGTCGCGACCTTGGAGAGCTTCTCGAGGAGCTTCTCGCGGTCGAGGATGCGCACCGCCGTCTCGAGGCGCGTCGCGCCGCCGGGCGTGTCGCGCACCGACATGGACCGCGACGTATCGACGAGGACCACGATGCGCTGCGATTCCTTCTGCGCGCGGTCGAAGCGGACGACGGGATTCACGACGAGGGTCGCGAGGAGAACGCCCGCCACGATCCGGAGGAGGAGAAGGAAGCGCGGAGTCCAGGCGCCGTAGTCGCGAATGGCGAGTGCGCGGCGGTAGGCGAAGGCGGAGAGGGCCAGGACGCCGACGCCGACGGCGACCGCGACGGGCCAGGAGATGCCGCTCCCGGGGGCGACGGAAGCGTGAAAGGCCATGATTCCAAATACCTAACACGATCCGTTCGGCGAATGTTGTGCCAAATGAAGAAGGACCCCGGTCTCGCGGCCGGGGCCCCTCGGAGTCTCTTCAGATCAGCCCTCGAGTTTCGCCGCGAGATTCTCCATGGCCTTGCGCGCCGCTTCGCGCTTCGCAAGCACGTCCTTCGCCGCGACCATCTCGCCCCGGAGGCACACGACGAGCGCGTGGCTCCCCTTGACGATGATCACGTACTTCGCGTCCACCTTCTTGCCGTTGAGCGTCACCTGGTCGTTCTCGCCCACCTTCGCGACCTTGACCGTGAAGCCGCCGCGCTTCTGGAGCCCCGAGTCCTTCGCGACCGTCTCGTCCCCCGCGAGCGCGCGGTCCAGGACCTCGAAGGCGTCGCGGAGCTGGATGAGCTGCGTCCCGTTCTGCTTCGCCGTGCGCTCCTCGTCGTTCAGGCCTTCGCTCTCCTCCTTCTCCGCCAGCGCCTGGAGGAGCGCCGGGATCTGCTCGTAGAAGAGCTTCCGGGCCTTGGCCGAAAGGGGCTTCGGCTTGTGCGCCTTGAACTTGCCGTCCACGATCGTCCCGACCTCGCGCCCGCCGCGCTCGCCCGCGTGGGTGAGCGCCAGGAATCCGAACGTCATCGCCGTGGCGATCGCCATTCTCTTCATCATCGCGGTTTCCTTTCGTTTGAGGTTCGGCCTTCCTATCGCCGGCCCGGGCACGGTCTGTGGGGAAATCGCGAATCGAGACGCGCTTTCCTTGGACCCGCGCCCGTCCTATGATGGCCGCTCCATGGACCGACGCCGACGCCTCCTGGCCACGGTGGGCATCCTCACGGGGCTCTTCCTGGGCGCCCTCGACGCCACCGTCGTGGGCACCTCGATGCCGACGATCATCGCCGAGCTCGGGGGGCTGGAGGTCTACTTCCTCGTCTTCTCCGGCTTCATGGTGTGCCAGGTCGTCGCCGTCCCCGTCTTCGGGCGGCTCTCCGACCTCTACGGCCGCCGGCGGCTCCACCTCCTGGGCGTCGTCCTCTACGTGGCCGCCTCGATGGCGTGCGGCGTCTCGCGGACGATGCCGCAGCTCATCGCGTTCCGGAGCCTTCAGGGCGTGGGCGCCGGGTGCCTCATGGCGCTCTCCTTCACGATGATCGGCGACCTCTTCCCGCTGGAGCAGCGCGCGCGGATGCAGGGGGCGATCAGCGGCGTGTGGGGGATCTCGAGCCTCGCGGGGCCGCTGCTCGGCGGCTTCATCACCCAACACTGGGGCTGGCCGTGGGTCTTCTACGTGAACGCGCCGTTCGGCGTCGCCTCCGCGCTCATGGTCCAGGGCGCGTGGAAGGACGATCCCCGGGGCGCGGACGGAAGGCCCGACCTGCCGGGGGCGGCGCTCCTCGTCGCCGCCGCGGGGGCCCTCCTGGGCGCGTTCACGGCGGCGGGGCGCGGGGTCGGCTGGCGTTCGCCGCTCGTGCTGGGGGCGCTCGCCGCCTCTCTCTTCTTCCTCGCGCTTCTCGTCGTCGTGGAACGCCGGACGAAACGGCCCTTCCTCCAGTACGATCTCTATCGTTCCCGGCTCTTCACGGCCGGCGCGCTCACCGGATGCTGCGCGGCGACGGTCCTCTTCGCGACCACTTCGTACCTGCCGCTCTTCGTGCAGGGCGTGCTCGGGGAGTCCCCCACGCGCGCGGGGCTCATCCTCGTCCCGATGATGGTACCGTGGCTCCTCGCGTCGGGATGCTCGGGGATGCTGCTGCTGCGGCTCGGGTACCGCAACATGGCAGTGACGGGGATGGCGCTCTCGACGGGGGGATACGTTCTGCTCGCCCGGCTCGGACCGGACGCGACGTGGTGGGGCACCGCGCTCCCGCTGGTCGCCGTGGGCGCCGGGCTGGGGCTGACGATCGCTCCGCTCCTCATCGCCGCGCAGAGTTCGGTGTCGAAGGAGCGGATGGGCGCGGCGACGTCCCTGACGCAGTTCACGCGGACGATGGGCGCGGCGCTCGGCGTCGCGGTGATGGGCGCGTTCCTCGCGGCGGCTCTGGCGGCGCACGGGCCGACGGTGCCGGGCGCGCCGTCCGCGAACGACATCGTGGATCCGCTCCGGCGGCGGGCGTTCTCGCAGGAACAGATCGACCTCTGGCGGCTGCCGCTGGCGAAGGGAATGCACGGCATCTTCGTGATCGCAGCGGTCGCGGGCGCGGTCGGGCTGCTCCTGGCGCTCTTCATCCCCGGCGGGCGCGCGCAGGACCAAGCGGTGAAGCGGGAGCCGACCGTCGCGGCTCCGGGCGCCAAGAGCTGACCGGAACCGCCTACACGATGCCGCGCAGGTAGGACTCGTCCGCAAGCGAGCGCAGGTAGTCCAACGCCTCTCCGAGCGTGCCCGTCACGATCCCGACCTCGCGCCCACGGTCGTCGCAGTCGCGCAGCAGCATCAGGTCCTCGAAGAACTCCGAGGACTCGAGGCCCGCGCGTCCCTCCTTCCCCAGGGTCCGTTCCCTGTAGGAGAGCGCCTCCATGTGGTTCGCGATGAGCCAGGCGGTGCGGGAAGTCACGGCGCCCTCGAGCGCGACGAGGCCCGCGGCCGTGTGATCGGCGGGATCGATCGCCTTCCCGACGTCGTGAAGCAGCGCCGCGAGCAGGAACTCCTCGTCCCACGGCCGCTCGTCCCGCGCG
>JACPRC010000133.1 GCA_016190175.1 Planctomycetota bacterium
ATCCCCTCCGACGCCGCAGAGCCCTCCGACGCTGCAACGGACGCCCCCTCGCCCTCTCACGGCCCGCGCTGTGACGCGCCGTCCACCCCGCGGCGCCCGCCAGCGCGGGGCGTATTCGTCGGAACTGGGCCCCGCTGTCTTCCCTTTACCCACGCCTCCGCCTGCGATATCCTCGCCTGTGGGAAATGACGGTCGGGGATGAAGATCCGGGATCTGCTGGAGTTGCCGAGAAAGGATGGTTGGTTCCAGGTGGCCCGGAAGGGAAGCCACCGGCAGTTCAAACACCCGACCAAAGCCGGTCGCGTGACAGTGGCCGGCCATCCGGGGGACGATCTGGCTCCCGGCACGCTGAACAGCGTTCTCAAACAGGCAGGTCTGAAAGGGAGCAAGTGAGGACGAAATACCTCGCCGTCGTCGAGAGGGCGGCCCGAAACTACTCGGCCTACCTGCCCGACGTTCCCGGTTGCGTAGCGACCGGCAGGACCAAGGCTGCATGCCTTGCCAATCTCCGGGAAGCGCTGGCCATGCACCTCCATGGCGTCGTGCAGGACGGCATGGACCTTCCGCGTCCTTGCGCCGAAGCCCGGCTCATGAGCGTGTAGATCGCATCCCTCGATGCGGGTTGCGGCGCGGGACGCGGCGTCAGCGCGCTCCTGCCGCACCTCTCCAACAAGTCGATGTGACGGGCCTTCGCGAGAACGATCAGGGGCGAGGCGTTCACTACGAGGCGTTCAATCACGCCCCGCCTCCGCCTCCAGCTCCTCCGCCGAGCACTGGAAGGGCGACAGGCCGTACCGGGCCAGAGACGCGAGGAATTCCGAACGCGAGAGACCGGCGATTTCCGCGGCTCTCCCCTGGGAGATGCGGCCCATCTCGTACCACTTCACCGCCGCCGCCAGGCAAAGCTCTCTTGCGAATCCCTCGGGATCGTTTCGCATCGACGCCAGCGCTCCCTCGGGCATTCGGAGTTTCATCTCGACCACGGTGGCCCTCCTTTGCGTCCAGTATAACGCAATCCGGAACGTGGGAGAACGACCATGTTCGGGTCGAACGCGGACGCGGATTGACGGCCGCGCGGATTCCGCCTCTGAGGGCCCCGGAGTCACGGGTTCGCCATCACGGAGGTGCGGAGACGATCCCGCTTTCCTCGTCGCTCTTTGTTCTCCGTTCTCTCCGACTCGTCCAGCGAAATGAGTGACCCGTCCGCATCCGGCGCCGCGGTCGCCGAGCCGCGCCGATGGCGGCGCTTGCCCCCCGCGTTCGCCGATGTTACCCTGAGCCTCGCTTCCGGAGCAGATGACCCAGACCGCCGGCGCCCCCTCTTCCGATGCCGACTTAGCGCTCGCCGGCCGCGCGGTGGATCGCGGCTGGCTCACGCGCGAGCAGGTCGAAGCCGCCGTCCTCGCGCGGGACCGGGCCCCGGCCACGCGCCTCTTCGACCATCTTCCGCTCACCGCCGAACAGCTTCGCGCGCTCGGGGCGGCCGCCCGCGTGCCCCCCGAGGTCGCGGAGGCGATGAAGGACCCGGCCAACCGCGTCGGCCGCTACTGGCGGACGAGCCGGCTGGGAAGCGGCGGGATGGGGTTGGTGTTCCGGGGATGGGACGAGCCGCTCGGCCGGTGGGTGGCGCTGAAGTTCCTCAAGCAGATCGGCGACGAACAGGCGCGGGCGTACTTCCGGCGGGAGGCGCACCTGGCCGCGAGCCTCGAGCATCCGAACATCGCGAAGATCTACGAGGTCGGGGAGGAGGAGGGCCAACCGTACATCGCCATGCAGTACGTGGACGGGACGACGCACTCGGGGGCCAAACTGAAGCTGGAGGAGATGCTCGAGGCGGTGAAGAGGATAGCGGAAGCGGTGGGCTACGCTCACGGGAAGAACGTGATCCACCGGGACCTGAAGCCGGCGAACGTGATGATGGACGGCGCGAAGCGGGTCTTCGTGATGGACTTCGGCCTCGCGAAGGAGACGCACGTCGACGGGGAATCGCTCACGGGGACGAACGTGGTGGTCGGGACGCCGAACTACATGGCGCCGGAGCAGGCGCGGGCCCGCGCGACGGCGCAGAGCGACGTGTACTCGATCGGGGCGATCCTCTACGAGCTGACGACGGGGCGGCCGCCGTTCGTGGGAGAGACGACGGCGGACGTGCTGACGCAGGTGGTGGCGGCGGAGCCGGTGTGGCCGAGAAAGCTGAGTCCCGCGATCCCGCCGGACCTCGAAGCGATCGTCCTGAAGGCGCTGGAGAAGGACGCGAAGAGGAGGTACGGGAGCGCGGGGGACCTCCTGGAAGACCTGGGGGCCTTCGCCCAACATGAGCCGCTGAAGCACGCGAAAAGGCCGACGACGGCGTACGTCCTCGGGAAGAAGATCCGCAAGCAGCCGCTGCTGTGGGGCTCCACGACCGCGCTGATCCTGGCGATCGCGGGCGGCGCCGTTTTCGGAACGACGCAGCTTCTCCGCGCGCGTCGCGAGGCGCTCAAGGCCCAGCACGAGGCCGAGGAGAAGACGCGCGTCGAACGCGAAGAGCGGGCGAAGACGGAGGAAGCGCTTCGGCGCGCGGAGGAACGCCGCGTCGAGGCGGTCGAGGCGAAACGGCGCGCCGACGAGCGGCTCTCGTACAGCCTCATCCTGCGCGCGCGGCAGTCCGACGAAGCGTCCGCCGCCGTGCTCCTCGCGGAAGCCTACGCCACGGACCCGTCGCCGCTCGCCGGCGCCTCCGCGGCCGCCGCGCTTCGCGTCCCGACCCTCCGGATGGCGCTCGGGAAACTCAACACACTGCACGGAAACGTGCGGCTCAGCCCGGACGGCCGGTTCCTCGCCGTCGTCCCCGACCGTCCGTTCGGCGAGGAGGCGTACTGCGAGATCTGGGACGTGGAGACGCGGAAACGCCGCGGCGCGCTCCGGGGACATCCCGAGTTCCTCCGCTCGGTCGTCTTCAGCCGCGACGGGAAGCGCCTCGCGTCCGTCGCCGCCGGGAAGACGGTCCGCTTGTGGGACGTCGAGACGATGTCGGCGGTCGGCGGAACGATCGCGACGAAGGACGAAGTCGTCAGGGGCGTTTTCACGAACGACGACCGCGAGTTCTGGTCGTGGAGCTGGAACGGGACGGTGCAGCGCTGGGACGCGGCCACGGGCGAGTCGCTGGGCGCGGCGATCCGCGGGCGCGGATACCCCGATCGCATCCTCGTCGATCCCGGCGGGACGCGCGCGGCGATCGGCGGTTCGGACACGAGCGCCTATCTCTGGGACTTGACGGGGGCGAAGCTCGTCGAGAAGCCGCTCGCGCATTCGGGGTCGACGCGCGCGATCGCGTTCAGCCCGGACGGGCGGCGCGTCGCGACGGGCAGCATCGACGGGACGGCCGCCGTCTGGAAGTCCGCGACCGGAGATTCCCTGCTCTCGATCCGCGCGGCTTCCGGCGTCTTCGGCGTCGAGGACGTCGCCTTCAGTCCCGACGGGCGGCTGCTGGCGACGGCGGACGCGGACGGGACGGCACGGCTGTGGAACTCCGAGACGGGCGACCCCGTGGGCGAACCGATGCGCCACGAGAAGGCCGTCCTGTGCGCGGCCTTCGATCCCGAAGGTCGCCGCCTGCTGACGGGAGGAACCGACGGGAAGATCCGGTTCTGGACCGTGCCCGAGGGCCGATTCGCGGAGCGCATGCTGCACGGGGAGGGCGCCGTCGGCTGGATGCGGTTCACGCCGGACGGACGCCGGCTCGCCGCGGCGTCGGGGACGAGCGTCCGGGTCTGGGATCTCGACGTCGACCTGGGTTGGAGAGTGCCGCCCGATCAGGGCTATTCCCGGGCCGTGTTCCTTCCGGACGGGCGGCGCATCCTCGCCGGGGGGTGGCGCAACACGCGCCTCTGGGATGCGGAGCGCCGCGTTCCGCTGGGTCCCGAGCGGCCCGTCGAACCGCCGGGGCAGATCGTCGCCCTCCTTCCCGGCGGGAAGACGTGTCTCTCCGAGCATTCGCTCCGGCAGTCCGCGGACGGACTGGACCTGCGGCTCTGGGACATGGAGTCCGGTCGGCAGGTCGGGGAGACGATGCATGTGGACTACTGGTTCCTGAAGTCCGTGGATTTCTCACCGGACGGACTCCGCATCGCGACCGCGCTCGAGAAGAAGGTGTGGATTTGGGATGCCACTACCGGACGCCTCGTGGCCGGTCCGATCCTCCACAAGGAGTGGGTCGGGGGGGCCGCATTCGGTCTCGACGGACGCGAACTCCTTACGGTGAGCCATGGCCGACCGGTCCATCGCTGGGACGCGCGGACGGGCGAGCGGATCGGCGAAGCGGGCGATCGCGGGGCGTCGGATCTGGCCGCCTTCAGCCCCGACCGCCGCCGCGTCGCGACCGTCTGGACCGGCACGGCGCGGATCGTCGACGCCGGGACCGGCGCGACCGTGGGCGATCCGATCGAGCACGCGGCGAACATCAAGGTCCTCCTCTTCAGTCCGGACGGCACGCGGCTCCTCACCGCGGGACAGGACCACGCGATCCGGATCCACGATGCGCGGACCGGGGCCAGGCTCGGCCGCACGCTCCGTCACGCGAACTGGGTCAACTGCGCGGCCTTCAGCCCGGACGGACGCTGGCTGGCGACCGGGGGGAACGACGACGTGGTGCGTCTCTGGGACGCGGAGCGGTTCGAGCCCGTGTGCGCCCCGCTCCCGTGCGACGGACACGTGTGGACCGTGGAGTTCGGCCGGGACGGGCGGCGCGTCCTCTCCGTCGCGGGCGAGAAAGGCGCCGTGCAATGCTGGGACGTCGCGTGGCTGGTCGATCGCCCGTCCGCGGAGGAGGTCCGCAAGGCGGCCCGGGCGCGAACGGGCCTTCGCCTCGACGCCCGGGGCGAAATCGAGGTGCTCTCCGCGGAGGAGTGGACGCTTCAGAACCCGCCGGCGGAGAAGTAGAGGGCGAGGCGGGACGGAGCGCCGCCCTCACCGCCTCAGCGGCGCGAGGCTCTTGACGATCGCCTCCGCGGTGTCGCGGTGCGTCAGCCACTTCGACTTCTTCACCATCACCATGAGGAGGAAGTAGCGGTCGCCTTCGATGCGGTAGATCCCCACCGCCCGGTAGTCTTCCGCCCGGTTCTGGATATCGTAGTCGCCGCGGTCGGTCACCTTGTCGATCGACGTGCCGCCCTGCTTCTTGTACCCCCCGCCCTTCTGGGAGTTGTAGTTCGCGTCCATCGACTTCTCGACCGACTCGCGGTAGTCCTTGAGCGACGTGCCCTTCTCCACCTTCTTGAAGTGCGTCAGGCACAGGAGGATCTCGTCGTTCGATCCCGCGCCCATGCAGAGGACCTTCTGGTTCTCGTCCTCGCGGGACTTGAGCTGCTCCGGATCGACCGAGAGCGTCACGGTGTTCTTTGGGACGGAGAAGGTGAGGCCGTACGCGGGCGAGCGGAACGTCCGACCCTCGTCGGCGAGTTCGACGTCGGCGCCGCCCGAAGAGCCGGAGGCGGCCTTGAAACTGTCGACGATGGAGTAGCAGTCGTCGCGGTCCTCGCCTCTCGAACGACCGATCACCATGAGGACGTAGAGGTCCTTTCCGCGGCAGAGGTAGGCGACGAGGGACTTGCGCTCCTTGCCGTCGAGGTAGATCGTGTAGTCGCCCCCGGGCAGCCCGCTCTTGAGCTTGAACCCGCCGTTCTTGACGTAGGGCTGCTTCACGTCGGGATTCTGGGTCGCCATCTGCTCCTTCCAGCTCGCCTCCCACTTCTCGATCCACTTCTTCTCGTCGAGCGACTCCTCCGAGCTCTCCTTGCACAGGAAGAGGATGACGTCCTGGCTCTCGTTTGTGCCGACGCACAGCATCTTCTCGCCGAGATCCTTGAGCCGCTCCCGGTCGTGGATGACGACGTATCCCTTTCCTTTGGGGGCGCCGAACTTCACGTTCTCCTTCGGATGCGTCCACGTGTCGTCCTGGAACGTGGGTTCGTCCTGGACGCAAGGGAAGGCGAGGAGGACGGCGAGGGCGAGCGACATGAGCGGTCTCCTGGAATAGGACTCGGGGGAGTATACGACGCAGCGGGGTCGGGGGCGCAGGAAATGGGGCATGGTTCAACAAGGGCCTTCTGTCGGGGACAGAACACAGAACGAAGAACGAAGAACAAAGGAGGCGGGGGAGGTATCCCCCGCCCCCCCTCCCGGAGGGGGGCCCTCCTACGCCCTTCGGGCTCCCTCCTACGCGGATGCTCCGCGTCCGCTCCGGCGGGTAAACCGGCGGGCAAGCAGGGGGGAGGATCGCCTCAGTTCTTTCTCCTCGGTTCTCCGTTCTTTCGGCATGGTTCATGGTTCATCGCTGAGTAACACCGCAAACGCTCTCTGCACCTTCACGGAAGGGATCGATAAGGAAACCAAGAAACCAGGAATGGACCGTCAACATGTTTGACGGCAATCGATTACGCCGGAAAGCCCGTTCCTGGTTTCCCGGTTGCCTCATAGTCTTCTTCCCCAAGTGAAGAACCGAGACTGTTACCCGGAGGGAGCGCAGTTGAGCCATGTCGTTCTTTCCGACCGGTCCGATCCGATAAATGCGGGCCGGTCAGGCGTCCGCCTCTCACGTGCGCAGCGAACTGCGCACCCTCGGGGGGGGGCGAGCCCGGATGCGGCTCCCGATCGCCGGGCATGAGGGTTGCGTCTCCTGCGTCGTGAAGGCGATCCGCTGGACCGTGCACCTCTTCATGGCCTTCTTCCATTCCGTGCGGTTCCGCGGCGCCCACCACGTGCCCGTGACCGGCGGGGTGATCCTGGCCGCGAACCACTCCTCCTACCTCGACCCGCTCGCCCTCGCGCTGGGCGTGCCGCGGTGGGTCCGCTTCTTCGCGAAGCGGTCGCTCCTCCGCATCCCGTTCCTCGGCGGCCTTCTCCGGCGGTTTCGTGTCCTCCCCGTGATCCGCGGCGGCGACAACGAGCGCACCGTGCGGGGCGCGCTGAGGTCCCTCCGGCTCGGTCACGCGATCGGCATCTTCCCGGAGGGGACGCGGGCCCGGGGGCGCACGATGGGGGAGGTGAGGCCGGGCATCGGGCGGCTCGCGATCGAGTCCGGCGTGCCGGTCGTGCCGGTGGCGATCCTCGGCGCGTGGCGCGCGTGGCCGCGCACCGCCGCGCTGCCCCGTCCCGCCCGCATCGTCGTCGTCTACCATCCGCCGATGCGGCCCCGTCCCGGCGAGACCGCGCGCGAGTTCGCGGACCGCGTGCGCGCGGTGATCCTCGGCACGCAGCTCGCCGACCGCCGGGCGGCCGCGTGAGGGCCAAGAGCCTCCCGACAAAAACCTCCCTGTCAACTTTTGGAGTGTTCAGCGGCAGGGCCTACCGATCCAGCCGGAACGCCTCCAGCTCTGCCGGCTCCCGGCCCTCGACCAGCTCGCGCACCAGCTCGCCCGTCACCGGTCCGAGCAGGATGCCGTTGCGGAAGTGGCCCGTCGCGACGATCAGCCCCTCCCAGCCGGGTGCGCGGCCGATGTACGGGAGCCGATCGGGTGTCGCGGGCCGCAACCCGGCCCACGATCCGAGGAGCGCCGCGCCCGCGAGGGCGGGCCACATCTCGACTCCGCGCCGCAGCAGCATCGCCGCCGCGCCGGCCGTGACGGTCTTGTCGAACCCCGCCTCCTCCACCGTGCTGCCGATGAGGATCTTCCCGTCCGCGCGCGGCACGAGGTACTGCCCCTTGTGCAGGATCATGTGCGAAAGCGCGCCGGGCTCCGCCTGGACGAGGACGATCTGCCCCTTCACGGGGCGGACCGGCATGGCGATGCCGAGTTTCTCCGTTTCAAGGCCCGACCAGGCGCCCGCCGCGAGGACCGTGATCCCCGCGTGGACGTCGCCTCGATCCGTGCGCACGCCGTGGACGCGCCCGGGCACCTTGAGGAACGCGCCGCCCGCGGCGCCTTCGCGAAACTCCGCGCCGAGCCGCCGCGCCGCCTGCGCCAGCGCGCGTGTCATGCGATGGTTGCGCACCTGCATGACGTCGGGAAGGAAGAGACCGTCCGTCCGCCGCTCCGCCGGCAGCCCCCTCGCGCGCTTCCACTCCTCCAGTGTCCGCACGACCCGATCGTCCTCCTCGTCCAGGACGGGGAGGAGCATCCCGCTGCGGAGCAACTCCGGATCCTCCTCGCCGCGGACCTCCCCGACGACGCGTTCGTAGCCGGCCTGCGCGCGGAGGCAGAGGTCGGCCAGCGCGGAAGGGTAGTCGGCGAGATGCACGGGAGTCAGGATCCCGCCCGCGGCCCAGGATGCCTCGCGCCCGATCGCGCCGCGCTCGACAACCACGACGCGCCTGCCTGACTTGGCCAGTTCGTACGCGACCGAGCAACCGACGATCCCCGCGCCCGCGACGACGACATCCGGAGTCACGATGTCGATTGTACCTCGACACGCGTACGAACCATCGCTGCGATCCGTTGTCTGAAGCATGATTCGAGATGCCTTGCTCCTCGCGCTCTTTGCGGCCGCCCTCACGGCCTGCGGCGGCGGATCCTCGGACGAGTCCGGGGACGCCGGCGTCCTCGGAACCCAGGAGACTCCGCCGCCCGACCCCGTCCTTGTCAAGGCGCTCGACATCTCCGTCTATTCCGGCGAGATCGCGGCCGCGAACGTCGAGAGCTGGCTGTCGCTCGGCTACACGCACGTCATCGTCGGGACGCAGAAGGCCTCGACCGCGAAGCAGCAGCTCGCCACGGCGGTCGCCGGCGGGATGAGCGTCGACGTCTACGTCTTTCTCTATTTCACGTCGAGCATGACGACGCAGGTGCAGAACGCGCTTTCGATCGCCGGCGGCTTCCCGGTCGGCCGGATCTGGCTCGACATCGAGGCCGACCCGGGATCGCTCGGCGTCGCCGGGATCACGGACAAGATCCAGGAGGCGATCGACGCGTGCGGCACGATGCCGTACGGGATCTACACGGGCGCCTGGTGGTGGAATCAGCACATGTCCGGCTCCGCGCAGTTCTCCGACGCGCCGCTCTGGTACGCGTGGTACGACGACGTGGCCTCCCTCGACACGTGGAAGACCCAGGCGTTCGGGGGATGGTCGAGCCCGGCGGGGAAGCAGTACAAGGGGACGACGACGGTCGGCGGCGTGGGCGTGGACAAGAACGTGATGTGGCTCCACGTCCCGGACAGCGGGCCCGCGCTGCCGCCGGGCGTGCCGTCCGCTCCGACGGGACTCTCTCCCGACGGCGCGACCGTGACGGCGTCGAGCACGACGCTGACGTGGTCGAATGTGGGCGCGACGAAGTACCAGATCCTGATGCAGGTCGGGAGTCCGGGCGCGTGGAAGTACTACTGGACCTGGACGACGGGCAACGCGTCATTCACGGTCTGGCCGCAGACGCCCGGGAAGCAGTATCGCTGGCGCGTGCGGGGGCAGAACGCGGCCGGCTGGGGCGCGTGGTCGTCCTGGGCGGGTTTCTATTTCCCGTAGCCGGTCGCGGGGCCGTCCGATCCGATTCGGCGCAACAAATGCGTCCCCGCCCGCGTTTCACCCTGAAACCCATGACGGCACGAATATGGGTCGTCGCGCTGCTCGTCCTGGCCGGCTGCCCCGGCTCAGGGCCCGGCGACGATCCCGCTCCCGACGTCCGCCTCCTCGACGGCTTCGGCTTCCGCTGGCAGGAGCGGCCCCATCGGATCAACAAGATCGGCGCGGGGCTGGACGGCGCGGCCGGCGTCCTCACGCTCGAGGGCGGAAGCTGGGCCGACGGACAGGAGGCGTCGGACGCGGCGACGCACTCTCTGCACCACACGGCCTTCTCGTCGGACCAGGTCGTCATCCACCACGGCGAGACGCCGCTCCTTACGCTCGCGGGGAGCCCGTCGCAGGCCGCGACCGCGGAGACGCAGGTCTCCGTCCCGCTCGCGGAGGCCGGCCTCGCCGCGTGCTCCCAGTTCGCCGTCGTCCTGCGCGGCTTCGACCTCGACACCGACCTCACGCACGAGGACGGCTACACGACCCGCGGGATCGGGGCGCGCGTGAAGGACGCGTCGGCGGCGGAGGGGGTCCTGACGTTCACGGCGCGGCTCCGCATCGAGGCGGGCGCGGTGCCCGACCGCATCCAGGATCTCGCGAGCTACGGCGCGACGGGGCGCGTCCGCTATACCGTGATCGGCCTCCTCTCCGGCGCCGTCACCGCGAAGTCGCACGGCTACACGCTCTCCTACCCGGCGGGAGTCGATCCGTCGCAGGAGCACGCGACGGCGGGGCAGCAGACCGTCGTCATCCAGGGAACCCCGGGACTCGCGGCCGGCGCGGTCGGGCTCACGGGCTTCGATTTCCGGCTCAACCCCGACACGTCGCTCTACCCCGGCCGCTACATGCGCGAGATCTCCGTGCGCGACTACGACTTCGCATACGCGTCCGGGACGGGCGCGCTGACGTTCAAGTGCGACGGCTACTTCTCGAACTCGGGGCCGGTCACGTGGGCGCTGGAGAACGAGTTCAGCGCGAGCTTCGTGCTCATCCAGGTCGCCTCGGGGACGGTCGTGCACCAGTCGCACGAGGGGACGCAGACGGCCGTGCAAACCTGGGTGGGGCTGGACCCGCAATAAAAGTGGACAGTCCACTTTTGGTGCGGCGGCCTAGCGGTACTTCCGAAGCAGCTCGCGGAACTTCGCGTTCTCCTTCCACGCCGCGAAGTCCTCTTCCTTCTCCGCGTCCGCCGGCGGGTAGCCCAGCTTGAGCGCCTCTTCGAGGTGGCGGAAAACCTCCTTCTCGTCGCGCGCGCGAGCGGCCAGGATCGCGAGCGTCCGGTGCGCATCACGGCGGATCTCCCGCGCGTCCTCCCGGCCGTCGAGGCGCGCCGCGAGGAGTTCGGTGCAGGTGTCCTTGACGCAGGCGTCGAGCCGGAGATGCTTCTGGATCTCCAGCGAGCCGAGGATCAGGTCCAGCCGCGGCCGCCCCGCGAGGAGGGCGACGTCTCGGAGCTGCCGGTGGTCTTCCATCTGGTCGGGGTCGAGTCCCTTGCGCGCCGCCGCCAGATCCTCCTCGGCGTCCTTCCAGTGGCCGAGCACGGCGTGGACGAAGCCGCGGGCGAAACGCAGACAATGCAAGTCGGCGGAAGCGAGGCGGGCGTCGAGCACCCGGGAAAGGTCGCCCAGGTCCGACACGTGGAGCCGGTTCTTCACGGGATCGAAGAGGGCGCCGATGAGCAGGAGGAACGTGCGATAGGGAAGCGGATCGAAGCTCTCCGGCGAGAGCTTCTCGACGTCGAGCGCGAGCGCGCGGGCGGCGTCGAAGTCGCATTCCATCTGGCGCAGGATCGCTGAGGCGACGACGGGCTCGGGCTCGGTGGGCGCGTCCTTCCGGAGCCGCTGGGCGGCCGCCAGCGCCTCGGCGCCGCGGTCCTGGGCGCCGAGTCCGATCGCGTGGATCACGCGCACGCGGGTAGTCGTCGAGGCGGGAAGCGCCTTCGCCCACGCGTTGAAATTCTCCCACTGCCGCGTCCGCTTCCCCTGCGCGAGGAGAATCGCCCCCTCGACGTAGAGGGCGGGTTCGCTCTCCGCGCCCACCGCGCGGGCCTTCCGGACGGCCTCGAGCCCTTCGGCGTACCGGCCGCTGTCGAGCTCTTTCAGGGCCGAGGCCAGCCACACCATCCACTCCGGCGCACCCTCGCGCCGCAGTGCCGCCTCCTCCTCGCCCGCTTCCCCGTACATCCAGAAGACTCCGGGCACCGCCAGCCGCAGGAGGGACTCCGCGCACGCCGTGGTCCGGAGCAGCCCCCAGAAGCGATCCGCCTCCGGCTTTTTCGAAGGGTCGTCCTCCGGCTGCTTTCTCGACGAATCGTCCTGCGGCTTCTTCGCCGGGTCGTCCTGCGGCTGCCTCTTCGGCAGGTCGTCCTCCGGCTGCCTCTTCCGAGGATCGTCCCCGGACGGCTTCTTTGCCGGGACGTTCGAGGCGGCCAGTGCCGGAGGCGGCGCGCTCTTGCGCGGCCAGTAGGCGGCGGCCAGGACGAGCGCGACGACGAGGAGGCCCGATCCGATCGCGACGGGTAGGACGGGGAACGGGCGCGACGCGGACTTCCCGCCGCCGGCCGCCTTGATCGCGTCGGCGAGCTCGGCGGCGCTGCGGAACCGCTTTTCCGGGGCCCGCGCGAGGGCGCGCAGGCACAGGTCGTCCAGCGCCTTCGGCAGCCCCGCCCGCAGCGCGGAGGGCGGCTCGGGCGCCTTCGTCTGGATCAGGTGGAGGAGTCCGAGCACGGAGGGTGCGCGATGGGGAGGGCGGCCCGCGAGCATCTCATAGAGGACCGCGCCGAGGGAATACACGTCCGACCGGCCGTCGAGGCGGTCGATCTCGCCGCGCGCCTGCTCCGGAGACATGTAGCTCGGCGTGCCGAGCATCTCGCCGCTGGCCGTGAAGCCGCGCTCCTCGACCGACTTGGCGAGGCCGAAGTCGAGGAGCCTCGGCGTGCCTTTGGCGTCGAGGAGGATGTTCGAGGGCTTGACGTCGCGGTGGACGACGCCCTGCTCGTGGGCGAACTGGAGCGCCCGCGCCACGATAAGCGCGATCCGCAGCGCCTCGCGCGGGGCCATCGGTCCCTTCGCCATGGCCTCCTTGAGCGACCGGCCGGGGACGTACTCCATCACGATGTAGTGCCGGTCCTGCTCTTCGCCCGCGTCGTACACCTGGACGATGTTCGGATGGACGAGTTTCGCCGAGAGCTGCGCCTCGCGCACGAAGCGTCTGGCGGCGTTGCCCGCCCCGTCGATCGTGCGGAGGACCTTGATCGCGACGGTCCGCTTGAGATCGGGATGGGTCCCCTTGAAGACCTGGCCCATTCCGCCCGCGCCGAGGAAGCCCTCGATCCGGTACTTGCCGACGGACGCGGGCATCTGACCGCGGCATGCGGGGCAGACCTTCTCCTCGGCCGCCGTCGAGGCGGGCCATTCCGTCATCGTGCCGCAGCGGGTGCAGGTCTGTGCCATTCCGGTCACTTCCCCTTCGGCACCGGCGCGGGATCCCCGATCAGTTCCACCGCGTCGATCTCGTTCCATCCCTCGACGGCCGCGCTGTCGAGCGTGACGCGGATCGTCCGCGTGACGACCTTCGTCGCGCCGAAGGACGCGGTGAACCAGCCGGGAGATTCGCGGGTCGGATCGTCCCCCTGCCACAGGACGTGCCAGCGGTCCTCCGCGTCGCGGGCCTCGACCTTCACGACGGCCCCGGGGTTGAAGGTCTCGCGCACCCGTACGTGGGTCGGTCGGACCCAGCGGTCGTAGGTGAGTTCGAGCCATTCCGCGCCGGCGTCGGGCTGCTTCGAGGCCCACGCCGTGCGGTTGTCGCCCGCGGTCGGCGTGTCCGGCTTGCCCGTCGCCTGCTTCGCGGACCAGCCCGTGTCGGAATACTCCGAGGACGCCTTCGCGTCGGAGGCCCACTGCCGGAGCCGCCCCGCGTCGTCGATCGACATCTCGCGGATCCGCTCGATCGCCTGCCGGAGCCGCGCCCTGACCTCCTCGTTCCCGGCGGTCTTGCAGGCCTTCTCCATGGCGGCGAGCGCGGGCGGACCCAACTCCTCGAGACGAATCCCGGCGGAGTCGCGCACCTCGATATCCGGACTCTCGAGATCGGCGACGAGCGCCTTGACGGCGGCGTCGATGAGCGCCGTCTCCCTCCTCTTCATCGTCGCCGCCTCCGACTCGAGTCTCCGGGCGGCGCGGTGCATCGCGACCGCGAGGTCGTAGTCGCCGCGGTCGAGCGCGAGGTGCGCTTCGAAGAGGAGGCGGTCCCGCTCGAGGCGTTTCTCGAAGGCGGCGCGGCGGAGCCTGAACAACTCCGCCGCCTTGTCGTCCTGAGAGGGCAGGAACAGCGCCAGCGCCAGCGCGATCGTCGCCATCCGGGGGAATTATACCGCGCGCGGCGCTATCTTGGGCTGTCGAGCGGCGCGGGCTCCGTTGGATCGACGTCGGATCGGTCCAACGGGGCGGGCGAGAAGGCGGTGCCCTCGATCGTCCCGTCGGCGCGGAGGGCCATGTAGCGCCTTCCCGCCGCGGCGTCGAGGACCCCCACGATCTCGCGATCCGCGGCCTCGTCGAGGAGACGCAGTTGCGGCGCGCAGAGGAGAATCGCCTGGGCCGTGAGATCGGCGCCGTAGGGTTCGAGGACGCGCTCCGCCTCCTCCTCGCGCCGGGCGAGGATGGCGGCGACCTTCTCCGCCGCCTCGGCGTCGATCTCCAGCATCTCCGCCAGTTCCTCGGCGAAGGAATCGGGTGGCGCGGCGGGTTCGCGCGTCTCGACCGGTGCCGTCACGGGTTCGGAGGACTTGCTCTCCGCGCGGAGGGGCGCCGGCGTCCGTACGGCGGAGTCGGTCTCGTGAAGGGGCGACACGGCCGCTCTCCTGGTCTTCGGGCTCGCGGGTGGCGCGGCCTTCCGCGGCGACGAGGCGAGCAGGGCGGTCAGGATCGCTGCCGCCGCCGGGACCGCGAGGAACCAGATTCTCCGACTCATGCGGGGGTGCGGGTCCCGGACGTGTGTCCGGGACCCGCGGGGAGGAGGATCTAATTCTGTCCGAAACCGTACGTCTTGCCGTCCGAGCCCTTGATCTTGGCGTGATGCAGCCGGTACGTATGCTGTCCGCCGATCCAGATCGTCGTGTACTGGACGAGGCCCACGCCGGGGGCGAACCAGAAGGAGCCGTAGCCGGCGTCCATGGCGCCGTTCTCCGCGACGTCAAGGCGGTAGCAGCCGGTGAAGGTGCCTGCCGGAGTGTTCACCGTCTCATCCGTGCCGCCGACCTTCATCTTCTTGATGAAGCCGACGTTGACCTTGTAGGTGTAGCCGACGGGGCGGTTGAAGCGGAAGAGGGGGGATGTGGAGTCCGACGCGGTCGTCACGATGAGCGTCGGCTGCCACGAGCTGCTCATGTGGGCCCACCGGCTGCCGCCGACGAGCTTCTTCACCCAGTACCAGTCGCCCCACTTGTAGGCCACCTTCATCGTCTCCTGCTGGGACATCTCCGAGACGTACGTCCACTCGTTCCCGACGGCGAGCGGGAAGCGGCTCGTGCCGGCGAGCTTGCCGTTCGGCGTGAGGGCGACGTCGCAGGTCAGGCTGAACGGGTCGCCGCCCGCCCAGATGAGGCCGACCTTGATCGTATACGTGCCGGCGCCGACCCATTCGTCCCCGTAGCCCTTCTTGTTCCAGGTCCACGTCTTGGACTGGCCGGGGGCGACCGAGCCCAGAATCATGATGCTGAACGGCGCGTAGACGAGCTTGTCGTCTTTCGAGATCGACCATGGAGTTGGTGTGCTCAACGTGATCGTGTCGGCGGTGTTGTTCGTCAGGGTGAACTTGACGTCGCCCGCGACGCCGGCCTTGTAGACGGGTTTCTCGGCCTGGAGCTTCACCCCGGCCTGGTCGGCGCGGGCGGCGGCGGCGGTGAGGAGAAGGACGGTCGCGGTGAGCGCGAAGCGCTGCATTCGTTTTCCCTTTCCAGAAGTTCCCCTGGGGGGGACGCCGCGCGTCCCCCCGAGGGGGCGGCTCCCGGGTGAGAGTCCCGAGAGCCGCGGGGCCGGGTTAGGAAGAATGTGCTATTGGACCTTGACCGTGATCTCGTCCACGGCGAGCAGCTTGCCGGACGCGTCGAACGCCTGCGCCACGAGCATGTGCTTGCCGGAGGACAACGTCGCCGTGACGGACGCGCCTTCGCCCAGCGCGACGGGCGTCTCATGGAGGGCCTTCGGGTTGTTGCCCCAGCCTCCCATCTTCTGCTCGAAGAACTTCACCTTGGCGATCCCGGTGAGCGAGCTCTGGTAGCTCAACGTGACCTTCGCGCCGGACGTCACGGGGTTCTGCCAGGTGATGGGGCTGCTGTCGGAGCGGCGGGACTCGGAACCCGTGCCGTTGGCGAAGAGCTGGAAGACGTTCCCTTCCTTGGTCGCGTGGTGCGCGGGGAGGATCTCCAGGATCTTGCCCCACGCCAGCTTCTTATTCTCCTCGTAGTCCACGCCGGTCGGATTGTACTTCGCGAACCAGGCGAAATCGGGGTGATCGTCGACGCTCGCGCCGGTCCACTTGCCGCCCTTGAGCGTCCCGAGGATCGTCGTCGCGTAGAGCTCGTACGTGTAGCTCTTCGTGAACGAGTCCGCGCCGAGGGCCGAGACGTCCACGCCGTCGCTGAGGAAGGTGACGGTCGTCGTGGCCTCGAAGACCCGCCGGTTGTAACCGTCGATCTTCTTGGTGCCCTTGTCGACGAGGTTCGTCGTGTAGGAGTACGCGGGATGGTTCCACACCGCCTCGCCGGCCGTGACGTCGAAGACGACCACGCTCTTCATCTTGCCGATGGCGGTCATGAGGATCTTGTGGAACACGTCGGGCCGGATGTCCTCGTACGCCTTGGTGTACTTGTCGTCATACCACTTGATGAAGCTCTCGAGGACGCCCTTGTAGGCCTGGGGGGTGTAGTCCTGGGTGAGCTTCTGGTCGAAGGCCTTCTCGTACCACTTGCGGTACTCGGAGGCCGCGGGCGGGGTGCCCTTGAGGGCCTCGAGCAGCTCCTTCGCCTTCTTGTAGTCCGCCTCCGTCTCCTTCTCGGGCTTGCCGTAGCGCGAGCCGCTGAAAGAGGAGACCACGCCGAAGTAGCTCTCCGACATGAGGCCCTTGAGGTCCGCGACCTCGAAGCGGATCCCGTTCTTCTCGATGAAGGAGACGGGCTCGTCCTCGAGCGAGCACGCGGCGGCCCAGCCGTTGCAATGGCCCCACCACGAGAAGTCCACGTCGTCCTTGTTGAACTTCTTCGCCTGCTCGGGATCGACATGATGCATCCAGTCGCCGCTGATCGTGACTTCCCACCGCGCGGCGCCGTCGTCGAGGTTGTTCCCGACGTACTTGTCGTACTTCGCCATCGGCGACAGGTCGTTCGTCGCCACCGACGTGTTGAGTTTGTACTTCTTCGCCGCCGCGTCCCAGGTGAACGTCTTCTTGCCGTTCCAGCCGATGCCGAGCTCGCCGCCCTTCATGGGCCACCACGAGCCGGACCACGGGACGAACGACGCCTTGCCGGAAGAGGCACCCGCCTTCGCCTTCGAGGTGCTCTGCGGAACATCTTCTCCGACCGCCACTCCGCACAGGAGCAGCGCCGCCACCAGTACCCTGCGCATTCGAATCTCCCTTTCCCTAGAAATGCGGGCGAGCCCCTATGGCTCCGCCCTGAGATAGCTCACCTTGGAAGGCGTGCTCGAATACAGCGGCCAGTAGGGAACCGTCGAGTCCCACCGCTGCCGGATCGTCACGCCGTCCGCCTCGTACTCCACGTCCACGACCGTACCGGTCGACTTGGGCGCCTCCGCCTTCGGGTCCTTGCTGAACGGGTTGGCGGACGGCGCTCCCGTCGAACTGCTCCTCTCCACCCCGTCGCTCCCCGGTGGGGGGACCTCGACGGGGAAGAGGACCGACGGCGCGCCCTCCTCGCCTTCCTCGAACCGCACGAACCGCTCGCGCACGAGCCCGCGCTCCTGGACGCGGTCCCGCACCGCGACGACGGTGTGATCTTCCATGGACACGTACATCGTCCCGCCCGGGTTGAAAGGCATCCCGGCGAGGTCGGCCGGGTTCACGTCCACGACGAAGACGTCGCGGCCGTCGAGCTTCTCCGTCCCCTTCACCTCGAAGTTCCAGAGGATGGGGCGCTCCGTCCACAGGTCGTCCATGCCGTGCTGCATCAGCCGATAGTGGGTTTCGACCTTCCATTTCATGCCGGGCGTCCAAGCCAGCTTCCCGAACTTCACCGGCCGTCCGCCCGCCGCGCCGTAGCCCGCCAGCTCCGCGGGGATCTCGCCGGCCGCGGCGGTGCCGCGCTCGGAGCGCTCCGCAGCGACCGTGCGGTCGCCCTCGGAGCGGGAGCGTGCCGTGTCCGACTCCTCCTCGCCGGGTGCCAGGAACGGGCGCGCCTTCGCGCCGCGCCGGTGCGACTGAGCCGCTCGGGCCTCCTCTTTCTCCTGGTCTCCGTTGCGTCCGGATCGGGTGATCGCCACGATGGCTACGGTGCCGGGAACGCCGATGAGGAGGAGCAGGAGCGCCGCTCGTTTCGGGAACCTCTTTGCTTCCACCAGCCCCTCCATAACGCGGTGCGTCACGAACTGACGACCCCCATACTAGCAAACCCCGTGCCAATATGCGGAATTCGGTGGGCTCCAGACGGCCGTTTGGACCCATCTGGATGGCCTCTGGAGGGGGGCTTTTTCGCCACCCTCCAGTAGTCGGGCCTTGGCTACGCATTTCCGATTCCTGCGGAACACAATGTAGACTATGTTCGACACTCCAAAAGGTGCCTGTCAACTTTTGGTGTCTTCCGATCCCCTTGCTCCCGCGTTCCCTCCTCGGCATAATGCGCGGACTTCCGTGGACCCGAATGCTTTCGCCCGCGACCTGGTGCGTTGGTTCCGGCGGCGCGGCCGCGACCTGCCGTGGCGCCGCCACCGCGATCCGTACCGGGTATGGATCTCCGAGATCATGCTCCAGCAGACGCGGATCGAGACGGCGATCCCCTACTATCAGCGGTTCCTGCGCCGCTTTCCCAACATGCGTTCCTTCGCGCGCGCCCCGCTCGACCGGGTCCTCAAGATCTGGGAGGGGCTCGGGTACTACGCGCGGGCGAGGAATCTGCATCGCGCGGTGTCCACGCTGGTGCACGAGCACGGGGGCCGCTTTCCGGAGACGGCCGACGACTGGGAGTCGCTTCCGGGGGTCGGTGCTTACAGCGCCGCGGCCATCGCGAGCATCGTGAACGGCGAACCCGTCGTCGCGATCGACGGCAACGTCCGGCGGGTCGCCGCACGGCTGAGGAACGCGGCGCGCGTCTCCGACGCGGAGGTCGAGGTCCTTTTCTCCGCATCGATGGGCCCGCACGAGCCCGGGCTCTTCAACCAGGCGGTGATGGAACTGGGCCAGCGCGTCTGCTTCCCAAGACGCCCGGCTTGCGCGGCCTGTCCCGTACGCCGGCACTGCGCCGCATTCTCGGCGGGCACGACGGAGCGCGTGCCGGCGCGGAAGGCGGGCCGGCCCGTGCCCCACTACGAGATCGCGGTCGGGGTCTGCCGCAAGGCGGGCCGCATCCTCGTCTCGCGACGCCGCGAGGACGCGATGCTGGGCGGACTGTGGGAGTTCCCCGGCGGGAAGATCCGGCCCGGCGAGTCGCCCGAGCGCGCGCTCGCGCGCGAGTTCGCCGAGGAGGTCGGGCTGCGCATCGCGGTGGGGCCGAAGATCGTCACGGTCCCGCACCGCTATTCGCACTTCTCCGTGAACCTGCACGCGTACGAGTGCCGCCATGCCGCGGGGCGGCCGCGGGCGCTCGATTGCGCCGAAGTCCGGTGGGTCCGGCCGGCCGAGCTGAAAAAGCTGGCATTTCCGGCGGCGAATCGCAGAATCCTCCAGACTTTGAAGGGAGATCGCGGATGGCCGAAGACCTGAAGAAGCTGTTCGGCGACCTGAAGAAGAAGTTCCAGCCCGGCGTCGTCGGGCAGACGACGACCTTCTACCTCTCTCTCGGCGACGAGAAGAGCCAGAAGTGGACCGTGACCCTCGGTCCGGACGACTGCTCCGCCGTCGAGGGGAAGGTCGAGAACGCGGACGTCGTGCTCAAGACGAGCGCCGACCTCTTCGTCCGGATGACGAAGGGGGAGTACCGCCCCGGCGTGGGCGACTTCCTCTCGGGGAAAGTGAAGTCGAACGACCCGGAGAAGCTGGAGCTGCTGGAGAAGGCGTTCGCGTTCGGGAAGTAGTTACAGCGTTGTCACGTGCACGAGGTTCGTGATTCCGGGCGTGGCGAACGGCCATCCCGCGGTCACGACGACGCGTGAACCGTCCGGCACGAGCCGCGTGGCCCGCACCGGCTCGCGGAACTGCTCCAGCACGCCCGCGTGGTCGCCGAACCACGGCACCGTCACCGCCGCCACGCCCCACACGAGCGAGAGCCGCAGCCGCGTCTTCTCCTCCGGCGTGAGCGCGATGATGGGGACTCGCGGCCGGCGCCGCGCCACCTTGCGCGCCGTGAAGCCGGACTGCGTGGGGACGACGATCGCGCGGGCGCCGATCCGCTCCGCCATCTCGCACGCCGCGGCGGAGAGCACGTCCTCCGGATCGCGACCGGGATCGTCGCTCCGCGGCGCGAGCAGCGGTTCCGCCTCCGCGATGATGCGGTCCATCACGCGCACCGACTCGACCGCGTACTTCCCGATCGCCGTCTCCTCGCTCAGCATCACCGCATCCGTGCCGTCGAGCACGGCGTTGGCCACGTCCGTCGCCTCCGCGCGCGTGGGCATCGGTTCGTCCACCATCGAACGCAGCATCTGCGTCGCCGTGATCACGGGCTTGCCCGCCCGGTTCGCCAGCGCGATGAGGCGCTTCTGGACGACCGGCACGCGCTCGATCGGGATCTCGACGCCCAGGTCGCCCCGCGCGACCATGATCCCGTCCGCCGCGCGGACGATCTCCTCCATGTTCTCGACCGCTTCGGGCTTCTCGATCTTGGCGACGACGGGGAGGCCGCTGCGCTTCACCTCGTCCAGGTCGGAGGCGCGCCGCACGAACGACAGCGCGACGAAGTCCACGCCCTGCGCCACCCCGAACGCCAGGTCGCGGCGGTCCTTGTCGGTGAGCGCGGGGACGTCGAGGCGCGAGGAGGGGAAGTTGATCCCCTTGCCGGCGGGGAGATCGCCGCCGATGACGACCCGGCATCGCATGCCGTCCACCACCTCCAGGTGCACCGTGCCGTCGGCGAGAAGGACGGGATCGCCCGGCCGTACGCCGCCGGGCAGGGGGATCTCGACGATCTCGCCGGCTCTCGCCCGGAGCGGCCGGTCGAGCCGGAACTTCGGCCCGCACAGGTCCTGGAGGATCGCCACGGGCCGATCGCCCGCGAGCCGGCGGATGCGTCCGATCGCGGCGCCGTGATCCTCGTGGGTCCCGTGCGAGAAGTTGAGGCGGAAGACGTCCACGCCCGCGCCGATGAGCGCCGCGATCGCCTCTTCCGACGCGGTGGCGGGGCCGAGCGTTGCGACGATGCGGGTCCGCGTCACCTGCGTTTCCTCAATTCCGCATAGGAACTCGCGCCCTGCCCGACGCGTTCGGGCGAGACCTCGTCGATGCGGACCCAGACGTTCATGGGGTCGAGGGCGAAGGCGCCGGCGATCGCGGAGGAGATCGCGCCGAAGAGGGGACGCACTTTCCTCTCCGGGCGGCCCCTCGCGAGCGTGACGAAGACGAGGACGGGTTTTCCTTCGGATTCGCCCGTCTCTCCCTCCCAGTAGTGGTCCGGTTTTCCGGGTTCGTACCGCAACCACACCGAACCCGGCGGGACTTCGAGCGCGGCGGCGATCGCGTGGTGGGTCGCCCGGAGCGCGGCGCGGATCTTCGCGCGCGGCCGCGGGTGCGTGTCGCGGATGAGCACGAGGGGCATGGGGGGGATTGTACCCGGAGACGGACGGGAGTCCAGAGCGGTCTCAATGGGCGGGAGATGCCGAGATCCAGTAGTCCATCCGCCAGGCGCCGTCTTCCTTGACGAACGCGACGGTCATCTCTTCCGCCATACGCTCCGCCAGGAACACCGTGCAGACGGCTCTTCCTTCGTGGAGCCGCGCCCGCTTCCAATGGAGATTCTCGATCGCCCATGCGTCCTTGGGGAACTTCATCACGGAGAGCGACCGGGCGACATGGTATTCCTCGGGCGACATCCTCCCGAACTGCTCGACGGTGAGATCGAACGAACGGGCTTCCGCTTCGAGACGCTCGGCGGGCCACGTCTTCCTCACATCGAGGTCGCGGGCGCACGAATCGCCGGTCATCATCGTCGCGCGGTACTTGCGGCTGAGCATTCCGAGGACTTTCCGGAAGTCGCGGGCGAGCGTCGCCGCCCGGTAGTCGTCGAAGGCCTTCCGGAGTTCCGCCGTCGTCGCTGGGTCCGGGCTCCCGTTGCATCCAGGCAGCAGGCTCAGGAACAGCGCGCCCAGGATCGGATTCCGTGGAGACATGCGTCCCTCCTCGTTCGCCGCGGCGCCGCATCATACCATCGCCGCTCCTCCGACGCCCGCTTTCGGGCGACGGAAATCGTGAACTCGCCGATAATAGGAACGGATGCGATATATCTGGCTCCTTTCCCTCGCGGGCTGCTTCGACGTCGGACTGTACGATCCGTGGCGGCCGATCCACGAGGCGGAGGTCGACCGCATCCGCCGGGTCGATCGGTACGTCGAGCGCCTGACCCATCCCTCCGCGCAGGTCCGGGACGAGGCCTTCCGCGGGCTGGTGGGGATGGGGCCCGAGGCGGTCGAGCCGCTCCTGACGGCGGCGACGTACGGGGACGCTCCCCGCGCTTCCGCGGCGCTTCTGGTCCTCGAAGCGCGACGCGAGCCCGGCCTCGCGCCGACGCTCGTCCTGCGCTGGCCGAAGATGATCGGCGCCGCCAATCGGGCCGCGACGGCGGACCTCCTGGGCCGGTCGGGCGACGCGTCCGTCGTCCCCGACCTCGCGAGGTTCCTCGACCTCGACGCGTCCGCGCTGGTGCGTTCGCGCCTGTGCGCGGCCCTCGGGATCCTGGGCGGTGCCCACGGGATCGACGCGCTGGGCCGCGCCGCCCGCGACCCGGCGGCGCTCGTCTCCCTCCCGGCGATCCGGGCGCTGGGCCAGGTCGGTCGGTCGGAGGCCGCGGGGCCGCTCCTCGACGCGTGGCGCCGGCACGGGGACGCGCCTCGGCGGCTCGCCTGCGCGGATGCATTCGGCCGCCTGCGCGCCCGCTCCGCGGTGGAGGACCTGATCGCCGGCCTCGACTCGGACTCCCACGAGGTCCGGGCCGCGTGCGCCTCGGCGCTGGGCCTCATCGCCGACCGGCGCGCCGTGCGACGGCTCGTCGACGCGCTGGGCGATCCGTCGATCGAAGTCTTTCAGGAAGCGGATCGCGCCTTGCGCAGGATCACGGGCCGCACGCCGGCGGTCGTCCCGGGGCCGCGGGAGACGCTGCGCGAGCGGACGAAGAAGGCGTGGGAGAAGATCCTGGGGTGATCGAGCGGGTGCGGGAACGGGCGACGCCGCGGTTCCCGCTACGTGCGCCCAAGAAAGATCCCCCCGGACGCGTCCACTTCGCCCGCCGCGATGCGTTCGGCGATGCGCACGAGCGCGCGGGCCAGGCCCGACGCATCCGAGGTGGGAATCGTCTGAATGTCCACGAAGATGACGCCGGGAACGAGCGCCCCCTCGCGCACGAGGTCGCCCATGAGCGGCGCGAAGTCGGCGTTGTTGTAGGTGACGACGATGCGCCCGTCGGCGATCGCGCGGCGGAAGAGCGCCAGGTCGTCCAACCCGGCCAGGTCGGAGCCGTCCACGGCCCGAACGTCCACGCCGTGCCGCCCCGCTTCCTCCGCGACGCGGCGGCCGATGTGCTCGTCCAGCAGGAACCTGGGCCGCGTCACGCCCCTAGACCTTCACTTCGCGCGCGAAGGGAGGCCGCTTCCCGAACGCGCCCTCCGGCATCTCCTTGAGGAAGGCCCTGGCATACGCGACGGCCGCGTTGACTCTGGCGCGGCCCGCCGGTCCGCTCAGATTCGCGTAGTTCCTTTCGATCTTGTCCGGATCCTCGCCGTGGTCCAGCCAGACGCGATACACCTCCCATGCCGTGAGGCCGGTGCCCATGACGAACGGTTGACGCCCGCTGGGGCTCCAGCGGAAGTCGATGGCCGGGAATTTCTGCATCCGCACCCACTCGCGAATGGCGGTGACTGCGACGCCGCCCGCGGAGTCCCCGGCCTTTCCGACGAACTCCGAGATTTCCTGCCGGAGCGCCTCGGGCAGGCGCAGATTGAACTGGAGAGCGGCTCGAAGGCGACGAAGCTGATCCTTGCCTTCGGTGGTGATGGCCACCACCGTGTTCATGAAACCCAGAGGGTCCCGCCCCGGCGGGAAGTGCTCGAACTTGATATGTCCCTTCTTCTTGAGGATCTCGATCGACGTGTCGACGTCCTCCTTGGCCACACCCCGCTCCCGCATGATGTCGAGAATGACCCCGTACGCTCGCCCGGTTCCCCCCCAACCATGCTCGTTGGCGAACTCCAGCACCATCTGATCCGTCATGGACGGATTCATCACGATCATATCGTACCTCGCTTCCGCATGAAACAAGCATACTGTATAGCAGTGCTATGAGTATGTCAAGCCAGGCGAAACCGGAAACGACACGGTCCCATGCCTCCGGGGGATGGCCCGGCGACTCAATCCTGTCCCTCCAGGCCGAGGAATGGTAGATTCTCGACCCGGACCATGGAACAGAACCTCTTCGGCCAGATCCTGCTGAACTTCAACCTCGTCACCGAGGAGCAGCTCCGCCGCTGCGTCGAGCTGCAGAAGGCGATCGCGCCGCCGAGGATGCTGGGCGAGATCCTGGTCGAACAGGGGCTCATCGACGAGAAGACCCTCAACAGCATCCTGAGCGTCCAGCGCCGCAAGCTGGAACTCTCGAAGACCGGCATCGCGCGCGAAACCGCCGTCCGCTCGAAGCTCCAGGGCGCGAAGGCGACGACGTACCTCCAGCTCGCGCGCGAGCTGGGGGCGTCGGACCTCTACCTCACCTCCGCGCAGAAGCCGATGGTCCGCGTCAACGGGAACCTGATGGAGCTTCCCGCGGAGGCGCTCTCGTTCGACGAGTGCCGGGACCTGCTCTTCTCGCTGCTTTCCCCCGAGCAGGTGAAGCGCTACTACGTGAACAAGTACCTGGACTTCTGCATGGAGGTGCCGGCCGTCGGCCGGTTCCGCACGAACATCTTCCGCCACTTCCGCGGGATCGGCGGGATCTTCCGCGTCATCCTGGACGATGTGTGGCCCTTCGAGAGGCTCGGCCTCCCCGGCGTCGTGCGGAGGTTCGTCGACCTTCCGCGCGGGCTCGTCCTGGTCACGGGCCCGACCGGCTCGGGCAAATCGACGACGCTGGCGTCCCTCCTCGACCTCGTCAACCGGACGCAGCAGAAGCACATCATCACGATCGAGGACCCGATCGAGTTCATCTTCGAAAGCCGGCAGTCGATGGTCTCGCAGCGGGAGCTGTACGCGCATACGCCGGCCTTCGTGTCGGCGCTCCGCGCGGCGCTCCGGGAGGACCCCGACATCATCGTGGTGGGGGAGATGCGGGACCCCGAGACCGTGGCGACCGCCATCAACGCCGCGGGCACGGGCCACCTCGTGTTCGGGACGCTGCACACGCTGAGCGCGCACCGCACCGTGGCGCGGATCCTGGACCAGTTCCCGTCGCAGAAGCGCGCGCAGGTCCGCGCGACGCTGGCCACGGTCCTGAAGGGCGTCGTCTGCCAGCAGCTCGTGCCCAACGCGGACGGGAAGGGGCGCTCCCTCGCCTCCGAGATCATGATCATGACGCCCGCGATCGCCAACCTGATCCGCGAGGACCGCTCGTGGCAGATCCCGATGATGATCCAGATGGGAAGGAACCAGGGGATGCGTCTGATGGACGACTCCCTGACGGAGCTCGTCCGCTTGAAGAAGATCACGATCGAGGAGGCGGTCTCCCGGGCGGGCGAGAAGGACCGGTTCCTGAGTCCGGCGTAGATCGGAAATCCGATGGCGGAAATCGACCGGTGGCTGCAGGGAATGGAGGCGGCGGGCGCCTCCGATCTCCATCTCAAGGTCGGCGTTCCCCCGCGCTACCGGGTCCATGGGGACCTGCGCGACCTGCCGGGCGCGGGGCCGCTCACGCCCGACGACATCGAAAGGCTGACGCGCGAGATCCTCACCAAGGAGCAGGAAACCCAGTACCAGAAGTCGAGGGACCTCGATTTCGCGTACGGCGACGTCCGCACCGGGCGATTCCGCTCCAACTACTTCCAGGACTACCGGGGACCCGCGGCGACCTTCCATCGGATCCCCGCGATCGTCCCCACCCTCGACGAGCTGGGGCTGCCCGCGGAGCTCGAGATGTTCGCCCATTTCCGGGGAGGGCTCGTCCTCGTCACGGGGCCGACCGGGGCCGGGAAGACGACGACGATGGCCTCGATCGTCGATCTCATCAACACCCAGTACCGGCGCCACAACATCACGCTCGAGGACCCGATCGAGTACATC